>NZ_BAAABU010000002.1:0-328292 GCF_039521145.1 Saccharothrix mutabilis subsp. mutabilis
GCAGATGTCGCAATCCACACCGAACCCGGAGGCCCTCCCTCATTCCAAGATCATCCGATCACGTGTCGCCCTGTTCACAACCTCTCCGGGCAGTACAGCTAGCCGAGCAGTTCGGCGAACCGGGCGAGGTAGAGCGGCCACCCGCCGTCGCCGCCGACGCCCTCGCCGACCGACTCCCAGCCGGGGCCGTGGCGGTCGAGGTGGCGGTGTTCGAGTTCGACGCGGGTCCGGCCCGGGGCCTCGGCGACGAACCGGACCTCGACCTCGCTGGTCCGCGCGGGATCGGTCTCGACCGTCCACTGCGGACCGATGTCCCAGCTGAACACGACGCGGTGCGGCGGCTCGTAGGCCAGGACGCGCGCCCAGCGGCACTCGGTGCCGTCGGTGGCGCGGTCGTAGACGTGCCCGCCGACGTGCGGCTCGAACACGGTCTCGGCGATCGGGGTCCGCATCAGGTTGTGCTCCCGCGGCTTGAAGTCCCCGAACCGCTCGGTGAAGGTCTTGAAGGCCTGCGCGATCTCCGCGTCGACCACGACGTGCCTGCGGACGACTTCGCTCATGCTTCCTCCTCGGTGGCTTGCGCGGCGACGTCGGCGTAGTTGGCGAGCGCCCGTTGCCAGAAGGTGTCGAGCTGGTCGCGCAACGCCGCCACCGCCGTCGGGTTCAGCCGGTAGATGCGCCGGGTGCCGACGGCGTGCTCGCTGACCAGCCCGGCGTTCTTGAGCACCTTGAGGTGCTGCGACACGGCGGACCGCGTGACGGGCAGGTGGTCGGCCAACTGCCCCACCGCCTGCGGCCCCTCGGCCAGGCGGTCCACGATGGCCCGCCGGGTGCCGTCCGCCAGCGCGCTCCAGACGTCTCCTGCTCCGTTAGTATCCACTAACGGTTAGCGTCCACTAATATTGCCGGGCGGTCAAGGGGTGCCGAGGAAGAAGGTCCGCTCCCGAGGAGCTAGAGGCGGTTGAAGGGTTCGGCGTAGCGGAACGCGCCCCGCACCTCCGGCCGGTACGCGCTCAACGTCCGCACCTGGAAGTACTGCGCCCACTCCGGGTTCGGCGGCACGACCCCGAACTCCGACGCCGCCCGGAACCCGTACCGGGAGTAGTAGGCCGGGTCGCCCAACAACGCCACCAACGGCTCGTCCAACGCGTCCGCCGCGCCCAGCACCGCGTGCACCAACGCCTTGCCGACACCCCGCCGCTGCACGTCCGGCCGCACGCTCAACGGCCCCAACCCCAACGCCGGCGTCTCGCCCACGAAGCCCCGCGTGCACACCACGTGCCCGACGACCTCGCCCTCGACCTCCGCCACCAGGGACAGCGCGGGCAGCCACCCCGGGTCCTCGCGCAACGCCCCCACCAGCCACACCTCGCCACCGGGGCGGTCCGCGAAGGCCGCCTCCGTGACGTTCGCGATCGCCTCGACGTCGGCCGCGCTCTCCCGGCGAATGATCATGCGCGCGACCCTACCGCTCGACCAGGTGAACCCCGGCGGGCATTTCCGCGCCCCTGAGAAAGCTGAGAAGCACGTCCTGGAAAGCCCGCGCCGCCGACGTCGGGGCCACGTCCGCCCGGTGCGCCAGACCCACGGTCCGGGACGTGCCCGGCGTGAGCGGCGTCCCGTGCAGGGACCGCGCCGCCAGCACGGTGCTCGGCACGATCGCCACGCCCAACCCGACCTCCACGAACCGCAGCACCGCGTCCATCTCGCCGCCCTCGACCGCGAACGTCGGCTCGAACCCGGCGCCCCGGCACGCGGCCAGGGTCGTCTCCCGCAGGTCGTAGCCCGGCCGGAACATCACCAGCGGGTGTTCGCGCAGGTCCAGCAACGACATCCGGTCCACGCCCAGCGGCGACGCGGAGGCGACCACCAACTCCTCCCGCAGCACCGGCGCCACGGTCAGCGCCCGGTGCGCGTCCACCGGCGACACGATGACCAGCGCCAGGTCCAGCGACCCCGCCTCCAACGCCTGCACCAGGTCCCGGGACCCGCCCTCGGTGACCGAGACCTGGATGCCGGGGTAGGCGTCGTGGTACCGCTTGATCACGTCCGCGAAGATGCTGCCGCACAGGCTCGGCGTCGCACCCACCCGCACCCGCCCGCGCCGCAGCCCGACCAGCTCGGCCACCTCCAGCCGGGCGGTGTCCACATCGGACAGGATGCGGCTCGCCACCGGCAGCAGCGCCTCACCGGCCGGGGTCAGCGTGACGTTGCCGCGCGCCCGGCTGAACAGCTCCGCCCCCAGCTCCTTCTCCAGCGCGTGGATCTGCTTGGACAGTGAGGGCTGCGCCACACGCACCTCCTCGGCCGCCCGCGTGAAGTGCCGCGTCCGGGCCACTGCCAGGAAGTACACGAGCTGCTGGAGGGTCATAGCCCCAGGCTATCCTCAGCCAGCTCACGATGTATTGGACGACTCGTCACGCCCGTTCCTAGCGTCGTCGGCGTGGACACGATCCGGCTCTACCGCAGCACGATCGGCAAGAAGGCCGTCATGGCGGTCACCGGCGCGGTGCTGTTCCTCTACGTCGTCGTGCACATGCTCGGCAACCTGTCGATCTTCGCCGGGCCGGGCGCGCTCGACGCCTATGGGAAGTTCCTGCGCGACATCAACGTCGTCTGGCCGACGCGGTTCGGGCTGCTCATCGCCGTCACGCTGCACTTCGTCGCGGCCTACCAACTGACCGCGAGGGCCCGCAAGGCCCGTGGCCGGTACGAGCACCGCCGGCCCGTCCAGGGCTCCTACGCCGCGCGCACCATGCGCTGGGGCGGCGTGATCATCGGCCTGTTCGTGGTCTACCACCTGCTGGACCTGACCGCCGGCGTGCTCAACCCGCACGGGGTGCCCGGCGAGATCCACGCGAACGTCGTCGCCGACTTCCAGCACTGGTACGTGGTGCTGGCCTACACGGTCGCGGTGGTCGCGCTGGGCTTCCACATCCGGCACGGCGTGTGGAGCGCGACCCGCACGCTCGGCGTCGTCACCTCGCGGACCATCGGGCTGGCCGTGGCCGTGGTCGTCTGCGCCGGCTTCCTCTCCGTCCCCTTCGCCGTCTTCACCGGATTGGTGGGCTGACATGAGCTTCCACACCGAAGGCCCGCCGATCGCCGACCAGCGCGTCCCGGACGGCCCGATCGAGAACCGCTGGGACCGCCGCCGCTTCTCCGCCCGCCTGGTCAACCCGGCCAACCGCCGCAACCGCACGGTCATCGTCGTGGGCACCGGCCTGGCCGGCGGGTCGGCCGCCGCGACCCTGGGCGAACTCGGCTACAACGTCAAGTCGTTCTGCTACCAGGACTCCCCGCGCCGCGCGCACAGCATCGCCGCGCAGGGCGGGATCAACGCGGCCAAGAACTACCGCAACGACGGCGACTCCGTGCACCGCCTGTTCCACGACACGGTCAAGGGCGGCGACTTCCGCTCCCGCGAGTCGAACGTGCACCGGTTGGCGCAGATCAGCGTGGAGATCATCGACCAGTGCGTGGCGCAGGGCGTGCCGTTCGCCCGCGAGTACGGCGGCCTGCTGGACACGAGGTCTTTCGGCGGGGCGCAGGTCTCCCGCACGTTCTACGCCCGGGGGCAGACCGGGCAGCAACTCCTCCTGGGCGCCTACCAGGCGTTGGAACGCCAGGTCAACGCCGGACGCGTCGAGGTGCACGCCCGCCACGAGATGCTCGACCTGGTCGTGGTCGACGGCCGGGCGCGCGGGATCGTCGTCCGCGACCTGGTGTCCGGCGAGGTCTCCACGCACTTCGCCGATGCCGTCGTGCTGGCCACCGGCGGGTACGGCAACGTGTTCCACCTGTCCACCAACGCCAAGGGCTGCAACACCACGGCGATCTGGCGGGCGCACCGCCGGGGCGCGCTGTTCGCGAACCCGTGCTTCACCCAGATCCACCCCACGTGCATCCCGATCAGCGGCGACCACCAGTCCAAGCTCACCCTGATGAGCGAGTCGCTGCGCAACGACGGCCGCGTGTGGGTGCCGAAGAACCCGAACGACCCGCGCGAGCCCAACGACATCCCGGAAGCCGAGCGGGACTACTTCCTCGAACGCATGTACCCCAGCTTCGGCAACCTGGTGCCGCGCGACATCGCGTCCCGGGCGGCGAAGAACATCTCCGACGAGAAGCGCGGTGTCTACCTCGACTTCGCGGACGCACTCAAGCGCCTCGGCCCGCTCGCGGTGCAGGAGCGTTACGGGAACCTCTTCGAGATGTACCAGCGCATCACGGGCGACGACCCGTACAAGGTGCCGATGCGCATCTACCCGGCTGTCCACTACACGATGGGTGGACTGTGGGTGGACTACGACCTGCGGTCGAACATCCCCGGCCTGTACGTGATCGGCGAGGCGAACTTCTCCGACCACGGCGCGAACCGGTTGGGCGCGAGCGCGTTGATGCAGGGCCTGGCGGACGGGTACTTCGTGCTGCCCGGCGTGATCGGCGACTACCTGGCGGACGGGCCGTTCGAGGCCTTGGACGGGACGCACCCGGCCGTCGCCGACACGGTGTCCGAGGTGCGCGGCCGGATCAAGACGCTGTTGGCGGTGGACGGCGACCGGACCGCGGAGTCGTTCCACCGCGAACTCGGCCGGCTGATGTGGGACGAGTGCGGCATGGAGCGCAACGAGGCCGGGTTGCGCAAGGCGTTGGACCGGATTCCCGAGCTGCGCGAGGAGTTCTGGCAGCGGGTCAAGGTGCCGGGCACGGGCGCGGAGCTGAACCAGCAGCTGGAGAAGGCGGGCCGGGTGGCGGACTTCTTCGAGCTGGCCGAGCTGATGTGCGTGGACGCGCTGCACCGCGAGGAGTCCTGCGGCGGCCACTTCCGGTCCGAGAGCCAGACCCCCGACGGCGAGGCGCTGCGCGACGACACCCGCTTCTCCTACGTCGCCGCGTGGGAGTTCACCGGCGACAAGCCCGTGCTGCACAAGGAAGAGCTGGTCTTCGAACACGTCCAGCCGACGACCCGGAGCTACGCGTGAAACTGACCCTGCGGATCTGGCGGCAGCACGGCTCGTCGGGGCGGCTCGTCGAGTACGCCATGGACGACCTGTCGCCGGACATGTCGTTCCTGGAAGCGCTGGACGTGCTCAACGAGAAGCTCATCCTGGCCGGCGAGGAGCCGGTGGCGTTCGACCACGACTGCCGTGAGGGCATCTGCGGCATGTGCGGCGTGATGATCAACGGTGTCGCGCACGGGCCGCAGAAGGCGACCACGGCGTGCCAGTTGCACCTGCGGCACTTCAAGGACGGCGACGTGCTCACGGTGGAGCCGTGGCGCGCGGACCCGTTCCCCGTGGTGCGGGACCTGGTGGTGGACCGGTCGGCGTTCGACCGGATCATCGCCGCCGGCGGGTACGTCAGCGTGCCCACCGGCAGCGCACCCGACGCCCACGCCCTGCCGGTGCCCAAGCCGGACGCGGACACGGCGTTCGAGGCGGCGGCGTGCATCGGGTGCGGGGCGTGCGTGGCGGCGTGCCCGAACGGGTCGGCGATGCTGTTCACCGCCGCGAAGGCCACCCACCTGGGCGTGCTGCCGCAGGGCCAGCCCGAGCGGTACCAGCGGGCGCGGAACATGGTGGCCGAGCACGACGCCCTCGGGTTCGGCGGCTGCACCAACACCGGCGAGTGCACTTCTGTGTGCCCCAAGGGCATCCCGCTGACCACGATCGCGCGCCTGAACGCGGACCTGTTGAAGGCTCACACCACCCGCAGCGACAGGTAGCTCACCGAGCACACCAGGAGCGTCGCCAGCAACCCGAGCAGCATGGCCCGCGGTCCGGTCGCGAGCAGTCGCCGCGGCCGGACCGCCGTGCCCAGCCCGAACATGGCGGCGGCGAACAGCACCGTCGTGAGCGTCTTCAGGCCGTCGAGCACCGGCGCCGGCACCACGCCGGTCGAGCGCACGGCCACCATCACCACGAAACCGACCAGGAACAACGGCACCGGCGGCGTGTCCCGCTGCCGCCCGACCAGCGCCGCGACCGGGGCCAGCAGCGCCACCCGGCTCAGCTTCACCGCCATCGCCGTCGCGGCGCCCGCCGCCGGCGCGGCCACGGCGACCTGCGCCACCTCGTGGACGCTCAGCCCGATCCACTCCGGCGACGCCCCGAGCAGCGGCAGGGCGATCATGGTCACCGTCCCGTAGAGCGTCACCAGCGCGACGCTGGTGGCCACGTGGTCCTCGTCCTCCTCGGACGCCACGGCGGCGATCGCCGACGCGCCGCAGATCGAGAACCCGCTCGCCATCAGCACGGCCAGCTCACGCGGCACCCGCAAACGTTTGCCCAGCCACAGCGTGCCGGTGAACGTGACGGCCACGGTGAGGACGGCGGCGACCAGGACGCCCGGCCCCAGGTCGAGGAGTTGCGGCAGGGACAGTTGCAGGCCCAGGAGCACGACACCGGCCCGCAGCAGCCGCCGGGTCACGGCGGCGAGCGGCGGCAGGTGTCCACCCAGGACGACCCCCAGCACCAACGCGCAGATCAGCACGGTTGTCAGCGTGCGGGCCCCGGCGGGGGCGCGGTAGGCGGCAACGTGCGATGAAGTCATACCCTGGGGCTATGACCGACCTGGAGTCGCTGCGGTTGTTGGTGCTGGTCGGCGAGCTGGGCAGCCTCGGCCGGGCGGCGCGGGAGCTGGGCATCGCGCAGCCGTCGGCGAGCAAGCGGCTGGCCACCCTCGAACGCGGCCTGGGCCTGGCGCTGGTCGACCGGGGCCGGCGGGGTTCCGCGCTGACCCCGGCGGGCGTGGTCGTGACCGAACGCGCCCGGGTCGTGCTGGACGAGCTGGACCGGCTCACCGAGAGCGCCCGCGCGCTGCGGTCGGCGCAACAGGCCGAACTGCGGGTCGCGGCGAGCATGACCGTGGCCGAGCACCTCGCGCCGGGTTGGATCGGCGAACTGCGCCGCACCCGTCCGGAGCTGCACGTGGGCCTGCGCGTGACCAACTCGGAGACCGTCGGCCGGCTGGTCCGCGAGGGCGCGGTGGACCTCGGGTTCGTGGAGACGCCCGGACCGCTCGACGGCCTGTCCACGCGCAAGGTCGCGGTGGACCGCTTGGCCGTGGTCGTCCCTCCGGGGCACCGCTGGGTCCGCCGCCGCCCGACCACCCGGGACCTGGCCGCCACCCCGTTGGTCGTGCGCGAACGCGGTTCGGGCACCCGCGACACCCTGGACCGCGCGCTGCCCGACGCGTGCCCACCCGCGCTCGAATTGGGCTCTACAACGGCCGTGCGCGGGGCAGTGGTGGCGGGCGTCGCACCGGCAGTCTTGAGCGTGCTGGCCGTGGCGCTGGACCTGGCCGACGGACGGCTGGTGGAGGTGCCGGTCGAAGGGCTGGATCTGCGGCGCGTGCTGCGGGCGGTGTGGCCGGGCGGGCGGAAGCTCGTGGGACCCGCGGCGGAACTCCTCGCCGTCGCCGTGCGCCGTAGTTCAATGGGGACATGAGCTGGTTCCGCCGACGCCCCGAGCCCACGCCCGCCCCGCGCCACCTGCCCAACCCGGACGAGGCGGCGGCGCAGTTCTGGCGGCGGTGGTTCGAGCTGCTGCCGGAGGTCAACGCGGCGCTGGGCGAGCGCGAGCCGCACCGGCTGGAGAACGAGCTGTGCGAGCTGGTCGCCGGCGTCCACCCCGACCTGCACTTCTCCCTCGACCGCGGCCAACGGGCCATCTACTCGCTGGTGCTCAGCGGCCAGGAGGACCCGCGGCTGCGGCCCTACACCGACGCGTGGAAGGCCGCCGCGCCGGCCGACGACATGATCTGGGAGTTCCACGACTCCGTCCCGCCGGTGCCCGACCCGACCGGGGTGACCGTCAACCTGGGCGCGAAGCGCGTGCCGCTGGCCGACGTGCGGGTCGTGGCGCAGGTCGGCGAGGGCCTGGTGGACGTCGCCGTCTACCACCCGGAGTTCGGCGCGCTGTCGGAGGAGCAGCGGCGGACCATGACGTTCCTGTCCCTGGACGTCACGCTCGGTGAGCGGTTGGCGGGGGAGCGGCTGGGCCGCGTGGAGACCGCGGTAGCGGAGCCGGCGAGCACGATCGGCCTGCTGGAGCTGCGCGAGCTGGTCCGGTCCCTCGTGGACTGAAATTGTCGTACCCGCTGGTTAACATCCTCCCGTGACCAGCGACCCACTCGACCAGACCAACGGTGCCGCGCAGGGCGTGGAGGACGTGCCCGCCCCCGCGCGGGAGCGCCACGCCGCGCTCGCGGAGGAGGTCCGGGGCCACCAGTTCCGCTACTACGTCCTCGACGCGCCCACGATCAGTGACGGTGAGTTCGACGGGTTGCTGCGCGAGCTGGAGGCGTTGGAGGCCGAGCACCCCGGGCTGGCCACACCCGACTCGCCCACCCAGCTGGTCGGCGGCACGTTCTCCACGGAGTTCGCGGCGGTCGACCACCTGGAGCGGATGCTGAGCCTGGACAACGTGTTCTCCGCCGACGGGCTGCGCGCGTGGTGCGAGCGGGTGGCGAAGGAGGTCGGGGACGACGCGCACTACCTGTGCGAGTTGAAGATCGACGGCCTGGCGGTCAACCTGCTCTACGAGCGCGGGCGGCTGGTGCGGGCGCTGACCCGCGGCGACGGGCGGACCGGCGAGGACGTCACGCTGAACGTGCGGACGCTGGAGGACGTGCCCGAGGTGCTGACCGGGACCGACGAGTACCCGGTGCCGGCGCTGGTCGAGGTGCGCGGCGAGGTGTTCTTCGCGGTCGAGGACTTCCTGGAGCTCAACGCGAAGCTGGTCGAGGCGGGGAAGGCGCCGTTCGCCAACCCGCGCAACACCGCGGCGGGGTCGTTGCGGCAGAAGGACCCGAAGGTGACGGCGTCCCGGCGGCTGCGGATGATCTGCCACGGCCTGGGCAAGCGGGAGGGCTTCGAGCTGACCCGCCAGTCCGAGGCGTACGAGGCGCTGCGGGCCTGGGGCCTGCCGGTGTCGTCGCACACGCGGGTGCTGACGTCGTTCGAGGAGATGAAGGCCCACGTCGAGTACTGGGGCAGCCACCGGCACGACGCCGTGCACGAGATCGACGGCGTGGTGGTGAAGGTGGACGAGGTCGCCCTCCAGCGCCGCCTGGGCTCCACCTCGCGCGCGCCCCGGTGGGCGATCGCCTACAAGTACCCGCCGGAGGAAGCGACGACCACGTTGCTGGACATCAAGGTGCAGGTCGGGCGGACCGGTCGGGTCACACCGTTCGCGGTGATGGAACCGGTGAAGGTGGCCGGTTCCACGGTCGCGCGCGCGACCCTGCACAACGCGAGCGAGGTCAAGCGCAAGGGCGTGCTGATCGGCGACCGGATCGTGATCCGCAAGGCGGGCGACGTGATCCCGGAGGTCCTGGGCCCGGTGATCGACGCCCGGCCGGCCGACGCGCGCGAGTTCGAGATGCCGGCCGCGTGCCCGTCGTGCGGCACGGTCCTGCGCCCGATGAAGGAGGGCGACGTCGACATCCGCTGCCCGAACGCGGCGACGTGCCCGGCGCAGCTGAAGGGGCGCCTGGAGTACCTGGCGTCCCGGGCGGCGCTGGACATCGAGGTGCTGGGGGCCGAGGGCGCGGCGGCCCTGGTCGACTCGGAGGTCTACGGCGACGAGGGCGACCTGTTCGCGCTGACCGCGGAGGAGTTGGCGGCGGTGGACCTGTTCCGGACGATGTCCGGCGAGCTGAGCGCCAACGCGGTGAAGCTGCTGGACAACCTGGAGGCGGCGAAGGACCGTCCACTGTGGAGGTACCTGGTGGCGCTGTCGATCCGGCACGTCGGCCCCACGGCGGCGCGGGCGCTGGCCCAGGAGTTCGGTTCGATCGAGCGCATCAAGGCCGCGTCGGAGGAGGAGCTGGCGGCGGCCGAGGGCGTGGGGCCGACCATCGCGACGGCGGTGCGCGAGTGGGTCGAGACGCCGTGGCGGCAGGAGGTCGTGCGCAAGTGGACCGAGGCCGGCGTGCGGATGGCGGAGGAACGCGACGAGTCGATCCCGCGCAACCTGGAGGGCCTGTCGATCGTGGTGACGGGTTCGCTGGAGAGTTTCTCGCGGGACGAGGCGAAGGAGGCGATCCTGTCGCGGGGCGGGAAGGCGGCGGGCTCGGTGTCGAAGAAGACGGCCTTCGTGGTCGTGGGCGAGTCCCCGGGCTCGAAGGCCGACAAAGCCCTGCAACTCAAGGTCCCGGTCCTGGACGAGGCGGGCTTCCGAGTCCTGCTGACCGACGGCCCGGACGCGGCCCGCGAGGTCGCCACGGTGGCCCCGGAGGCCGCAGAGGCCCCGGAGGCTCTGGAGGCCCCGGAGGCTCCGGAGGAAGATCACCCGAAGGAGTGAGCGCATCCTGACCGCGTTTTCGGCCCCTCGCGCGTCCCGGTAAACAAGGAGCGGCGGCACCCCGGCCCAACCGCCCCCACCCAGACCCCCACCGCCCTCCACCCCCCGCACCCAGCCGACACCCCAGCCACCTCACACCAACCACCCGCCGCTACCGCCGAACCCCCAACCACCGCCTCCGCCTCCCCACCGCCCCCGCCTCCCTGCCGCCCCCGCGCTGACGCCGCCCCGGCCCGGCCGGGGTCTGCCGCGGGGCGGCTGCGCTGGGCCGCCGTACCCGGGTGGCTACCCTCGGTACCTGCGTGACCACGCCGAGAGGGGTCGCCTGTGGACGTGCACAACGTGATGAGCGGGAACACCCGCATCTCCGTCCAGGCCGGGAGGATCGGCGGTTCCGTCGTCCTGCGGACCCCGTGGCTGCCGATCGCGCTGGTCGTGGCGCTGGTCGCCGCCGCCGCCACCTACGTCGCCGCCGTCGCGCAGCAACCCCGGTACGACGTCGCGCTCGCCACCCGCCTGCCGCGCGTCCCGCAGGTCACGCCGAGCCCGTTGCCGCCCGGCACCCGCCGGGCCTCCGAGTACGTCACCGCGCCCCTGTTCGGGTCGGGCGCGACGAAGGACGGGCTGGTCACCATCACCGTCATCCACGCCCAGTCGCTCAGCAACGTCAACGGCTCCTACGACGTCAGCGGCGGGCAGCAGGGGCCGGGGCGCGGCTCGGCCAGCGTCCACGCGCCGGAGCGGGGCGAGCCGGGCGGGGTGGCGTTCGGGGTGGCGGGGTTCACGCTGACGCTCCCGACCACGTCCTGCTCCGCGCCCAGCGTGCCGACCGGTGAGTCCGTGGTGGCCGTCGAGCGCAACGGCTGGTGGACCCGCGTGTCGGTGGTGCACGTCGGCCACTTCCCGCCGGACAGCGACGCCCTGCCGGTCCGCTTCCTGGTCGAGCGCGGCGACGGCGACCCGCCCGTCGCGGTCCGCCGGTGCGCCTAGACCCGCAGATGTGCGGGTCGCTCGGGTCGTGCCTTGATCGAACCCCGCCCGCAGGGTTGCCTTGAGCACGACCGGAGCGGGAGGGGAAAGCAGATGGCGGATGTGGTGGTGAGGCCCGCGCGCGAGGACGAGTGGGACGCGGCCGGTGCGATCACGGTGGCGGCCTACCACGCCGACCAGTACATCGAGAGCCGGACCGGCGGGTACGCCGACCAGCTGGCCGACACCCGCGCCCGCGCGCGGGACGCCGAGTTGCTGGTCGCCGTGGACACCGAGGACACGTTGCTCGGCACCGTCACCATCGCCCTGCCGGGCACCCCGTACGCGGAGGTCAGCCGGTCGGGCGAGCTGGAGTTCCGGATGCTCGCCGTGCACCCGGACGCCCGTGGCCGCGGGGTCGGCGAGGCGCTGGTGCGGGCCGTCGTCGCGCGGGCCCGGGAGGTCGGGGCCAAGCGGGTGGTGATGAGCAGCGGCGAGCACATGGCCGGCGCGCACCGGCTCTACCGGCGGCTCGGCTTCCGGCGGTTCCCCGAGCGGGACTGGAACCCCGTGCCCGGCGTGCACCTGATCGCCTACGGTTTCAGCCTCGAACTGACCTGAACGCGGGAACGGCCACGCCGCGACCCCGGCCGCGACCGGACCCGGCCGTGACGCCGAGCCCGACCGCGACCTCGACCGAGTCGTGACCCGACCGGGCGTGCGGCCGACCGGGGGTCCGCGGGTCGCCGGGAGCCGGGGCGCGTGCCACGCTGGAACCGTGCTCCAGGCCTGCCTCAACGGTGCCCGCAACCCACACAGCCACCCCGCGCTGCCCGTCACCCCGCAGCAGCTCGCCGCCGACGCCGCCGCCCTGGCCGAACTCGGCGTCACCCACTTCCACCTGCACCCGCGCGACGTCGTCGGCCTGGAGGTGATCGCCGGGCCGGAGGTCGCGACCGCCGTCGCCGTCGTGCGCGCCGCCGTGCCGCACGCCGAGTTGGGGGTCACCACGGCCGCCTGGATCCAGCCGGACCCGGTCCGGCGCGCCGAACTGGTCCGCGGCTGGGCGGGGCTGGCCGCCGGCCGCCCCGACGTCGCCTCGGTGAACGTCCACGAGGACGGCTGGCTCGACGTGGTCCGAGCGCTCCAGGACGCGGGGATCGGCATCGAACTGGGTGTCTTCCACGTCCGGGCCGCCCGCACCCTGGCCGCCGAGGGCGTGCCCGCCGGCACCCGGCGCATCCTGGCCGAGGTCCAGCCCGGCGAGACGGTCGAGCACGCCGCGGCCCTGCTGGAAGTCCTCGAACCCCTGCGCACGCCGATCCTGCTGCACGGCGAGGACGACAGCGCCTGGCCCGTCCTCGACTACGCCGCGCGCCTCGAACTGGACACCCGCATCGGCCTGGAGGACACCCTCCACAACCCCGACGGCAGCCGCACCAGCGACAACGCCGAACTGGTCGCCTACGCCCAGCGCACGCTCAAGGCCAACGCCATCCGCTAGTACGGCCACACCTCGACCACGATCAGCCCGGCCACACCCCGACCGCGATCAGTCCGGCAGCACCACGGCCGCGATCAGTCCGGCAGCACCACGGCCACGATGCCGGCCAGGTGGGCCAGCCGCGCCACCTCGGCGGCGCGGAACATCGGGCCGCCCGGCCGGCCCACCAGCAACACCCGGTCCGGCTTGCCCAGCGGGGTCGCGGCGAGTTCCGTGCCCAGCTCCTGCCAGGTCTCCGGGACCCAGCTCTCCTCGCCGTCCAGCACCGTCGCGCGGGCCAGCGGCATCCACGGCGGGTTCTGCATGCGGGTCTCCGGGGCCGCCGCCGACGCCGTCAGGCGGTGCACGCCCGCGCCGTCGTAGCCGACCACGACCGCCCAGCCCGCGCGGATGATCTTCGGGACGCCCTCGGTGAAGATCTCCAGCCCGCGCGCCGGCTCCTCGGCGACCTCCTCGACCAGCTCCAGCTCGCGGTGCGTGTCCAGGACACCCGCGTACGGCCGGACCGCGTCCACCTCGACGCCCTCGATGGACTCCGCGGCGGTGATGAGCGTGTCCGGCAACCGGCCGGACGGCAGCTCCACCACCAGGTCGTCGATGGCCACGCCGGAACCGCGCTCCACCACGTCCACGCTGAGGATGTCGGCCCCGATCTCGCCGAGCGCGGAGGCGACCGCGCCCAGGGTGCCGGGACGGTCCGGGAGCTGGACCCGGAGCAGGAAGGACACGGTGCACGCCTCCAAGGGCTGGTGTTCGACGACTGTCCGGCCGATGATTCTCGCAGACGCAGCTTCGCTTTCCGACCCACCAGCCGCGTTGCACAGCGGTAAAATCCCGCACCCCCGCGCGCGGCCCACGCACAACCCGGTCGGACCTCGCCCTGACCAGCCAATAGACTCGTCGGGTCCAATCCGAGAGAAACCGACCCACGGGGGTTGACGAGGTGCCCAGCATCTCCCGCGACGAGGTCGCGCACCTGGCCCGCCTGGCCAGGCTCGCCGTCACCGACGACGAGCTTGACCTGTTCGCCGGCCAGTTGGACGTGATCCTGCAGTCGGTGGCCACGGTGGGCGACATCGCCACCGCGGACATCCCGCCCACTTCGCACGCCGTTCCGCTGACCAACGTGTTCCGCGAGGACGTGGTGCGTCCCAGCCTCGGTCAGCAGCAGGCGCTCGCGGGCGCCCCCGCCGCCGAGGACGGCCGCTTCCGCGTGCCGCGCATCCTTGGGGAAGAAGCATGACCGACCTGATCCGCAGCACCGCCGCCGAACTCGCGGCGAAGATCGCAGGCCGTGAGGTCTCGGCCGTCGAGGTCGCCCAGGCGCACCTGGACCGCATCGCCGAGGTCGACGGCGCGGTGAACGCGTTCCTGCACGTCGACACCGAGGGCGCGCTGGCCGCGGCCAAGAAGGTGGACGACGACCTGGCGTCCGGCCAGGCCCCGGTGAGCCCGCTCGCGGGCGTGCCGCTGGCGCTGAAGGACGTCTTCGCCACCGAGGGCGTGCCCACGACGTGCGGCTCCAAGATGCTCGAAGGCTGGGTCCCGCCCTACGACGCCACGGTCACCCGCCGCCTGCGCGAGGCCGGCGTCGTGATCCTCGGCAAGACCAACATGGACGAGTTCGCGATGGGCTCCTCCACCGAGAACTCGGCCTACGGCCCGACCCGCAACCCGTGGGACCTGGACCGCATCCCGGGCGGCTCGGGCGGCGGGTCGTCGGCGAGCCTCGCGGCGTTCGAGGCGCCGCTGGCGATCGGCACCGACACCGGCGGCTCGATCCGCCAGCCCGGCGCGGTCACCGGCACCGTCGGCGTGAAGCCGACCTACGGCGGCGTGTCCCGCTACGGCCTGGTGGCGTTCTCCAGCTCCCTGGACCAGGGCGGCCCGTGCGCCCGGACGGTGCTGGACGCCGCGCTGCTGCACGAGGTCATCGGCGGCCACGACCCGCTGGACTCCACCTCCATCGACGCCCCCGTGCCGCCGGTGGTCGCCGCGGCCCGCGAGGGCGCGAACGGCGACCTGACCGGCGTGAAGGTCGGCGTGGTCACCCAGTTCAGCGGCGACGGCTACCAGCCGGGCGTGCTGCGGTCGTTCGAGGCCGCGGTGGCGCAGCTCAAGCAGCTCGGCGCGGAGATCGTCGAGGTGTCCTGCCCGAGCTTCGACTACGCGCTGCCCGCCTACTACCTGATCGCGCCGAGCGAGGCGTCCTCGAACCTGGCCCGGTTCGACGCGATGCGCTACGGCCTGCGGGTGGGCGACGACGCGACGCGCAGCGCCGAGGAGGTCATGTCGCTGACCCGCGAGGCCGGGTTCGGCGCGGAGGTCAAGCGGCGCATCATGATCGGCACCTACGCGCTGTCGTCGGGCTACTACGACGCCTACTACGGCTCGGCGCAGAAGGTGCGGACGCTGATCACCCGCGACTTCGAGCAGGCCTTCGCGTCGGTGGACGTGCTGGTCTCGCCGACCACGCCGACCACGGCGTTCCGCATCGGCGAGCGCGCGAACGACCCGATGGCGATGTACAAGGCGGACCTGTGCACCATCCCGGCGAACCTCGCCGGCACGCCCGCCATGTCCGTCCCGAGTGGACTGTCCGACGAGGACGGCCTGCCGGTGGGCCTGCAGATCATGGCCCCGGCGTTGCAGGAGCACCGGATGTACCGGGTGGCCGCGGCCTACGAGGCGGCCCGCGGCACGGTCTACGGCGAGGTCCCGGAACTGGCGGTGGCGCGGTGAAGAAGGCACGTGGCGCGTTCGCGCTGCTCGGTGCGGCGGGCGCGGCGACCAGCGCGTTCTCCACGCTGAAGGCCGCGCGGGGCAAGAACGACAAGCTCGCGCTGGCCAACGCGGTCGCGAGCATCCTGGTGGCGATCACCGGCGCGGCGCTGGCCGTGCGCAGCATGCGGAAGGGCGGCGACCGATGACGTCGGTGGACGAACTGATGGACTACGCCGAGGTCATCGAGCGCTTCGACCCGGTGCTCGGCCTGGAAGTGCACGTCGAGCTGCACACCAACACGAAGATGTTCTGCGGCTGCGCCAACCTGTTCGGCGGCGAGCCCAACACGCACGTCTGCCCGACGTGCCTGGGCCTGCCCGGGTCGCTGCCGGTGGTCAACGGCAAGGCCGTCGAGTCGGCCATCCGCATCGGCCTCGCGCTCAACTGCGAGATCGCCGAGTGGTGCCGGTTCGCCCGGAAGAACTACTTCTACCCGGACATGCCGAAGAACTTCCAGACCTCGCAGTACGACGAGCCGATCGCCTTCAACGGCCGGCTCGACGTGACGCTGGACGACGGCGAGGTCGTGCGGGTGGAGATCGAGCGCGCGCACATGGAGGAGGACACCGGCAAGTCGCTGCACGTGGGCGGCGCGACGGGCCGCATCCACGGCGCCGAGCACTCGCTGCTGGACTACAACCGGGCGGGCGTGCCGCTGATCGAGATCGTCACCAAGCCGATCACGGGCACCGGCGAGCGCGCGCCCGAGGTGGCCCGCGCCTACGTCACCGCGCTGCGGGACCTGTTGAAGGCGCTGGACGTCTCCGACGTGCGCATGGACCAGGGTTCGCTGCGCTGCGACGCGAACGTGTCGCTGATGCCGAAGGGCACCACGGAGTTCGGCACCCGCACCGAGACCAAGAACGTCAACTCGCTGCGCAGCGTCGAGCGCGCCGTGCGGTTCGAGATGACGCGGCAGGCCGCGGTGCTGGTGGGCGGCGGCAAGGTCACCCAGGAGACCCGGCACTTCGACGAGTCGACCGGCTCCACGTCGTCGGGCCGCACCAAGGAGACCGCCGAGGACTACCGGTACTTCCCGGAGCCCGACCTGGTCCCGATCGCGCCGTCCCGCGAGTGGGTCGAACAGCTGCGCGGCACGCTGCCCGAGCTGCCTTGGGAGCGCCGCAAGCGCATCCAGACCGAGTGGAGCCTGACCGACGCCGAGCTGCGCGACCTGGTCAACGCCGGTGCGGTGGACCTGGTGGCGGCGACGGTCGACGCGGGCGCGACGCCCGCCGAGGCCCGCTCGTGGTGGGTGGCCTACCTGACCAAGGAGGCCAACGCGCGCGGCGTCGAGCTGGGCGAGCTGGCCATCACGCCGGCCCAGATCGCCCGGGTCGTGGCCCTGGTGAACGCCGGCGAGCTGACCAACAAGCTCGCCCGCGAGGTGGTCACCGGCGTGCTGGCCGGCGAGGGCGAGCCGGAGGCGGTCATCGAGGCCCGCGGGCTCAAGGTGGTCTCCGACGACTCGGCGCTGGAGAAGGCCGTGGACGAGGCGCTGGCCGCGCAGCCCGACGTGGCGGCGAAGATCCGCGACGGCAAGGTCGCGGCGGCGGGCGCCATCGTCGGCGCGGTCATGAAGGCGACGAAGGGGCAGGCCGACGCGAAGAAGGTCCGGGACCTGATCATCACCCGCTGCTCGTAAGCACGTCCCTGTTCGTGGGCCCGGTCGCTCCGCGCGGCCGGGCCCACGCGCGTCCGCGGGACGCGCCGGTTCTGTGAACGTGATCATCGGCACGGTCGGTATCCGTATCTGGGGGCCGGTCCGCCGTTCTCATAGGGCGAGCCGGCGTGAATGCGGTGGCGATCCGTGACGAGAGGGGTGCCGACGGTGGCTATTCCACGTGGCCGGTCTGCGCGAATGTCCTCTTATTGCGGGTCCCGACACACCACCGCTGCGTCAACACGTTCCCCCATTCGAGTGGTAACGTCCGTTGAAACGCCTCTTTCGTGCTGGTCAGCGCCTCCCGCTATCCGGGAAGTGATTGCTCAGCGTGAATTTCCCCCGCACAGGTGCGTCCGTCTGTGTCAGGCTTGAGCCGTTCGGTCGGCGGGGGGCCGCCGAAATGATCGAAAACACCCGATGAACTTCCCCCGATTCAGGGGCCCGTTGTAGGGGAGGACAACACATGACCGCCGGAACCAACCGCAAGCGCGTCTCCGAAGTCGAGGGCGCGGACCTGGCCGACGAGTCGGCCGTCACCCTCACCGCCGCGACGACCGGGACCAAGCCCGCCGGCGACAAGGCCAGGGACAAGGCCAAGGCCGGCAAGGGCAAGCGCAAGGGCGGCGGCTCCGGTGCCGAGGGCGGCCCCTACGCGACCCACTCGGTGCCGGTGACCGACCCGGAGCAGCAGACCGAGCCCGAGCGGACCGAAGAGGAGCCGCAACCGGTCGGCCCCGAGGGCGGGCCGTACGCGACGCACTAGTCCCGGCCGCCACCCCGAAGTGGGCCGCACCGGGACGCCGTTCTGCCCACCGGCCGACAAAGCACCGACCGGTGGGCAGAATGGCGCGCTCCGTTGTGCTCTCATATGAACGTGCCCGCGACGCCACCCGCACCCCGACGGCGCGGTGCCAGCCGGAAGATCGACCCCGCGGAGGCCGTGACCCGGGCCCGCGAGTTCCACCAGCTGGCGAAGACGGCGGCCAACGCCGCCCGACCCGTGCGAGCCACCAAGCACCTCCACCGCGCGTTGGCGCTGCTCGAAGTGCCTGGTGTCGATCCCACCGCACGCCTCGAAGTGCGTGCCAGAGTCCTGTTCACCCTGTCCTACTGCCTCGCCGAGACCGGCTCCCTCGACGACGGGCTGCGCCAGTTGGAGGTCGCCCGCGCCGAGCTGGCCGACCTGCCGGACGTGGAGCTGCGCGAGGAACTGGTCAGCCTCCTCAACGGCACCCAGGCGGTGCTGCTGTTCCGCGTCGGCCGGATCGAGGAGGGCATCTCCTACGTCGACCTCGACATCGCGCACCACGAGCGCCGGCTGGCCGCGGGCGACGGGTCCGCCGTGCCGTCCCTGACCATCACGCTGGCCAACCGGGGCACCGCCTACGGCGAGATCGACCAGCCCGACGCCGCGGCGCGTGACCTCTTCCGCGTCGTGGAGCTGTGCCGCGAGCACGGTCACCCGATCCAGGGCGCTCGGGCCACCCACGCGTTGGGCAACGTGCTGCGTCGCGCCGGAGACATCCCCGGCGCGTTGCGCCGGTACGCCGAAGCCAACCGGGTCTTCCAGGAGCTCGAACCCGGCCTGCTGCTGCGCCTGCGCATCGACCAGTCCGAAGCCCTGATCAGCGTGGGCCTCGCCGACGAGGCGGGCCGCCTGCTCGACGAGGTGCTGCCGGACCTGCGCAGGCAGAAGGTCGGGCAGGACGTCGCCGAGGCCGAGCTGTACCGGGCGGCGGCGGCGTTGCTCGACGGGGATCTCGGGTTGGCCAAGCGGATGGCCGGGTCGGCGCAGCGGCGGTTGGTCCGGCGGGGTAGTCCCGGGTGGGCGGCCGTGGCCGCGTTGATCGCCCTGCGCGTGGACGCCACCAAGGCGTTGGAGTCGCGCCGGCCGTCGGAGAAGGTCGTCGCGCGGGCGATGGAGCTGGCCGGCGAGCTGGCCGCCCGCCGCCTGTACGACCAGGCCGCGTTCGCGCAGATCCTCGCCGCCCGGCTGGAGGTGCGGCGCGGTGACCCGGCGCGGGCCGAGCGGCTGTTGCGCAGCGTCCCCAAGTCGCGGCGGATCGAGCCGATCGACCACCGGATGGTGCTGCGGCTGTGCCGGGCGGAGATCGCGTTGGCGCGCGGCAACCGGCGGGTCGCGCTGGCGCAGGCCAAGGCGGGGCTCGCCGAGCTGGGTCAGCTGCGGGACAAGCTCGGCGGGCTCGAACTGGTGTCCGGGGCCGCCCTGCACGGCCGGGAGCTGGGTGAGCTGGCCGTGCGGCTGGTGCTGGAGGAGGGCGACTCGTCGGCCAGCGCCAAGCGGCTGTTCACCTGGCTGGAACGCACCCGCGCGCAGATGTACCGGTACGACCCCGTCGAGTCCACTTTGGACTCCGAACTGGGTGAGCGGATCACCGAGGTGCGCCGGCTGAGCCGCTCGCTGCTGCTGGCCCGCCTGGACGGCGCGCCGACGGCCGCGCTGGAGGCCCGGCTGGCCGCGAGCCAGCGCTCCGCGATGCGCCTGGGCTGGAGCGCCAGCCCGTGGGGCACCCCGCGTCCGGTCGCCACGCCGGCGGAGGTCATGGAACGCCTCGACGGCCGCGCCCTGGTGAGCTTCGCGGCCTCCGGTGACGAGTTGATCGCCCTCGCCCTGGCCGGCGGCCGGGTGCGCATGGTGCGGCTGGGATCGGCGGCGCAGGCCACCGAGTGCGCGCGCCGGCTGCACGCCGACCTCAACGCCCTCGCCCCCGACCTGCTGCCGCCGCCGCTGCGCGAGGTGATCGGCGCGTCCGCCCGCCGCGAGGCCGAGAAGCTGGACCGGATGCTGCTGCGCCCGCTGGCCGGCGTGCTCGGCGACCGGGAGCTGGTGGTCGTGCCGACCGGCGCGCTGCACGTCGTGCCGTGGGGCGTGCTGCCGACGTGCGCGGGCCGGCCCGTGGTGGCCGCGCCGTCGGCGACGTCGTGGCTGGGCGCGACCCGGCGGGACCGCGAGGCCGCGGGCGGCGTGCTGCTGGTGCGCGGACCCGGGTTGCAGGCGGCGCAGGCCGAGATCGACCGGCTCGCGGGCTACCACGTCGACGCCAAGCTGCTGGGCGTCACCGACGCCCGCGTGAGCACGGTGCTGGAGGCGCTGGACGGCGTCGGCATCGCGCACATCGCCGCGCACGGCGAGCACGAGTCGGAGAACGCCCTGTTCTCCCGGCTGGAACTGGTCGACGGCGCGTTGTTCGCGCACGAGGTCGGCCGGGTTCGCCGCCCGCCGCACCAGGTCGTGCTGGCCGCGTGCGAACTCGCGCTCAACCGCGTGCGGCCCGGTGACGAGCCGCTGGGGTTCGCGGGCGCGCTGCTCGCGGGCGGCGCCCGCACGGTGATCGCCGCGTCGAGCAAGGTCGGCGACCAGCCCTCCGCCGAGGCGATGGCGGACTTCCACGCCGGCCTCGCGACGGGTCGGTCCCCGGCCGTGGCGCTGGCCGAGGCGGTCGCGGCGGACCCGTTCCGGCGGCCGTTCGTGTGCCTCGGGTCCGGTTGACGCCTTGATCTGTTGACCGCGCCCCACCGGAACCACTAGTGAGATGAGGTGGTCCGGTGAACGGAGGGCGCACGGATGCGGTCGACACTGCTCGCCTTGCTGTTGGTGGTGACCTCCGCGGTGCCGGTGCAGGCCGCGCCGGCCGCCGGACGCGCCGCGGAACCGGGCAACGGCCCGGAGCGCAACGAGGTCGCCGCCGTCGACCCGCCGCTGCTCGCCGCCGCGCGCGGCGACAACCGGCCCGAGGTCGCGCAGGGCTACCCGCGCCGCACGCTGCTGCGCGTCTACCCCGAGGACGCCGGGGACCGGGCGGCCAAGCTCGGCCTCACCACCTACCACTCGCTCGCGCCGCGCCTGAACGACCTCCAGCGGCGCAGCGACCGCGTGTCGGTCGAGGTGGTCGGCCAGTCCACCGCGGGGCGCGACCTGTACCTGGTGACGCTGACCGCGCCCGAGACGCCCCGCGAGACCCGCCGGCAGGAGGCGTGGCGCTCGCGGATCGAGGACGACCCGGTGGCCGCGCGGCGAGACCCGTTGCTGCGCAACGCCTACAAGGCCCCGGTGTGGATCAACGCGAACATCCACGGCGACGAGTGGGAGGGCACCGACGGCGCGTTGCGCGTGATCGAGGACCTGGCGACGACGTCCGACCCGGCGAAGCTGGACCTGTTGCGCCGCAGCCGGGTGCACGTGAACCTCACGGCCAACCCGGACGGCCGCGTCGCCGGCACCCGCGCCAACGCGGCGGGCTTCGACCTGAACCGCGACTTCGTCACCGCCTCGCAGCCGGAGACCCGGGCCATGCGGGACGTGGTGAAGCGCATCCAACCGTTGGTGGTGCTCGACGAGCACGGGTACGTGACCAACACGCTCATCGAGCCCACCACCCCGCCGCACGGCCAGAACTACGACTTCGACCTCTACATCAAGCACGGTTACGCGGGCGGCCTGCGCATGGAGGCGGCCGTCGCGGCACTCGGTCACCCGGAGACGGCCAAGCCGGAGATCCCGTTCCGCGACTACGAACCCGGCGTCTGGGACGGCTGGGCCCCGATCTACACCGCGCAGTACTCGATGTTCCACGGCGCGGTGGCTTACACGATCGAGGTGCCCATGCGGGTCAACCGGGCCGACTACACGACGCTGCCGGTGGAGGAGCTGCGCCGGCGGTCCCGGATCAACACCGACGTGGTCGAGGCGACCGTACGCAGCGCCTTGGCCTACGTGCGAGAGCATCGGAGTGCGTTGGTGGACAACCAGATCGAGATCTTCCGGCGCGGCGACGCCGGCGAACCGCAGCGCCCGGTCCCGGACGGCTACGTGCCCGGCTTCGGCCCGGAGGACCGTTACACGACGGAGTTCCCGCGCGCTTACGTGATCCCGGTGGGGGCGGGGCAGCGTTCGGGTCCCGCCGCGGCCCGGCTGGTGGACCACCTGGTGGCCAACGACGTGCGCGTGTCGCGCGCGGACCGGCCGTTCGTGCTGGGTGGGCGGTCTTATCCGACCGGTTCGTACGTGGTGGACATGCACCAACCGAAGCGTGCCCTGGCCAACGTGATGCTGGAAGCGGGGCGCGACCTGTCCGGCGACGTGCCGGTCATGTACGACATCTCCGGCTGGAGCCACCGGTTGCTGTGGGGCGCGTCGGTGGACGTGGTGCGTTCGGGCCGGCTGGACGTGCCCGCGCGCGACGTGGTGGCGGCGTCCCCGACGGGGTCCGTGGACGTCGCGCCGGGGCGGGACCTGGCGTTGAGGTTGGCCGACGGCAAGGACGCGGCGGCGGTGAACGACCTGCTGGCGCGCGGGATCGAGGTGCGGCGGCAGGACGGTGGCGTGTTCGTCGTGCCGGCGTCGGCGCGGGCGTTGGCGGTCGAGGTGTCCGACCGGTACGGCGTCCGGTTCACCGAGGGGACGGCCGGCGGGGTGCTCGTGCGGCGGCCCGTGATCGCGGCGGCGGTGGCGTCGGACGAGCTGAAGGCGTTGCGGGACATGGGTTTCGAGGTGCGGCCCGTGTCCAACGCAGTGTTGGACGGCGGGTTCGACTTCAGCCGGGTGGACGTGCTGTTCGTGTCGTCGGGGTTGCGGTATTCGGCTTTGGGGGCTCCGGCTCGGGCGGCTGTGGACGGGTTCCTGGCGCGTGGCGGGTTGGTGACGCGCGGGGCGACGGGGGCGCGGTTCAACGCCGAGGCCGGGGTGTTGGCGGCTCAGGCTGTCGCGGGGAAGGAGGACGCGAACGGGGTCGTGGCCGTGGTCGACGGGGACGGGGAGACCGGCCACTCGTTCGTTTATGCGCCCCAGTGGTTCGTGGGGTTGGGGGACGGGGTGGTGGTGGAGCAGCGGTACGCCGGGTCGGTCTTGGTCGCCGGGCACTGGACCACTCGGGCCGACGGGTCGGGTGGTCAGGAGGCGGCGGCCGGGCAGGCGGCGGTGGTGTCCGGGGTTTCGGGGCGGGGTGGGAGGGCTGTGTTGTTCGGGACGGAGCCCTTGTTCCGCGACCATCCGAAGGGGTTGTACTGGCAGGTTGCCGATGCCGTCTTCTCTTGCTTGCCTGGGCTTGTCTGATGCGCTGATGCGCTCTAAAGCGGATGCGCGAGCGCTCTCAAGATCAAGATCAAGATCAAGAGCGAAGAGCGAGAGCGAAGAGCGAAAAGCGGCGCTCGCCGCGCGGCAGGCCCCCGGGGGGTGGAAGGGCGTCGGTTCGTCCCCCGCACGGCCTGCCGGAGGCAACCACAGATCGCCGGGGTCGGCCAAAAAACTTTCGCTCGTTCCTCGCGAAACTTTTTCAGGCCGACCCCGGCGATCTGTGGTTGGGCTGCGCCCAGGCCGTACGGGGGACGAACCGAGGCCCTTCCTGTGGCTTGGCAGCCCTTTGAAGTGCTTACCGCGCCGCGTGCGGCCGATTGTCGGTGCTCGGTGCGTCGATGGAAGCGGGGGCCGGAGGCCGAAGACCTGTGCGTTTTGCCTGGTCAGCGCGGGTTGGCTAGTCTCGGCCGCTGGTGCCGCCTTGCGGGCGGACCAGGATCACTACTCGGTCGTCGCTGGAGATCGGGGTGCCGCCCGGGGCCTTGTTCACCGTGCCGGCCAGGGCCGTGCGGTCGTCCAGGGCCAGCATCGGGCCCAGGCGGCCGAAGCCGTCCTCGCCGGTCAGCGTCGCCTCCGGTTTGCCGGTGAAGCTGCCGTCCGGGTTCATCGGCAGGGTCAGGGTGCCGGGTGTGTTCGCCGTCGTCAGCCACACCGCGTCCGACAGCGACGAGCAACCGCTGACGCCCGGCTTGTCCGGCCACGACCACGCCGGGGTCGTCAGCGCCTTGCCCGCCTCGACCCGGTAGAGCACGTCCGCCGACGGCGTCCAGTCGGTCACCCACGTCTTCGTCCCGTCCAGCGACGCGCACAGGCCGCCCGGCGAGCGCAGGCCCGACGCGAGCACGCGGGAGCCCTGGGTGGGGTTGCCGCGCGCCGGTTGGCCGGAGCCGTCGATGCGCAGGACCTTGCCGGCCAGCGAGTTCGGGTCGGCGGCCGACGCGGGGTTGCCGGCGTCGCCGGTGGCCACCAGCAGCGCGCCGGTGCGGTCGTAGGCCAGCACGCCCCGGTTGCCGGTCGGGCCCTTCGGGATGCCGGTCAGGACCGGCTTCGGGACGTCGCCCGGCGCGATGCGCAGCACGCGGTTGTCCGTCGCGGTGGTCGCGTAGACGTAGATCAGCTGGTCTTCGGCGTACGTGGGGGACAGGGTCAGGCCCGTCAGGCCGCCGTCGGACGACGCGTCGACTTCGAACGCGTGCACCAGGACCGGGTCCACGTCCTTGCTCACCCGGACCAGGCGGCCCGTGGTGCGCTCGGTGGCCAGGGCGGTGACCGCGCCGGTCGTCTCGTTCACGTCGGCCAGCGCCACGCCGGACACCGGCGCCAGGCACGTCCCGACCACGGCCGGGTGGAAGTCCTTGCAGCCCTGCGGCGGGGGGACGGGCGTGGGCTGCTGGCCCGGTTGCTGACCCTGGCCGGGGCCCTTGGGCAGCTCGCCGGGGAGTTCCGGGCGGGGGCCGGCCTGGGGGGTGAGCTGGGGCGCGGGGCTCCAGCCGGTCGGCGCCGGCTGCTCGGGGAAGCTCGCGCAGCCGACGGCCAGCAGGCCGACGGCGGACCCGATGAGCACCGCACGCAGTCGAGACACGACACCCAGGTTAGGCGCGCCGCCGTGAACGTGAGGTGAGCAGGTCTTGCAGGGCGTCCTCCACGCCCGCGACGCGGTCGAGCAGCAGGGCCAGTTCGGCGACCACGACGTCCGGGTTCTCCAGCGGCAGGAAGTGGGTGTTGCGCAGCACCCGCACCCTGGCCTGCGGCAGGCCGGCGACCGGGCCGAGCAGGCTGTCGGCGGACGCCAGCCAGTCGTACCGCCCGGCCAGCACGGTGGTGGGGCACGTCACACCGGTCAGGTCCAGGCGCGGCGTGCGGCCCAGCGCGAGCGCCAGCGTGAAGTACCAGCGCCAGTCGTGCTTGAGGAACTGCCGCAGCGTCCCGACCAGCGGCGACGGCAGGTCCGGCACGGGCAGGCGGTGCAGGACGGCGTCCAGCAGGGGACCGGCGAGGCGCAGCGCGGTCGCCGACGACACGCCCACCAGGCGGCGGACGTCCCGCGGCACGCCCGGCACGCCGAGCACGCTCGCGAACGGGTCGCCCGCCGCGCCCGCGACCAGCATCAGCCCGGACACCCGCTCGGGGTGCCGCAACGCGAGTTCGGCGGCGATCGTGACGCCCATGGACCAGCCCATCACCGGGCACCGCTCGACGCCCGCGTCGTCCAGGGCGGCGATGGCGTCGGCGACGTGGTCGTCCACGGTGATCCGCGCGGGGTCGTCCGGGCGGGCGGAGCCGAGGGTGCCGCGGTGGTACCAGCCGAGGACGCGCGCGGCGGGCAGGGCGGGCCAGGCGGTGGGCACCGCGCCGAGCCCGGGGCTCAGGAGCACGTCGGGCCCGTCGGTGTCGGTGCGCCAGACCCGGATCCGCGTGCCGTCCGCCGAGAAGACCTCGTGCTCCCGCATGGCGGCCAGTGTGCCGTAACGTGCGGTGCCGTGACATTCACCGTTCTGGTGCCCGACGACCTCGGTGTCCGCGTCCTGTCCGACGTGGAGGGTGTGCGGGCGGTCAAGTACGAGGTGGGCGCGCCGTTGCCGCCCGAGGCCGCGCACGCCGAGGTGCTGGTGCCGAAGTTCCTGCAGAGCACCGATCCGGCCGAGTTCTTCGCCCGGTTGCCGCGGTTGCGGTTGGTGCAGTTGCTGTCGGCCGGGGCGGAGCGGTTCATCGGTACGTTGCCCGATGGGGTGGTGTTGTCGACGTGCCGGGGCGCGCACGGCGGCTCGACGGCGGAGTGGGCGATCGGGGCGCTGCTCGCGATCTACCGGGACTTCCCGGTGTTCGAGCGGGCGCGGCGGGAGCGCCGGTGGGACTACCACGTGACGGACACGTTGCAGGGCAAGCAGGTCCTCGTGGTGGGCGCGGGTGACCTGGGTGAGCAGTTCCGGCGGCGGGCGGAGCCGTTCGACGCGTCGGTGACGCTGGTCGGGCGGACCGCGCGGGACGGCGTGCACGGGGTGGACGAGCTGCCCGAGCTGCTGCCGCGGTTCGACGCGGTGCTGGTGGTGGTGCCGCTGACCGACGAGACGACCGGGATGGTGGACGCGAAGTTCCTGGCCGCGATGAAGGACGGGGCGATCCTGGTCAACGCGGCGCGCGGACCGGTGGTGGACACGGACGCGTTGGTGGCGGAGTTGTCGTCGGGGCGGTTGCGGGCGGCGCTGGACGTCACGGAGCCGGAGCCGCTGCCCGCCGACCATCCGCTGTGGACGGTGCCGGGGCTGTTCCTGACGCCGCACGTGGCCGGGTCGTGCACCGGGCACGCCGAGCGGGCGTACGCGGTGGTCGCGTCGGAGGTGGCGCGCTTCGCCCGGGGTGAGGAGCCCCGGAACCTGGTGCGCGGCGCGTACTGACCACTCACCCCGGTAGGCAAATTAGCCCATTCGGGTGAAGGGTGGCGGCGTATCGGACGCTCGCGGTCCTCCTCCGAACCTCCTAACGTGCGGGTGCGTGGCTACCCACGACGACCGCTCGAAGTCCTCGGCTTCGAGCGGCTACTCCGACGACGGTTTCTACTCGACCTCGACATCGAGCGGAGGGGCGCACCACTTCGACGCCGGCACGCAGACGTTCGGGAAGGACACGACGGCGTTCACCGCGCCCAGCGCGTTCGACAAGGACACCAACACCTTCGACACCACGGGGTACACCCCGGTCGCCGACTACGACGACACCCCGGCCACCTCGCACCTGGATGACGAGGACGAGCGCAAGCCGTTCGGCTGGTCCGCCGGCGCCGACCTGGGCCTGCTGGTCCTGCGGCTGGCGCTGGGCGGGGCTTTCCTCGCGCACGGCCTGCAGAAGGTCTTCGGGCTCTTCGGCGGGCCGGGCATCAACGGCTTCGCGGAGTCCCTGCGGGAGGCGGGCTACCGCGAGGCGCAGATCCTGGCGTGGGTCACGGGGATCACCGAGCTGGCCGGCGGCGGCTTGCTGGTCCTGGGCCTGTTCACGCCGTTGGCGGCGGCCGGCCTGCTGGGCGTGATGGCCAACGCCATCGCCCTGCGGTACCGCGGCGGGTTCTTCGCGCCGAACGGGATCGAGCTGGAGGCGGCGTACGCGGCGATGGCCTTCGCGGTCCTGTTCGCCGGGCCGGGCCGGGCGGCGTTCGACTACAACCGCAGCTGGTTCCGCCACCCGCTGCTGTCCGGCTTCCTGTGCCTGCTCCTGGCGGCGGGCGCGACCGCGGCCACCCTCTACGTCTTCCGCTGACACCGCCCGGACACCCGCGACCCGCCCCCACTCGCCAGAGCGCGGGGCGGGCCGACGGGGCACAACCGGGTCAGCGGTTCACGTCGCGGACCGCGCCCATCGACGCGTCCGTGGCCATGCGGGCGTAAGCGCGCAGCGCCGACGTCACCGGGCGGACGCGGTCGGCCGGCTGCCACGGGCGTTCCGACGCCTCCATCTTCGCTCGCCGCTCCGCCAGCACCTCGTCCGGCACCAGCAGCTCCAACCGGCGCTCGTGGACGTCGATCAGGATGCGGTCACCGTCCTCGACCAGGCCGATCACGCCACCGCCGGCCGCCTCGGGGGACACGTGCCCGATCGACAACCCCGACGTGCCGCCGGAGAACCGCCCGTCCGTGATCAGGGCGCACTTCTTGCCCAACCCGGCGCCCTTCAGGAACGCCGTCGGGTGCAGCATCTCCTGCATGCCCGGACCGCCCGCGGGGCCCTCGTAGCGCACGACCAGCACGTCACCGGGCTGGATCTGCTTCCCGAGGATCACCGACACGGCCTGCTCCTGCGACTCCACGACCCGCGCGGGCCCCTCGAAGCGCCACAGGTCCTCGTCGATGCCCGCCGCCTTGATCACGGCGCCGCGCTCGGCCAGGTTGCCGTGCAGCACCGCCAGGCCGCCGTCCTTGGTGTACGCGTGCTCGACGTCGCGGATGCAGCCGCCCGCCGCGTCCGTGTCCAGCTTCGACCAGCGGTTGGTCGTGGAGAACGCCTGCGTCGTGCGCACGCCGCCGGGAGCGGCGTGGAACAGCTCGACCGCCTCCGGGGACGGCGAGGCGGCGCGGACGTCCCACTTCGACAGCCAGGACGCCAGGTCGGGGCTGTGCACCGTCCACACGTCCTCGTTCAGCAGGCCCGCGCGCCACAGCTCGCCCAGCAGCGCCGGGATGCCGCCCGCCCGGTGGACGTCCTCCATGTGGTAGTCGGAGTTCGGCGACACCTTCGACAGGCACGGCACCCGCCGGCTCAACGCGTCGATGTCGGCCAGGGTGAACTCGATCTCACCCTCCCGCGCCGCCGCCAGGATGTGCAGCACGGTGTTGGTCGACCCGCCCATGGCCATGTCCAGCGCCATCGCGTTCTCGAACGCCGCCCGGGACGCGATCGAGCGCGGCAGCACCGACTCGTCGTCCTCGCCGTAGTACCGCCGGCACAGCTCCACGACCGTCCGCCCCGCCTCCGCGAACAGCTCGCGCCGCGCCGCGTGCGTGGCCAGCGTCGAACCGTTGCCGGGCAGCGCCAGGCCCAGGGCCTCGGTGAGGCAGTTCATCGAGTTCGCGGTGAACATGCCCGAGCACGACCCGCACGTCGGGCACGCCGACCGCTCGACCACGGCCAGGCCCTCGTCGTCCACCTCGGGCGACGCCGACGCGGAGATCGCGGTGATCAGGTCCGTCGGCGCGACGGCCACGCCGTCCACCACGACCGCCTTGCCGGCCTCCATCGGACCGCCGGAGACGAACACGACCGGGATGTTGAGCCGCATCGCGGCGTTGAGCATGCCCGGGGTGATCTTGTCGCAGTTGGAGATGCACACGATCGCGTCGGCCTGGTGCGCGTTGACCATGTACTCGACCGAGTCGGCGATGATCTCGCGCGAGGGCAGCGAGTACAGCATCCCGCTGTGGCCCATGGCGATGCCGTCGTCGACCGCGATGGTGTGGAACTCGCGCGGCACCCCGCCGGCCTCGCGCACCGCCTCCGCCACGATGTCGCCGAGGTCGCGCAGGTGCACGTGACCGGGCACGAACTGCGTGTACGAGTTGGCGATGGCCACGATCGGCTTGCCGAAGTCGGAATCGGTCATGCCGGTCGCGCGCCACAGCGCGCGAGCGCCCGCGGCGTTGCGGCCGTGGGTCGTGGTGCGGGAACGGAGCGGTGGCACGGCTCCTCCAAGAGAGAGGTACTGCGAAGAACGTGTCCGAAGCGATCCAGTGCGTGGGGTGGGCACCGGGCGTGACGGGGGTGCGGTGACTTAGAGGCTACTCCGCCGCAAAGCGTCCGTGACCAGCACGCCGGCCAGCGCGAGTGTGATGACGTGCACGGCCGTGCACCACAGGCAGATCTTGCCGATCAGCAGCAACTCGGCCGCGACCAGGTAGACCACGAACAGCACGCCCACGGCCACCGACCCCAGGCGCAGCCAGTGCAGCCGCTGGTCGCGCCACGCGAACGGCAGGCACAGCACGGTCACGAACGCGAAGAACGCCAGCCCCAGCACCGCCACGGGGACGCCGAGCAGTTCCGACTGCTCACTGGTGGTGACGGTCCCGCAGTCGATCACCTCGCCCTCGGCGCACAGCAGCGCGCCGGCCGAGTAGTGGGCGACGGTGAGGTAGGTGGACACGGCGAGCCCGGCCAGCGCCAGCGCCAGGCTGACCCCGGGCACCCAGCGGGTCTGCGTGGTGGAAGTCACTCCGCTGACTCTACGGAGCCGGGCGCCGCGTTCGGGTCCGGCACCCGGCCGCCGCTGACCGACGAAAGGGCCCCCAGGTGCACCGCCCGGACGGCGGGCAGCCGAACCAGCGAGTCGTCCCGGAGGACCGCGCTCAGCCACCCCTTGGGGACGACCTTGATGGCCTTCACGTCGTCCCACGCCACGACCCGCTTGCCGAAGGTGCTGCGCGCCACGAGCTGGGACGAGTCCACCGTGGTCCGGTTGCGCAGCACCCACACCGCGTACCCGACGGGCACCGCGTAGAGCACCTGGAGGCCGGGCACGGTCCAGGCGACCGGCGTCACGCAGATCGCGATGGTCAGGGCGGCCAGCAGGGCGGGCGCGGGGATCCGGAACACGAGCTTGTCCACGTCACGTGATGCTGCCACCGTGCCACCGGACGGGTGACTCCACCCCTCGTTCACGCACGAAGGGGTGCCCACCATCCGGGAGTGCCGTCCCGCACAGTTGACGCCCCTTGCGGTTCACGGTTAACGTCACCGGCATGCAGCGCAACCTCGTTCTCGTACTTCCCAGGCGCGTCGACGCCTAGGCAGTAGCAAGGCTGCGTCGACGCGCGACCCTCGTACGACCCGTCCAGATCGGGTTGGCGAGGGTTTTTTCGTGCCCGGACCGTGCATTCTCCACACCCACGAGGCAGAGAAGATGACCAGCGCAACCTCGCGACCGGCTCCCGGCGAGTCGCCGTCGCCCCGCCCTGGACCGCGGCCGAAACCGGCCCCGCCGAGCGGTGCCCCCGTCCGCGTGACGGGCGCCCAGTCCCTCGTCCGCTCCCTCGAAGCGGTCGGCTGCGAGGTGGTGTTCGGCATCCCGGGCGGCACGATCCTCCCTGCCTACGACCCGCTGCTCGACTCCACCAAGGTGCGCCACGTCCTGGTCCGCCACGAGCAGGGCGCGGGCCACGCCGCGACCGGCTACGCGCAGGCCACCGGCAAGGTCGGCGTCTGCATGGCGACCTCCGGCCCCGGCGCGACGAACCTGGTCACGCCGCTGGCCGACGCCAACATGGACTCCGTCCCGGTGGTCGCCATCACCGGCCAGCAGACCCGCGGCCTGATCGGCACCGACGCGTTCCAGGAAGCGGACATCTGCGGCATCACGATGCCGATCACCAAGCACAACTTCCTGGTCACCGACCCGGCCGAGATCCCCCGCGCGATCGCCGAGGCGTTCCACCTGGCCTCGACCGGCCGCCCCGGCCCGGTCCTGGTGGACATCCCCAAGGACGTCCTGCAGGAGATGACGTCGTTCTCCTGGCCGCCGGAGCTGCGCCTGCCCGGCTACCGGCCGACCACCCGGCCGCACGGCAAGCAGGTCCGCGAGGCCGCCAAGCTCATCGCCGCGGCCAAGCGCCCGGTGCTGTACGTCGGCGGCGGCGTCATCAAGGCCGAGGCGTCGGCCGAGCTGCTGCGCCTGGCCGAGGAGACGAAGATCCCCGTCGTCACCACGCTGATGGCGCGCGGCGCGTTCCCCGACTCGCACCCGCAGCACCTGGGCATGCCCGGCATGCACGGCACCGTCGCGGCGGTCGCGGCCATGCAGAAGTCCGACCTGCTCGTCGCCCTGGGCGCCCGGTTCGACGACCGGGTCACCGGCCAGCTGTCCACGTTCGCGCCGGACGCGCAGGTCGTGCACGCCGACATCGACCCGGCCGAGATCTCCAAGAACCGCCGCGCGGACGTCCCGATCGTGGGCGACTGCAAGGAGATCATCAGCGAGCTGATCGACGCCGTCCGCACCGAGAAGGAGAACTCGAAGCGGACCGTGGACCTCGCCCCGTGGTGGGAGCAGCTCGACGCGCTGCGCGGCACGTTCCCGCTGGGCTACGACTGGCCCGAGGACGGCACGCTGTCCCCGCAGTACGTGATCGAGCGGATCGGCGCGCTCACCCCGGCCGACACCCTGTTCACCGCGGGCGTCGGGCAGCACCAGATGTGGGCGGCGCAGTTCATCAAGTACGAGAGCCCGCGCACGTGGATCAACTCCGGCGGCCTGGGCACGATGGGCTACGCGGTGCCCGCGGCGATGGGCGCGAAGGCGGGCGTCCCGGAGGTCCAGGTGTGGGCCATCGACGGCGACGGCTGCTTCCAGATGACCAACCAGGAGCTGGCCACCTGCGCCATCGAGGGCATCCCGATCAAGGTCGCCGTCATCAACAACGGCAACCTGGGCATGGTCCGCCAGTGGCAGACCCTGTTCTACGGCGAGCGCTACTCCAACACCGACCTGGGCACGCACAAGCACCGCATCCCCGACTTCGTGCTGCTGGCCGAGGCGCTGGGCTGCGCCGGGCTGCGCGCCGAGTCCAAGGACGAGGTGGACGCCGTGATCCAGCAGGCGATGGAGATCAACGACCGCCCGGTGGTCATCGACTTCGTCGTGGGCAAGGACGCGCAGGTGTGGCCGATGGTCGCGGCGGGCACCGGCAACAGCGAGATCATGGCCGCGCGGGGCATCCGCCCGCTGTTCGACGAGGACGAGTGACGATGACGAGGCACACCCTGAGCGTTCTGGTCGAGGACAAGCCCGGCGTCCTCGCGCGGGTGGCGGGCCTGTTCTCCCGCCGCGGCTTCAACATCGAGTCGCTCGCCGTGGGACGCACCGAGCACCCCGAGATCTCCCGGATGACCATCGTGGTCTCCGTGGACGAGCTGCCCCTGGAGCAGGTCACCAAGCAGCTCAACAAGCTCGTCAACGTCATCAAGATCGTGGAGCTGGAGACGACGGCGTCGGTGCAGCGCCAGCTCCTGCTGGTGAAGGTGCGCGCCGACGCCACCGTCCGCAGCCAGGTCCTGGAGACGGTGCAGCTGTTCCGCGCGAAGGTCGTCGACGTGTCACCCGAAGCGGTGACGGTCGAGGCCACCGGCACGTCCGAGAAGCTCGACGCGCTGCTGCGGATGCTGGAGCCCTACGGGCTCCGTGAGATCGTCCAGTCCGGCATGGTCGCCATCGGCCGTGGCGCCCGCTCCATCACCGCGACCGCGGTGCGCTGATTTTTCGGATCCACGAAGGGAAGTACTGAACAGTGAGCGTCGAGATCTTCTACGACGACGATGCCGACCTGAGCATCATCCAGGGGCGCAAGGTCGCGGTCATCGGGTACGGCAGCCAGGGCCACGCCCACGCGCTGAGCCTGCGCGACTCCGGCGTCGACGTGCGGATCGGTCTCCGCGAGGGCTCGAAGTCCGCGGCCAAGGCGGAGGAGGAGGGCCTGCGCGTCCTGTCCAACGCCGAGGCGGCGGCCGAGGCCGACGTGATCATGATCCTGGCGCCGGACACCGCGCAGCGGCACATCTACGCCCAGGACATCGCGCCCAACCTCAAGGACGGCGACGCGCTGTTCTTCGGCCACGGCTTCAACATCCGCTACGGCCTGATCGAGGCCCCGTCCAACGTGGACGTGGCCATGGTCGCGCCGAAGGGCCCGGGCCACCTGGTGCGCCGCCAGTTCGTGGACGGCAAGGGCGTGCCCGCGCTGATCGCGGTCGAGCAGGACGCGTCGGGCAACGCGCAGGCGCTGGCGCTGGCGTACGCCAAGGCCATCGGCGGCACCCGCGCGGGCGTCATCAAGACGACGTTCAAGGAGGAGACCGAGACCGACCTGTTCGGTGAGCAGGCGGTGCTCTGCGGCGGCGCGTCCGCGCTGGTGCAGGCGGGCTTCGAGGTGCTGACCGAGGCGGGCTACGCCCCGGAGGTCGCCTACTTCGAGTGCCTGCACGAGCTGAAGCTGATCGTGGACCTCATGTACGAGGGCGGCATCGCCCGCATGCGGTACTCCATCTCGGACACCGCCGAGTACGGCGACCTCACCCGCGGCCCGCGCGTCATCACGCCGGCCGTGAAGGAGGAGATGCGCAAGATCCTGGGCGAGATCCAGGACGGCACCTTCGCCACCGAGTGGGTGAACGAGGACGACGCCGGCCGCGGCAACTACAAGAAGTTGCAGCAGGAGGGCGAGCAGCACCCGATCGAGGAGGTCGGCAAGAAGCTGCGCGGCCTGATGTCCTGGGTCGACCGGCCGATCACCGAAACGGCCTGATCACGAGCCACTCACCAGACGGAGCCCGCGGTGTTCTCACTCGCCGCGGGCTCCGGTATACCTACCCGTCATGAGTGACAGCGCGCCGATCTACGACGACAAGGCCCACGTCCGGGGCAACCTGGACCTGACCGGCGCGTCGTGGATCCGCAGCGACGAGGGCGCGGAGGACGAGGACGAACACGTCGAGATCGCGTTCGTCGAGCACACCGACGGCGTGACGTACACGGCGATGCGCAACTCCGCCCACCCCGAGGGCCCGGTGCTGGTCTTCACTCCGGCCGAGTGGGAAGCGTTCATCCTGGGCGTCAAGGACGGCGAGTTCGACGAACCCTGGTGATCCCGCCGTGGTGTCGAGGATCGTTCCCGCGGGGACATTTGTCCAAGACCGGGAGCCGGTGGCCCGCGCAGCATCTCCCGCATGGGCGAGAACGGTGTTGAGCATTCGCACGGGATCCACGTGGTGCACGACGGCCCGCGGCAGGCGCCGCCGCTGTTGCTCATCCACGGGTCGGGGGCCTCGGGCGCCTCGTGGAGCCCGGTGGTCCCGGCGCTCGCCGACCACCACCACGTCATCCGGGTCGACCTCCCGGGCTGCGGCCAGTCCCCGCCCCCGGCGTCCTACGACGTGCCCGCGCAGGCGAGCCGGGTGGCGGCGGTGCTCGACGACCTCGGCCTGCGCCACGTCGCCGTCGTCGGGCATTCCAGCGGCGGCTACGCCGCCACCGCGCTCGCCGAACAGCGCCCCGACCTGGTGCGGTCGGTCGCGCTGATCAGCAGCGGCCCGCGCCCGGAGGCGCTGCTTCCCCAGCCGTTGATCTTCCGGGTCCTGATGGGGCCGCCCCTCGGCCCGCTGATCTGGTCGAGGCGTTCGGATGCCATGATCCGCACGGGAATCGGGGCAACGACCGCTCGCCCGGTGGAGATAGCCGACGAGGCGGTCGCCGATCTCAAGCGGACCTCATACCGCGCCTTCAGGATGTCGTTGCGCCGCAACACCGCGTACATCGCGGAGCGCGGCGTGCCCGATCGTCTCGCCGCCCTCGCCGTCCCGGTGCTGGTGATCTTCGGCGCCGCCGACCCGCGCTGGGACCCGTCGTCGGCGCACCAGTACGAGGTGGTGCCGAACGCGCGGATCGAGTTGCTGCCCGGCGTCGGGCACATCCCCATGCTCGAAGCACCCGAGACGACCGGCGAACTGCTGCTGGACTGGACCTCGCGGCAACGGGTCGTCGGCGCCCCGCCCACGGCCTCCGATGCCTAGACTGGCCACGTGACGCCGACCGGGGCACCACCGGACTGGACGACGGTGGACATCGCGGTCCCGCGCCGGCCGGATCGGCTGCCGGGGATCAGCATGGCCGGGTTCCGCCGGCGCGTCCCCGCTCCCCTGGACATCGCCATGGTCGCGCACCCGGCCGTCACCCTGCTCATCGACCTGGGCGGGGGAGAAGGCATCGTCTGCGACAGCCGCGGCCGGCACGAGCGCGGCAGCGTCGTCATCGGGCTGATGCCCGGCGAACTGCGGGCGGGCGGCGACGTGGGCGAGTGTCTCCAGATCCGGCTGGAGCCGGACGTGGCCGCCGCGGCGCTCGGCGCAGCACCCGAGCTGAGCGGGACGATGGCTCCCCTCGCGGACGTCTGGGGTCGCGACGCGAGGCGGGTCGAGGACAGGTTGCGCGCCGCCGCGTCGTGGGACGAGCGGTTCACCATCGCGGCCGACGCCCTCGGCCGACGGCTGGAGTCCCGCTCGCCGGTCGATCCGGAGGTCGCCCACGCTTGGCGGCGGACGCTCGCCGGCCGGGGACTGGTACGGGTCGACAGCCTGGCGGGCGAGGTCGGCTGGAGCCGCAAGCGCCTGTGGTCCCGCTTCGGGGCCCAGCTCGGAAGCAGCCCCAAACGCGTCGCCCGACTGGTGCGGTTCGACCACGCGGCCCACCTCCTCGCGGCGGGTCGCGCCGCCGCCGGCGTCGCCGCCGAGAGCGGCTACGTCGACCAGTCCCACCTCCACCGCGAGGTCAAGGCGTTCACCGGGCTCACACCCTCGGCCCTGGCCGTCGCGCCGTGGCTCGCGATCGACGACATCGCGTGGCCGGCCTCATCGCCGACGCGGAACCCCGCAGCGGCAGGCCGCCGCATCCCCGACGTCTGGTGAACCGCCATCGGGTTCGAGGACCTCCAGCGGACGTCCAAGTAGAACGGTCGTACCGGAAACCAGCAGGTGAGACACGGCACCCGGGTTCACCGGAGCGGACCGCCGCTGACTATGCTCGTTAACAACCCGGACACATCGCCGTGGCCGGCCGGCGCGGGTCTCGGCTCGCTGGATACGGCCCCGCGCTCCCCACCCGTCTTGCACACCACCGGGAGCACGTCCGTGACCAAGCCCGTTGTCCTGATCGCCGAGAAGCTCGCCCCGTCCGTGCTCGACGTGTTCGGCGACGGTCTCGAAGTGCGCCACGTCGACGGCACCGACCGTCCCGCGCTGCTCGCCGCCGTGGCCGACGCCGACGCGCTGCTGGTGCGCTCCGCGACCAAGGTGGACCGCGAGGTGTTCGAGGCGACCACGAAGCTCAAGGTGGTGGCCCGCGCGGGTGTCGGCCTGGACAACGTCGAGGTGCCGGTGGCGACCGAGCGCGGCGTGATGGTGGTGAACGCGCCGACGTCCAACATCGTCAGCGCCGCCGAGCACGCCGTCGCCCTGCTGCTGGCCACCGCCCGCCAGGTCCCGGCCGCGCACGCCACCCTGCAGAACCACGAGTGGAAGCGCAGCAGGTTCAACGGCGTCGAGGTCCACGGCAAGACCGTCGGCGTGGTCGGCCTGGGCAAGATCGGGCAGCTGTTCGCGGCGCGGCTGGCCGCGTTCGGCACCACGATCATCGCCTACGACCCCTACGTGAGCGCGCAGCGCGCCGCGCAGCTGGGCATCGAGCTGGTGACGCTGGAGGAGCTGCTGGAGCGCTCCGACTTCATCTCGATCCACCTGCCCAAGACGCCGGAGACCAAGGGCCTCATCGGCGCGGAGCAGCTCGCGAAGGCCAAGCGGGGCGTGATCATCGTCAACGCCGCGCGCGGCGGCCTCGTCGACGAGCAGGCGCTGGCCGACGCGGTGCGCGACGGCCAGGTCGGCGGCGCGGGCATCGACGTGTTCAGCACCGAGCCCACCACCGAGTCGCCGCTGTTCGGCCTGGAGAACGTCGTCGTCACCCCGCACCTGGGCGCGTCCACCACGGAGGCGCAGGACCGGGCGGGCACGGACGTGGCCAAGTCGGTGCTGCTGGCGCTGCAGGGCGAGTTCGTGCCGGACGCGGTGAACGTTCAGGGCGGTGGCGTGGTCGGCGAGGAGGTCCGCCCGTACCTGCCGCTGGTGCAGAAGCTCGGCACGGTCGTGTCGGCCCTCAGCTCCAAGGCCCCGACCAGCGTGACCATCGAGGTGCGCGGCGAACTGTCCAACGAGGACGTGGCCGTCCTGCCGCTGGCCGCGCTGCGCGGCGTGTTCTCCAGCGTGGTCGAGGAGCAGGTGACCTTCGTCAACGCGCCGAGCCTGGCCGCGTCGCTGGGCGTGGCGGTGGACCTGGTGAAGGAGCCGGAGAGCGCCAACCACCGCAGCCTGGTGACCATCCGCGCGGTCCACGCCGACGGCTCGACCACCACGGTGTCGGGCACGCTCACGGGTCTGGACCAGGTGGAGAAGCTGGTCGGCATCAACGGCCGCAGCTTCGACCTGCGCGCCGAGGGCAACGTGCTGCTGCTGGAGTACCCGGACCGGCCGGGCGTGATGGGCACCGTCGGCACCCTGCTCGGCGAGGCGGGCGTGAACGTCGAGGCGGCCCAGATCAGCCAGACCAAGGACGGCGCGGACGCGTTCATGCTGCTGCGCGTGGACCGCCCGGTGGACACCGCCGTGCTGGACCCGATCGGCGCGGCGGTCGGTGCCCGCACGGTGCGCGCGGTCGACTTCGAGTGAGCTGAGGTTCCTTCGGGGCCGGGGTCCGTCGCGGACCCCGGCCCTTCGCGTCCTGTGGGGGATGCGGCGCGGGTGGCGTGGCGCGGCGGCTTGGCGGGCGTGTTGCTCGGCGGCGGGCGTGCGCCGTGAGGGCGGGCGGTGCAGGCGTGCGGCGGGCGGGCGTGCGCCTGGCGGGCGCGGCGGGCCTGCGGCTGGCGTGCGGCTGGCAGGGCGGGCGTGCGGCTGGCGGGCGCGGCGGGCCTGCGGCTGGCGCGGCGGGCGTGCGGCGGGCGTGCGGCGGCGGGCGTGCGGCGGCGCGGCGGGCGTGCGGCTGGCGGGCGCGGCGGCTTGGCGCGGGCGTGTGGCTCGGCGTGTGGCGTTCGTGATGCGTGGCGTGGTCGGGTTGTTACCGGTTTCCCGATCTGGTTATATCGCCGCAGGTCCCGGTGGTGTGACAGTTCACCGTTGATTGTCAAATCTGTGGTTGTCGTCACTCGGTCGGAGTAATCGTCCGGCTCTCTAGAGCGATTAGGTTCCCCCACGAGGTTGACCCGGTGCCGTAGAGGGCACGGCACCACGCGGGCGCCTGCCCCCTACCCGATGTGGCTGGGCCGCCCGAGGGTCGTATCCGACCTCATTTGGGGCACGTTGTGAGCCGATCTCGCGTTGTCGCCAGATCAGCCGCACCGGTGCTGGCCGCGATCCTCCTCGCGGCTTCCACCGGGACGGCACTGGCCGCGGAAGATCAGCTGGCGGAGTCCGTCGCGACCGCGAACGGGCTGGACGCCGGCAAGTTGCAGTTGAAGGTGGGCAAGCGGCTGTCGTCCGCGCAGGGCAAGGTCACCGCGTTCGTCGAGCTGGAGGCCAAGCCCGCCGTCGACACCTACGCGGAGAAGACCAGCCAGGGCGCGTCGAAGCAGCAGGCGAAGGACGCCGCCAAGGCCACCAGGAACGACACCGGCCGCAAGGCCGACCAGGTCGTCGGCGAGCTGAAGGCCAAGGACTCCGCCACCAAGGAGCTCTACCGGACGTCCAACGGCGTGCCCGGCGTGGTCGTCACGGCCGACGCCGACAAGGTGCGCGAGCTGGCCCAGCGCCCGGACGTGAAGTCCGTGCGCACGGTCGTGCCGAAGTCCCGGCAGAACTCCAGCGCCGTGCAGCTGACCAACACGCTCAAGTCGTGGCAGCAGTACGGCAAGCTCGGTGACGACGTCCGCGTCGGCATCATCGACACCGGCATCGACTACACCCACGCCGACTTCGCCGGTCCGGGCACGATCGAGGCCTTCCAGGCCATCGACGAGACCAAGGTCGACGCGAGCTACTTCCCGACCGCCAAGGTCGTCGGCGGCTACGACTTCGTTGGCAACGCCTACGACGGCGGCAGTACCGACCCGGCGGTCAACACGCCGAAGCCGGACCCGAACCCGATCGACTGCAACGGCCACGGCTCGCACGTCGCCGGCACCGCCGCGGGCTTCGGCGTCAACGCCGACGGCACCACGTTCACGGGCGACTACACCAAGCTCACCGAGGACTCGCTCAACGCGATGCGCATCGGCCCCGGCACCGCGCCGAAGGCCCTGCTCTACGCGCTGAAGGTGTTCGGCTGCGACGGTTCGACCAACGTCACCGCGCAGGCCCTGGACTGGTCGCTCGACCCCGACGGCGACGGCGACTTCTCCGACCACCTCGACGTGGTCAACCTGTCCCTGGGCTCGGACTACGGCGCGCCGGACGACCCGGACAGCCTGTTCGTCCGCAAGCTCAACGCCTCCGGCGTGGTCACCGTGTTCTCCGCCGGCAACGGCGGCGACCTGTACGACATCGGCGGCTCGCCGGGCAGCACCCCCGAGGCGCTGACCGTGGCCAGCACGCGGGACGCGTTCGTGCTGCGCGACGCGGCCGAGGTCGTCGCGCCGACGCCGGGCCGCCAGGCCGGGCAGTACAGCCAGAACTTCAACTACGAGGGCAAGTCGGTCACGGCCGCCGTCGTCCCGTTGAGCGACCCGGGCAACAAGGACGGGTGCCTCCCGCTGTCGGCCGCCGACAAGGCCGCCGTCGCGGGCAAGATCGCCTGGCTGGAGTGGGACGACAACGACGCCAGCCGCCGCTGCGGCTCCGGTGGCCGGTCGAACAACGTCACCGCCGCGGGCGCGGTCGGCGCGGTGTTCTCCTCCACCCTGGAGCACTTCAGCGCGGGCATCGCGGGCAACGCCGCCATCCCGGTGCTGCAGTTCACCGGTTCGGCGACCAACGCCCTGCGCCCGGCCGTCACCGCCGGCACGCTGTCCCTGCGCCTCGCGGGCGACCTGCGCACCGTGCTGCCGACCTACGACCAGTCGATCACCGACACGCCCAGCTCGTTCACCTCGCGCGGCGTGCGCGGCCCGGTCGTCAAGCCCGACGTGGCGGCCCCCGGCGACTCCATCGCCTCCGCCCAGGTCGGCTCCGGCAACAAGACCCTGGTGATCAGCGGCACCTCCATGGCCGCCCCGCACACCACGGGCATCGCGGCGCTGGTCCGCCAGGCGCACCCGGACTGGACCCCGGAAGAGGTCAAGGCCGCGGTCATGAACAGCGCCTCCGCGGACGTGAAGGCCGACGGCAAGACCTACGCGCCCAACCGCGTCGGTTCCGGCCGCATCGACGGCAAGGCCGCCCTGGAGAACCAGGTGCTGGCCATGGTCCAGGACGACCCGGGCTCGGTGAGCGCGTCGTTCGGCACGGTCGAGGTGACCGGGCCGGTGTCGCTGACCAAGACCATCAAGGTGGTCAACAAGTCCACCAAGTGGGTCGACTACACCGTCGACTACCAGGCGCTGACCACCATCCCGGGCGTGCGCTACGAGCTGTCGCAGAAGTCGGTGCGGCTCAGCCCGCGCGGCGTCGCGCGGGTCCAGGTCACGCTGAAGATCGACAAGCCGGGTGACCTGCGCAAGACGGTCGACCCGACGATCGAGGCCACCCACCTCGACGTGCCGCGCCAGTTCCTGGCCGACGCGTCCGGCCGGGTCGTGTTCACGCCGAAGAGCGGCAGCACGGTCCCGCTGCGGGTGCCGGTGTACTCGGCGCCGAAGCCGGCCGCCGACATCAACGCCCCCGACCGCGTCACCTTCCGCGGGCCGGGCACGCAGTCGGTGCTGAACCTGACCGGCCGCGGCGTCAACCAGGGCGCCTACCGGTCCCTGGTGAGCGTCCTGGAGTTGCAGCAGACCTCGCCGAAGCTGCGCGAGTGCCGCCGGTCGGTGACGACCAACTGCACGCTCAACGACACCGCCAAGGGCGGCGACCTGCGGTACGTGGGCGTCACGTCCACCGCGCCGCTGGCCAAGCAGCAGGGCGCCCCGGAGCAGGCGCTGCTCGCGTTCGGCATCGCGACCTGGGGAAACTGGTACAACCTGGGCAACAACACCATCCCGTTCGTCGACATCGACACCACGGGTGACGGCACGCCGGACTACGAGGTCTACGCCAACAAGCTGACCGACACCGACCTCCTGGTCGCGGTCACGGTGGACCTCAAGACCGGCCAGACCGTCGACATCCAGGGCGTGAACGGCCAGTTCGGCGACGTGGACACCAACGTGTTCGACACCAACGTCGTGGTCCTGCCGGTGCTGCTCTCGGCGCTGGGCATCGACGTCAACGCCAACACGTCCCGCATCACGTACACGACCGGTGTGGCGGGCTTCTACGTCGCGCCGGGCACGACGAACGGCCTGGTCGACTCGATCGACACGCCGGCGTCGTTCGACCCGCTCAAGCCGGGCCTGTGGGTGCAGGGCGGCGGCGACGCCGCGCTGTCCTACCTGGCGCGGCCGGGCACGGCGCTCGTGGTGAACCGCGACGCCGAGGCCCTGGCGACCGACGGCTCCGACAGCCTGCTCGTCCTGCACCACCACAACACCACCGGTGACAAGGTGGACGTGGTCAAGACGCGGGTCCGGACCTCGTCGCAGGTGTCGTGACGTAGGACCCGGGGTTTAGCCCACTCTGGCCGGTCGGGACTGCTCCCGACCGGCCAGAGCCGTTTAAGACCATCGGGTGACGGCCGATCGGGGGCACTGAACCGTTCGGGTGTCCCGCAGTACGGGAGAAACGGCCACAGAAGGGTGTTCCGAGTGCGGCGAACGGGGTGTCGACCGGTAGCCTTTCGCAAAGGAAACTAGTCCCGCGCAATGGGACTGATACCTGGGAGGTGTGTGGATGCGGCTCGCAGTGATCCCAGGAGACGGGATCGGGCCCGAGGTCGTCGCCGAGGCCCTGAAGGTGCTCGGTGAGGTCGTTCCAGCGGCTGAGATCACCCGCTACGACCTCGGCGCGGCGCGCTGGCACGCCACAGGTGAGCTGTTGCCGGAGTCGGTGCTGGGTGAGCTCCGCCAGCACGACGCGATCCTGCTCGGCGCCGTGGGGGACCCGTCGGTCCCCAGCGGCATCCTGGAGCGCGGCCTCCTGCTCCGGCTGAGGTTCGAACTCGACCACCACGTGAACCTGCGCCCGGCCCGGCTGTACCCCGGGGTGCGCAGCCCGATCGCCGACCCGCCGGAGATCGACATGGTGGTCGTGCGCGAGGGCACGGAGGGCCTGTACGCCGGCAACGGCGGGCTGCTCCGCAAGGACACCCCGCACGAGATCGCGACCGAGGTGTCGATCAACACGTCGTTCGGGGTCGAGCGCGTGGTCCGGGACGCCTTCGCCCGCGCGGCCAACCGGCCCCGCAAGCACCTGACGCTGGTGCACAAGACCAACGTGCTGACGCACGCGGGTTCGCTGTGGTCGCGCGTGGTGGAGGAGGTGTCGTTGCAGCACCCGGACGTGACGGTGGCCTACCAGCACGTGGACGCGGCGACGATCCACCTGGTCACGGACCCGGCGCGGTACGACGTGATCGTGACCGACAACCTGTTCGGCGACATCCTGACCGACCTGGCGGCGGCGGTCACCGGCGGCATCGGTCTCGCGGCGAGCGGCAACCTCGACGTGACCCGGCGCAACCCGAGCATGTTCGAGCCGGTCCACGGCAGCGCCCCGGACATCGCCGGCCAGGGCATCGCCGACCCGACCGCGGCCGTCCTGAGCGTCGCCCTCATGCTGGACCACCTGGGCGAGCACGAGGCGGCCCGCCGGATCGAGGCGTCGGTGGCCTTCGACCTGGCCACCCGCGACCACTCGTCCCCCGGCGCCACCTACGCGGTCGGCGACCGCCTGGCGGCCCTGGTGAGCAGCAACGCCCGCGCCGGCGCCTGACCGGAACGGCACTTTCCACCGAAGGCCGCCCCACTCCCGGGGCGGCCTTCGGTTTTCCCGCGCTGCCCACGGCCACCACCCTCCCGCGATCACCGCGCCGCCCACCCCGTAGGGTCGGGCCAGTCACCTGATGGGGGAAGCCGGTCGAAATCCGGCGCTGACCCGCAACGGTAGGCCCGACCAGGGCGAGCCCGATCACCCGCAGGTGGCCGTTGTGCTCCTTACTCCTGCCGTGGTCTGCGGGACGGATGCGCGGGTCCTCGCCGCTGCGTTCCGCACGGCCACCTGTCCGGAAGGTCGAGGTGGCCATGACGTCCAAGCTCTGCTGGGCGCTCGGCTCCGCGTTGGCCCTGTCCATCGTCTGCGGTGTGGCGCTGGGGCCGGTCGGGGTGCCGTTCGACGATGTCGTGCGCTTGCTGCGGGCGGGGGTCACCGGGGGCACGATCGGGGCGCGGGACGCCGGGTTCTACCGGATCGTCTGGGACATCCGCCTGCCCCGCGTCCTCCTCGCCGCCGTGGTCGGGGCCGGGCTCGCCGTGGTCGGGGTGGCGATCCAGGCCATGGTCCGCAACGCCCTCGCCGACCCGTACGTGCTCGGCATCTCCAGCGGCGCGAGCGTCGGGGCCACGGCGGTCGCGACGACGGGCCTGTTCGCGTCGCTGGGCGTCTACGCGCTCTCCACCGCCGCCTTCCTCTCGGCCCTCGCCGCGATGGCGCTGGTCTACCTCGCCGCCCGCAAGAACGGCCTCACCCCGCTCCGCCTCGTCCTCACCGGCACGGCGTGCGCCTACGGCTTCTCCGCCATCGCCATGCTGCTGGTCTTCCAGTCCCCGCGCGGCGAGGCGGCGCGCGCCGCGATGTTCTGGTTGTTGGGCAGCCTCGGCGGGGTCACCTGGACGTCCCTGCCGGTGGCCGCCGTGACCGTCGCCGCGGGCACCCTCTACCTCCGGACCCAGGCCAAGCGCCTCAACGCCATGTCGATGGGGGACGAGACCGCCACCACCCTCGGCGTGGACGTCGCCCGCCTCCGCAAAGCGCTCTTCGTCGTGACCGCCGCGATGACGGGCGTGCTGGTCGCCGTCAGCGGCGCGGTGGGGTTCGTCGGGCTCATGCTCCCGCACCTGGTCCGCCTCGCGGTCGGCGCGGACCACCGCAAGGTGCTCGCCGTCGCACCCCTGGCCGGCGCCTGCTTCCTGATCTGGGTGGACATCGCCGCCCGCCTGCTCGCCGCCCCCGAGGAACTGCCGCTGGGCGTCATCACGGCCGCGCTCGGCGTGCCCTGCTTCGTCTTCCTCATGCGCGGTCGCGGTTACGTGTTCGGGGGCCGCTGATGGACGTCGTCCTCGACCGGCTCGCCGTCGACCGCATCCTCCACGACGTCACGCTCACCGTCGGCACCGGCGAGGTGCACGGCATCGTCGGACCCAACGGCAGCGGCAAGTCCACCACCCTGCGGTGCGTCTACCGGGCACTCAAACCGACCACGGGCGTCGTCCGCCTCGGCGGCACCCCGCTGGACCGGATGCCGGTCAAGGAGTCCGCCAAGTCCCTCGCCGCCCTCACCCAGGACAGCCACGTCGAGTTCGACTTCACGGTCACCGAAGTGGTCGCCATGGGCCGCCTCCCGCACCAGACCGGGTTCGACCGGGAAACCGCGCGAGACCGCGACATCTGCGCCGAAGCACTGTCCCGGATGGACGCGGACCACCTCGCCGACCGCAGCTTCCTCAGCCTGTCCGGCGGCGAGCGGCAACGCGTGCTGATCGCCCGCGCCCTCGCCCAACAGCCCGAGGTGCTCGTCCTGGACGAGCCCACCAACCACCTGGACATCAGCCACCAGCTCGCCGTGCTGCGCCTGGTGCGCTCCCTGGGCACCACGGTCCTGACCGTCCTGCACGACCTGAACCTCGCCGCCGCCCACTGCGACCGCCTCCACGTGCTCCACGAGGGACGCGTCCACACCAGCGGCACCCCTCGGGAAGTCCTGACGGGCGAGGTCCTGCGCGAGGTCTTCCGAGTCGAGGCCCACGTCGTCCCGCACCCCACGAGCGGGGTGCCGCAACTGCTGTTCGAACACTCGGAGGTCGGTTCGTGAAGAGGCTCGTCGCGCTGGTCGCCCTGCTCGCCACGGGGTGCGGCGCCACGGTCGCCGCGCCGGAGGGCGGCGGCACGGCGGTCACGGTGGAGAACTGCGGCCAGAAGGTCACCTACGACCGCACCCCGGCGAAGGTCGTCACCAACGACACGGGCATCACCGAGATGATGTTCGCGCTCGGCCTGACCGACCGCATGGCGGGCTACGTCGTCGGCGACAGCCAACAGGGCGACATCGCCGGTTCGCCTTGGAAGGACGACTACGCGAAGGTGCCCAAGCTGTCCGAGGAGATCAGCAAGGAGGTCGTCCAGGGCGCCGGCGCGGACCTGGTCTTCGCGGGCTGGAACTACGGGTTCTCCGAGAGCACCGGGTTCACCCCCGACGCCCTCAAGCAGCTCGGCGTCGCCACCTACCAACTGACCGAAGCGTGCCGCAACGGCATCGGCAAGCAGCGCGGCATCATGCCGCCGCTGGAGGCGCTCTACACGGACCTGAAGAACCTCGGCGCCATCTTCAAGGTCGAGGACCGCGCGGACGCCCTCATCGCCCAGTACCGCAAGCAGGTCGCGGACGCGGAGAAACTGGTGTCCGGCAAGCCCCGGCCGAAGGTCTTCCTGTACGACAGCGGCATGGACCAGCCTTTCACGGCCGGGAAGAACGCCGCGCCGCAGGACGTGATCGGGAAGTCCGGCGGGGACAACATCTTCGGCGACCTGGACGACAGCTGGACCACCGTCGGCTGGGAGGCCGTCGTCGCCCGCGCGCCCGAAGTCGTCCTGATCAACGACTACGCCGACGGCGACGCCACCACGCCCGAGCAGAAGCGGGCGTTCCTGGAGTCGTATGCACCGTTGCGGGAAGTCCCGGCCATCAAGGACAAGCGGTTCTTCGTGCTGCCCTACGCGGCCCTCGTGGAAAGCCCCCGCAACCCGGCGGCCATCGAGGCGTTCGCCCGGTACCTGGCCGGCTGACGCCCAGAGTGTGGGAACACCCGTCCGTGGCTTGGTATGTCGCGGACGGGTGTGGCAGTATCGCGGACGTGGCTCTCCACGCCGTGATCATTATTTCCCAGCGCGCCGGGTAAGTGCTCCCTCAGCACCCGGCGCGCCGACCTCTCGCATCCTGCGGGGGGTCTTTTTGTTTTCCAAGATCCTCATAGGAGACCCCGGTGACCACGCTCGGCGATTCCTTCCACGTCTACGACACGACTCTGCGGGACGGTGCCCAGCGCGAGGGCATCTCCTACTCCGTCACGGACAAGCTGGCCGTGGCGCGCCTGCTGGACTCGCTGGGGGTCGGGTTCATCGAGGGCGGTTGGCCGGGCGCGCTGCCCAAGGACACCGAGTTCTTCGCACGCGCCGCCGCGGGCGACCTGACGCTGAAGCACGCCCAGCTCGTGGCGTTCGGCTCGACCCGCAAGGCCGGGGTCAAGGTCCACGAAGACCCGCAGGTCAGGGCGTTGCTGGACGCCCACGCCCCGGTCGTGACGCTGGTGGCCAAGTCGGACCGCCGGCACATCGAACGGGCGTTGCGCACCGACGTCGAGGAGAACTGCGCGATGGTGCGCGACACCGTCCGCTTCCTGGTCGACGAGGGCCGCCGCGTGTTCCTCGACGCCGAGCACTTCTTCGACGGCTTCGCGTTCGACCCGGACACGTCGCTGCGCGTGCTGGAGTCCGCTGTGGAGGGCGGCGCGGACGTCGTCGTGCTCTGCGACACCAACGGGGGACAGCTGCCGCTGGGCCTGTCCGAGACCGTCGCCGACGTGATCGCCCGCACGGGCTTCCGCGTCGGCATCCACTGCCAGGACGACACGTCCTGCGCGGTGGCCAACACCGTCGCCGCGGTGCAGGCGGGGGCGACCCACGTCCAGTGCACCGCGAACGGCTACGGCGAGCGAGCGGGCAACGCGGACCTGTTCGCCGTCGTCGGGAACCTCGTGACCAAACTCGGCCTGCCCGTGCTACCGCGCGAATCGCTGGCCGAGCTCACCCGGGTCTCCCATGCCCTTGCCGAGATCGCGAACATCGCACCCGACACCCACCAGGCCTACGTCGGGTCGTCGGCCTTCGCCCACAAGGCGGGGCTGCACGCGAGCGCGATCAAGGTCGATCCGGAGCTGTACAACCACATCGATCCGGACACCGTCGGCAACGACATGCGGGTGCTGGTCACCGAGATGGCGGGCCGGGCCAGTCTCGAACTCAAGGGACGTGAGTTGGGGATCGACCTGGCCCGCCGGCCGGAGGCGCTGACCAACGTCGTGCGCACCGTGAAGGAGCTGGAGGCGGGCGGCTGGTCGTTCGAGGCCGCCGACGCCTCGCTGGAGCTGCTGCTCAAGCGCGAGCTGTCCGAACTGGACGAGCCGCCGTTCACGCTGGAGTCCTACCGGGTGGTGCTCGACCACCGGCAGGACGGGGCGATCGTGTCCGAGGCCACCGTCAAGGTGCACGTGGCCGGGGAGCGGGTCATCGCCACCGCCGAGGGCAACGGCCCGGTGCACGCGTTGGACGCGGCGCTGCGCAAGGCGCTGCTGCCCCACCTGTCCTGGTTGGACAGTGTGGAGCTGAACGACTACAAGGTGCGCATCCTCACCGATCAACACGGCACCGACGCCGTCACCCGCGTGCTGGTGGAGTCCACCGACGGCGAGCGCGAGTGGACCACCGTGGGCGTGCACGGGAACATCGTCGAGGCCAGTTGGCTCGCCCTGTGCGACGCGCTGGTGCACAAGGCTTCGCGCGTCACCCGGTGAGCAGGGTCAGCCCCTCGGCGGCGAGGATCCGGTTGACCGGCTGGAAGTAGGTCGAGCAGCCCGAGCCGCCGAGGACGTGCCCCTGGGCCTGGGTGCCGCTGGTCAGGGCCGCCCACTGGTCGCCCGGCTGGGCGCACAGGTTCACCCGGGTGAGGCCCGAGATCGTGCCCTGGGGGAAGGTGACCGTCGCGTTCTTGGCCGTGACGGTGCCGCAGCGGCGGCCGGTGGTCGGGCTGACCATGCACACCGTGCCGCCGACCGGGGCCTCGGCGCTGCCGGTGACGGTGGCGCCGGCGGCGCGGGGGAGCTGGTCCCACACCGTCGGGTCGAGGACCTTCACGATCGAGTAGGTGGGGCGGGCGGCGACGACGGGTCCGACGGTCCCGCCGCCGGGGCCCTTGACGGTCGCGCCCGCGCCCGCGCAGGACGGGTGCAGCAGCAGGTAGCCGTCGGCGTTGAAGCCGTTGACGCACCGGGCGCCGGTGCTGGAGGTGAGGGGCGTGCCCGCTTCGAGCGGGATCGCCGCTGTCGTCGGCGTGGTCGCGCTCACGAGGGTGAGGGCGAGGAGCAGGGTTCGCATGCCTTCGACGCTAGGGACGACGGGTGGCCGCACAAGCCGCCGGTTAGGGTGATCGGCGTGCGCATTGCCCGTATCGCCCAGCCGGATGGCCTCGCTTTCGCCGCGATCGAAGGCGAAGGCGACGACCTGACCGCCGTCGAGATCGCCGACGAGCCGTTCGCCAACCCCACGTTCACCGGGCGGAAGTGGCCGCTGGCCGACGTCCGCCTGCTCGCGCCGTTCCTGCCGCCCAAGATCGTGTGCGTCGGGCGCAACTACGCCGAGCACGCGGCCGAACTCGGCAACGAGGTGCCGGAGAACCCGCTGATCTTCCTCAAGCCCAACACCGCGGTGATCGGGCCCAACGCGGAGATCAAGCTGCCCGCCGTGTCCGAGCGGGTGGACTTCGAGGGCGAGCTGGCGGTCGTGGTCGGCGTCGGCGGGCGCGACATCCCGGCGGCGCGGGCGCGCCAGTCGATCCTGGGCTACACGATCGCCAACGACGTCACCGCGCGCGACCTGCAGAAGACCGACGGCCAGTGGACGCGGGCCAAGGGCTTCGACACGTTCTGCCCGCTGGGGCCGTGGGTGGAGACCGAGTTCGACCCGACCGACGTGGCGATCCGGACGACGGTGGACGGCGAGCTGAAGCAGGACTCCCGCACCTCGCTGCTCGTGCACGACATCCCGGCGCTGATCGAGTACATCTCGTCGGTGATGACCCTGCGCCCGCTGGACGTGATCCTGACCGGGACGCCGGCCGGCGTGGGCCCGATCACGGCCGGCCAGTCGGTGTCGGTGACGGTCGAGGGCCTGGGCACGCTGACCAACCCGGTCGCCAACCGCTGACGTCCCGCGCTCGGCGGCTCCTCCGTGCTTCGGAGCCGCCGAGCGCGGCTTCGTGCTTCCCGGGCGCGGCTCGGTCTCGGGTTCCCCCGAACGCGGGTGCGGCCTTCGGCCCCGGTTTCCCGGGTGCGGCCTCCGGCCCCCGGTTCCATTGTCCCACCGGGGTCCGACAATCAGCCCCGGGTGATGCGGCGTGGTGCGCGGCGGGCGAAGTGCGGGGCGTGTTCGGGGAGCAGGCCGATCGCCACCAGGTACGCCGGAACCGCTTGCAGCGCCGGGAAGCGTTGCAGCAGCGCGATGGGGCGCGGCATCTCCGCCGTCCCGCTCCTCTCGCCCTCCAGCGTGGGGCGCAGGAACGAGTCCTGGATCCGGCGTTGGAACGCCTGGGTCACCACGGTCGGGAACCAGCGCCTCCGCTGCACGCGGGCCAGCACGGCCGGGGTCAGCTCGCCCCGCCGGGCCGGCGCGGCCAGGACCCGGGCCGCCGCCACGGCGTCCTGCACGGCCAGGTTGATGCCGACGCCGCCGATGGGCGACATGGCGTGCGCCGCGTCGCCGATGCACAGCACACCGTCGCCGTGCCAGCGCGGAAGGCGATCGAGCTTCACGTCCAACAGCTTCACGTCGTCCAGGGACTCGATCGTCGCCAACCGGTCGGCGATCCACGGGGCCAGGTCCGCCACGCGCCGCCGGAACGCCTCGACGCCCTCCGCCCGCAACTGCCGGTCCGTGCCCTTCCGGATCAGGAAGGCGCACTGGTAGTAGTCGCCGCGCGGGATCATCGCCAGGCCCACGCCGCGCGAGAACCGGCCCAGGCCGTTGCTCGGCTCGTCGGCGTGCCGGGGCACGCGGAACCACCACACGTCCATGGGCGCGCCGAACTCCCGCACCGCCAACCCCGCCTCCCGGCGCACCGCCGAGCCGCGCCCGTCGGCGGCGACGACCAGGTCCGCGCCGAGCGTGCGTTCCCCGTCCGGGGTGCGGTAGCGGACGCCGGTGACCCGCGTGCCGGACTTCACCAGCCCCACGACTTCCGCGTCCATCAGCAACGTGAAGGACTCTTCGCGCTTGGCCGCGTCGGCGAGCAGGTCGAGGAAGTCCCACTGCGGCACCATCGCGATGTGCTTGTGCGGGCCCGGCAACCGGGACAGGTCGGCCATCGTGGCGACCCCGCCGTCGGTCACGACCTGCACCTTCTCCATGAGCTGGTGCGGCACGTCCGCGAAGGACGGGCCCAGGCCCAGCTCGTCCAGCAGCGTCAACGTGGACGCGTGCACCGTGTCCCCGCGGAAGTCGCGCAGGAAGTCGCCGTGCTTCTCCAGCACCGCCACCCCGACCCCCGCGCGCGCCAGCAGCAGCCCCAGCACCATGCCCGCCGGCCCTCCGCCGACGACCGCGACCGTGGTCCTCTCCATCGTCCCCACCTCGTTTTCAACACTGGTTGAATAACTTGAGGATGCTCCTGTCGGGGCCGCCGGTCAAGGCGGATACGCTGATCGGGTCATGAGCGAATCCGCAGTCACCCCAGAGGTCCGTGTCCGCTTCTGCCCGTCGCCGACCGGCACGCCGCACGTGGGCCTGATCCGCACCGCCCTGTTCAACTGGGCGTACGCGCGGCACACCGGCGGCAAGATGGTGTTCCGGATCGAGGACACCGACGCGGCACGGGACTCCCAGGAGTCCTACGAGCAGCTGCTCGAAGCGATGGCCTGGCTCGGCCTGGACTGGGACGAGGGCCCCGAGGTCGGCGGCCCGCACGCGCCCTACCGGCAGAGCGAGCGCCGCGCCGTCTACGCGGACATCGCGCAGAAGCTGCTCGCCGCGGGTGAGCTGTACGAGTCGTTCTCCACGCCGGAGGAGGTCGAGGCGCGCCGCAAGGCCGCGGGCCAGGACCCCAAGCTCGGCTACGACAACCACGACCGCTCGCTCACGGACGAGCAGAAGGCCGCCTTCCGCGCCGAGGGCCGCGAGCCCGTGCTGCGGCTGCGCCTGGCCGACGAGGACTACACGTGGGACGACCTGATCCGCGGCGAGATCACGTTCAAGGCCGGCGCGACGCCCGACCCGGTCGTCGTGCGCGCCAACGGTGACCCGCTCTACACGTTCACCAACCCGGTCGACGACGCGTTGATGCGCATCACGCACGTGCTGCGCGGAGAAGACCTCCTGCCGTCCACTCCGCGTCAGCTCGGCCTTTATGCGGCCTTGCAGCGAATCGGCGTGACCGATTTCACCCCGCGGTTCGGGCACATGCCCTACGTGATGGGCGAGGGCAACAAGAAGCTGTCCAAGCGCGACCCGCAGTCGAACCTTTTCAACTACCGCGACCGCGGATTCCTGCCCGAGGGTCTGCTGAACTACCTCGCGCTGCTCGGCTGGTCGATCGCGGACGACCGCGACATCTTCTCCGTCGAGGAGATGATCGCCGCGTTCTCGTTGGAGAAGATCAGCGCGAACCCCGCGCGGTTCGACCTGAAGAAGGCGGAGGCGATCAACGCCACGCACCTGCGCGCGTTGGACGCCGAGGACTTCGTCAACCGCGTGCTGCCGTACCTGGCGGCCGACGGCGTGCTGGTGGACCCGTCCGAGGAGCAGTTGGCGACGCTGCGCGGCGTCGCGCCGCTGGTGCAGGAGCGCCTGGTGGTGCTGTCCGAGGCCGCCGGCATGGTCCGCTTCCTGTTCACCGACGAGGACGGCTTCCGGCCGGAGGAGGAGTCCGCGGCCAAGGCGCTCGGCGCCGACGCGCGCCCCGTGCTGGAGGCGAGCATCAGCGCGCTGGAAGCGTTGGGGGACTGGACGACCGCCGCGATCGAGGACGCGCTGAAGGTGTCCCTTGTGGACGGACTGGGGCTCAAGCCGCGCAAGGCGTTCGCCCCGGTGCGGGTTGCCGTGACGGGCCGTACCGTCTCGCCTCCGCTGTACGAATCGATGGAGTTGCTCGGTCGGGATCGCTCGATCGGGCGATTGCGCCGCGCGTTGGGGTCAATCTGACTGGTGCGATCGGGCGGTTCAGCGGTGCTTGACCGTGCAAGAATCGCCAGATATCACCTCTCTGGTCGAGTCGGACGGGGGCTGCGCGCACCTAGCCTCACTGGGTGACAACCGCAGCCCCGACTTTCACCCCCCGGAGAACCGGCGAGATCCGCGCGGTGAGCCTCGATGTGGACGACACGCTCGTCGACTACAGCACCTCGTCCCGCGCCGCGCTGGCCGCGATGGTCGGCAACGCCGACAACTGGACGCTGTGGCAGCGCATCACCGACGAGCACTGTTCCCGGCTGCTCGCGGGCGAGCTCGAATACGAGTCCATGCGCAACATCCGCACCCGCGCCTTCTTCGCCGCGCTGGGTGAGGAACTCAGCCTCGCCGAGGCCACCCGTCGCGAGCTGCACCGCCAGGAGGTCCTGGCGTCGGGCTGGCGGCTGTTCCCCGACGTCGTGCCGTGCCTGGAATGGCTGCGCGCCGCCGGTCTGCCGCTCGCCGCGGTGAGCAACGCCTCGGGTCGCCACCAGCGCGTGAAGATCGCCGCGCTCGGCCTGGCCCAGTATTTCGACACGGTCCTGATCGCGGGCGAAGTCGGCGCCGCGAAACCGGACCGCGTGATCTTCGACACCGCCTGCAACGACCTCGGCGTCGCATTGGGCGACACGGTCCACGTGGGCGACCGCCTGCACGCCGACGCGATAGGCGCGCGGGACGCCGGCATGCAAGGCGTCTGGCTGAACCGCCAGGGCCCGCGCGAAGGCGCCCTGCCCACCGGCGTGCGAGCCATCAGCAGCCTCGCTGAGCTGCCCGAACTCCTCGTGTGCGAGCTGTCGGCCGCCTCGGCGTGACCCCCGATTTCCGTTCCGCCGGGGGCTTGGTCTAGTATTCTCCCCGGCGGAACGGACAGCCCCCCGAAGCAAGGCGAACGGGGAAGTTGATCGGAAAGCCAATGGGGTATGGTGTAATTGGCAGCACGACTGATTCTGGTTCAGTTAGTCTAGGTTCGAGTCCTGGTACCCCAGCTGCAAGCGGTGGAAAAAGATGTGCTAAGCTACCGCAGGCGAGCAGGACAGCAAGACCCGCTGAAAAAACTGAATGACCCGATCTGGTAGGATGTGGATCGGAAACCTAGGGCCCCGTCGTCTAGCGGCCTAGGACGCCGCCCTCTCAAGGCGGTAGCGAGGGTTCGAATCCCTTCGGGGCTACAAACAAGATCCCCCGGTGCGCGAGCACCGGGGGATCTTTCGTTTCCCGCCCGTTTTCGACTTCACCGCCGCGCACCACCCGACGGGGCCCGCGCCGGCCTGCCCGCCCGCCGCCAACGCTCTCGCGCACGACAAAGCCCCGGGCGCCCCCGCCACAACACAACAGGGAACCCGGGGCTTGACGAACGCCTACAGACGCGACTGGAGGGCTTCCGCGGCAGCCAACAGATCAGCCGCCCACCGCGCGCCAGGCCGCCGCCCCATCCGATCGATGGGCCCCGACACCGACACCGCCGCCACGACCGACCCCGTGCTGTCCCGCACCGGCGCCGAGACGCTCGCCACGCCCGGTTCCCGCTCGGCCACGGACTGCGCCCACCCGCGCCGCCGGACCTCCAGCAACGTGCGCTCCCCGTACACCGCGTCGGCCAACACCGAACGCTGCGTGCCCGGATCCGCCCACGCCGCCAGCACCTTCGCGCCCGAACCCGCCGTCATGGGCAGCCGAGCCCCCACCGGGACGGTGTCGCGCAGGCCGCTCGGGGGCTCCGCCGACGACACGCAGATCCGCTGCATCCCGTCCCGCCGGTAGAGCTGCACGCTCTCGCCGGTGATGTCGCGCAACCTCGGCAGCACCGAGGACGCCGCGTCGAGCAAGGGGTCCGTCGCCCCGCCCGCCAGTTCCGCCAATGCCGCGCCCGGACGCCAGCGGCCGTCGGAACCCCGTCGCAGCAACCGGTGCACTTCGAGCCCCACGGCCAACCGGTGCGCGGTTGCCCGAGGCAAGCCCGTCCGGTTGCACAGCTCGGCGAGCCCACACGGATCCTTTGCGACGGCGTTCAAGACGGCCACTGCCTTGTCCAGCACGCCGATCCCGCTATGCTGTCCCACAAGCCGATACTAACTTCCCACTGTCTGGGAAGTCCAGATCTATCGACTGTCCAGATCCTGGGAGAAGCGATGAGCCGCACGCTCGCGGAGAAGGTGTGGGAAGCACACGTGGTGCGCCACGGCAGTGGCGCGGAGCCGGACCTGCTCTACATCGACCTCCACCTGCTGCACGAAGTCACCAGCCCGCAGGCGTTCGACGGGCTGCGCCTGGCGGGCCGCCAGGTCCGCCGGCCCGACCTGACGATCGCCACCGAGGACCACAACGTCCCGACGATCGACATCGAGCTGCCGATCGCCGACCCGGTGTCGCGCACCCAGGTCGAGACGCTGCGCAAGAACTGCGCCGAGTTCGGCGTGCGGCTGCACCCGATGGGCGACGCGGAGCAGGGCATCGTCCACGTGGTCGGTCCGCAGCTCGGCCTCACGCAGCCCGGCATGACCGTCGTGTGCGGTGACAGCCACACCTCCACGCACGGCGCGTTCGGCGCGCTGGCGTTCGGCATCGGCACGTCCGAGGTCGAGCACGTCATGGCCACCCAGACGCTGCCGCTCAAACCCTTCAAAACCATGGCGATCACCGTCGAGGGCGCCCTCAAGCCCGGCGTGACCGCCAAGGACGTCATCCTCGCGGTCATCGCGAAGATCGGCACCGGCGGCGGCCAGGGCTACGTCCTGGAGTACCGGGGCAGCGCGATCGAGGCGCTGTCCATGGAAGCCCGCATGACCGTCTGCAACATGTCGATCGAAGCAGGCGCCCGCGCCGGGATGATCGCCCCCGACCAGACGACGTTCGACTACCTCAAGGGCCGTCCGCACGCCCCGTCCGGCGCGGACTGGGACGCCGCGGTGGAGTACTGGAAGTCGCTGCGCACCGACGACGACGCGACCTTCGACGCCGAAGTCCACCTGAACGCCGACGAGCTGACGCCGTTCGTCACGTGGGGCACCAACCCGGGCCAGGGCCTGCCGCTGGGCGACAAGGTGCCCGACCCGGAGACCATCGTCGACGAGAACGAGCGCGTGGCCGCCGAGAAGGCGCTGACGTACATGGGCCTGGAGCCGGGCACCCCGCTGCGCGACATCCACGTCGACACCGTCTTCCTCGGCTCGTGCACGAACGGCCGCATCGAGGACCTCCGCGCCGCCGCGGACGTGCTGAAGGGCCACAAGGTGGCCGACGGCGTCCGGATGCTCGTGGTCCCCGGGTCCATGCGGGTGCGCGCACAGGCCGAAGCCGAGGGACTGCACGAAGTGTTCCTCGCGGCGGGCGCCGAGTGGCGGCAGGCCGGGTGCTCGATGTGCCTGGGCATGAACCCCGATCAGCTCAAGCCGGGCGAGCGCAGCGCGTCCACCTCCAACCGCAACTTCGAGGGCCGGCAGGGCAAGGGTGGCCGCACCCACCTGGTTTCGCCACTCGTGGCCGCCGCCACGGCCGTGCGCGGCACCCTGTCCTCGCCCGCCGACCTGGTCTGAGGAGCCCAAGCGACATGGAAGCGTTCACCACCCACACCGGCGTCGGCGTCCCCCTGCGCAGGTCCAACGTGGACACCGACCAGATCATCCCGGCCGTCTACCTCAAGCGCGTGACCCGCACCGGGTTCGAGGACGGCCTGTTCGCCGCCTGGCGCGGGGACGAGCAGTTCGTGCTCAACCAGGAACCGTTCCGGGCCGGCAGCGTGCTCGTCGCGGGACCCGACTTCGGCACCGGCTCGTCCCGGGAGCACGCCGTCTGGGCGTTGATGGACTACGGCTTCCGGGTGGTCGTCTCCTCCCGGTTCGCCGACATCTTCCGGGGCAACGCCGGCAAGCAGGGCCTCGTGGCCGCCCAGTGCGAGCAGTCCGATGTCGAATTGCTGTGGAAGCTGCTGGAGAACGACCCCGGCACCGAGGTGACCGTCGACCTGGCCGCGAAGACGGTTGTGGCGAAGGACTTCACCGCCCCCTTCACCATCGACGAGTACACCCGCTGGCGGCTGCTGGAGGGTTTGGACGACATCGCCCTGACCCTGCGGCACGCCGATGACATCACCACGTTCGAGCGGAACCGGGCGGGTTGGTTGCCCACCACCGTTCCGGCGCCCGCCAGGTGACTTTCCCGGACCGGATTCCCCCTTCTATCAGCGGGAATCCGGTCCGGGCCACCCGCCGGACAGCCCCCGGGGCCATCCCTCGACCGGTCGTAATTGCCCACGCCACAACGAAAAATCTGGCGTGGCGATTGGTATTTCCTTGCATTTGGGCTTACCGTGGCCTTCAGTCGGCCCGACTAGGGCCGTGAGCGTCCTGGGAGGGACTGAAGGTGAACAAGGCCCAGCTCATCGAGGCGCTCGCCGAGCGCCTTGGCGACAAGAAGAACGCCGCCGCTGCCGTCGACGGTCTGGTCGACGTCATCGTCCGCAGCGTCCACAAGGGCGAGAAGGTCAACATCACCGGCTTCGGTGTCTTCGAGAAGCGTGCCCGCGCGGCCCGCACCGCTCGCAACCCGCGCACCGGTGAGACCGTGAAGGTCAAGAAGACCAACGTTCCCGCGTTCCGCGCGGGTTCGACGTTCAAGGACGTCATCAGCGGCACGAAGAAGCTGCCGAAGGTCACCGCGGCGAAGCCCGCCGCGTCCGCCGCGGCCAAGTCCGCCGCCTCGACCAAGGCCCCGGCCACCCGCAGCACCACCGCGCGCACGACCACCACGCGCGCCACGCGCAGCACCACCGCGCGTACCGCTGCGGCGGCCACGAAGGCCCCGGCCACGCGGAAGACCACCGCGGCGACCACCAAGGCCACCGCCGCCAAGGCCCCGGCCGCCAAGGCTCCGGCTGCCAAGGCTCCGGCTGCCAAGAGCACCGCGACCAAGGCGTCCACGGCCAAGGCCTCGACGGCCAAGGCGGCCACGGCGAAGTCCACGACCGCGGCGAAGAAGCCGGCCGCCCCCAAGGTGGCGGCGGCGAAGTCCACCACGACGGCAGCCGCCAAGAAGCCGGCCGCCCGGAAGACCGCGGCCAAGAAGTGAGAACCGGCCGGGCGCGCGCCCGGCCGGCGAAGTGAGCCAGACGCCCCAGGGGCCGGTGCGGACGCGCACCGGCCCCTGGGCTCTGTTTGATGGCGCGACTCCGTCGCGCGGCTCGGGCCGCCTGGCAGGCGGCGCGACAAGCCGACGCGGCCCTCGCGGTGGACAGTTGCCGCCACTCTTTTGGCGCAGTGCCGGGGATGGGCCTGGAAAGGGCTGTGCGGGCCGCAGAAGCGTCGGAGCGGCCGGGAAAGTGGCAGTGGGCCGGCCGGTTCCGACAGGGTCGCAGAAAGGCCCTCAGGCACGAAACAGGCCGCCCCCGCGGCCGGGAACGGCCTGTTTTCCGCGAAAGGGCGGCTACGGCGCCAAGGCGCGGGGCTGCCAAGCCAAGGCACGGGGGCCGCAAAGCTAAGGCACGGGGGCCGCCAACGAGGTCGGCAGGTAGTGCGCCGAGACCAGCCGGGGCCAGGTGCCGGTCGTGTCCGATGTGGACCAGCCCGGCTCCGGCCGCCGGAACGACAGGACCCAGGCGCTGCCCTTCTTGCAGGGCACCTCCGCCCCCAGCGGCAGCCCGGACAGGGACGCCAGGGTGGCCACCACGTCCGGGATGACCCCGCCCTGGCTGCACACCACCGGCACGCCCGGCCCGTCGGCGACCTCCAGCAGCCGCACGAGCCCGGCCTCCCGGTCGGGCCAGTAGCCCTCCTCGGACAGCCTCGGCTCCAGCAGCACGTCCAGCCCGAGGTCGTCCGCGACCCCCTGCACGGTCTCCACGCACCGCACGCGCGGCGCGGAGTGCACCCGGGACGGCCCCCACAGCGGCAGCAGCGCGCGCAGCCCGGCGGCCTGCCGCCACCCGGCGGAGCTGAGCGGGCGCAGGTCGTCGTCGCCCACCCAGTTGTCCCGCTTGCCCGCCTTGGCGTGGCGCACCAGCAGCAGCGTCGCCAGGTCCGGCGGGCACGCGGCGAACACGTCCAGCACCTCGCGGTCGCCGTCGCGGGTCACCAGCGCCGCCGCCTCCTCGACCGGCAGCCAGCGCAGCTCGTCCACCTCCTCGTTGGGCGTGAACGCGCCCGAGACGGCCCGCGCGCTGAAGAAGTCGACCTCCTTCGGCCTGCCGAACGCCGGGTAGGACAGGGTGTGCAGGTACCGCCCGAGGACTGCGGTGAACCCGGTCTCCTCCAGCACCTCGCGCACCGCCGCCGCGGGCACGGTCTCGCCCGGGTCGACCTTCCCCTTGGGCAGCGACCAGTCGTCGTAGCGGGGCCGGTGCACGACGGCGACGAAGCCGTCGCGCCACAGGACGGCGCCGGCAGCCCGGATCACGCGCCTCACCCCACCGCGCGGTGCGCGCGCAGCAACTCGGTCTGGTGGTCCCGCACGCGCCCGCCGTCGGTGGGGGACGCCTCCCACTCGCCGTCGGGTTGCAGCACCCAGCAGCGGGTGCTGGGCTCCAGCGCCGAGTCCAGCATGTCGTCGAGCTGGGCGGTCAGCTTCGGGTCGGTCACCCGCACCTGCACCTCCACCCGCCGGTCGAGGTTGCGGTGCATCATGTCCGCGCTGCCGATCCAGTGCTCGCCGCAGCCGACGAAGTGGAACACCCGCGAGTGCTCCAGGAACCGGCCCAGGATCGAGCGCACGTGGATGTTCTCCGACAGGCCCTTGATGCCCGGCTTGAGCGCGCACACGCCCCGCACGACCACCTGCACGGGCACGCCCGCCTGGGACGCCCGGTACAGCGCGTCGATGACCTGCTCGTCCACGAGCGAGTTCACCTTGATGCGCACCCCGGCCCGCTCGCCCGCGCGGGCCAGTTCGACCTCGCGCTCGATGCGCTCCACGATGCCGCGCCGCACGCCCTTGGGCGAGACCAGCAGGCTTCGGTAGTGCTCCTGCCGGGCGTAGCCGGTGAGGACGTTGAACAGGTCGGTGAGGTCCGCGCCGATGGTCGGCTCGGCGGTGAGCAGGCCGATGTCCTCGTAGAGGCGGGCGGTCTTGGGGTTGTAGTTGCCGGTGCCGATGTGGCAGTAGCGCTGGATCCGCGAACCCTCCTGCCGGACCACCAGCGAGGTCTTGCAGTGCGTCTTGAGGCCCATGAGGCCGTAGACGACGTGCACGCCCGCCTTCTCCAGCGCCCGCGCCCACTTGATGTTCGCCTGCTCGTCGAACCGCGCCTTGATCTCCACCAGCGCCACGACCTGCTTGCCCGCCTCGGCCGCGTCGATCAGCGCGTCCACTATCGGCGAGTCGCCCGACGTGCGGTACAGGGTCTGCTTGATGGCCAGCACGCGCGGGTCGGCGGCGGCCTGCTCGATGAACCGCTGCACGGACGTGGAGAACGAGTCGTACGGGTGGTGCACGAGCACATCGCCCTCGCGCAGGGTGGCGAAGATGCTCTTGGGCGTCTCCCGCTCACCGAACGCCGGGTGCGTGGCGGGCACGAACGGCGCGTCCTTGAGCTGCTTGCGGTCCACGCTGTAGAGCTGCCACAGGCACGACAGGTCCAGCAGACCGGGCACCTGCACGACGTCGTGCGGGTCCACCTCCAGCTCGCGCAGCAGCCGCTCCAGCATGTGCTCGGTCATGTCCCCGGCGATCTCCAGCCGCACCGGCGGCCCGAACCGGCGGCGCACCAGCTCCCGCTCCAAGGACTTCAGCAGGTCCTCGTCCTGGTCCTCCTCGACCTCCAGGTCCGCGTTGCGGGTGACCCGGAAGGCGTGGCACTCGATGACCTCCATGCCCGCGAACAGCTCGCCCAGGTGGGCGGAGATGAGCTCTTCCAGCGGCAGGAACGTGGCCGTCTCGCTGGTGCGGTCGGCCTCCACCCGGACCAGGCGCGGCACGTTGTCCGGCACCTTGATGCGCGCGAACCGCTCCGCGCCGCCTTCGGGGTCGCGCACGGTCACGGCCAGGTTCAGCGACAGGCCGGAGATGTAGGGGAACGGGTGCGCGGCGTCCACGGCGAGCGGCGTGAGCACCGGGAACACCTGGTCGGTGAAGTAGTTCGACAGCCGCAGCTTCTCGAAGTCGGTCAGCTGCGCCCAGTTGACGATGCTGATGCCGTGCTTCTCCAGCTCGGGCTGGACGTGGTCGAGGAACGCGCGGGCGTGCTGCTCCACCAGTTCCTGGGTGCGCTTGGACACCGCGGCCAGCTGCTCGCGCGGCGTGAGCCCGTCCGCGCTGCGCACCGACAGGCCCGTCTCGTCGCGGCGCTTGAGGCCCGCGACCCGCACCATCCAGAACTCGTCGAGGTTGGACGCGAAGATGGCGAGGAACTTCGCCCGCTCCAGCAGCGGCTGGGAGGAGTCCTCGGCCAGGGCGAGCACGCGGGCGTTGAAGTCCAGCCAGGACAGCTCCCGGTTGAAGTACCGGTCGTCGGGCAGGTCCGGCGCCTCGGCGTTGGCGGTGACGGCCGGGAGCGAGCCGGGGAAGGGGCGCTGCGGCGTCTCGGCCTGGGGCGCGCCCCGCGTGGTGCGACGGACTGCCGGTCGGGGGCGGCGGCGGGGCGCGCTCGCGGCCGGCTGGGTCCGCGGTGTCCTCGTGCGTCGCTTGGGCTGCTCGGGTGTGTTGTCCGTGCTCACAGTAGGCATTGTTCCCCACGTCGAGCCGCTCCGCGCTGATCGGAGCCGACGCCCGGGTGAACTCCGCGTCACACCGGACGGCGCAGGGCGCGGACCGCGCCGGCCTCGCCGCGCTCGACGGTCACCCGCTGGCCGGGCCGCAGCACCCGCCACCCGCCCGCGGTGACGGCCGCCGCCGGGACGTCCACGAGCACGCCGTCGTCGCGCAGCACGGTCGCCGACCCGTCCGCGTGGTGCGCGCTCACCGTCGCCTGCTCGACCACGGCGGCAACGCTAGCCGATCGGAGGTGGTGGCGCGCTCCGCCCACCTGCCACGCTCCGCGATGACCCCATTACCGAAAGGAGTGGCGGGCATGAGGGTTTTGGCAGGGGCCGTCGTCGCCCTGATGATCGGCTTCGCCGCGCAGGGCACCGCATCGGCGGCGCCCGTCGTGTTCACCGACGAGGGCGGGGAGCCGCTCCCGGCGGCGGCCCGCAACGTCGAGCTGCGCGCGACGATCCCGGAGACCGAGGGCGCGATCTCCATCAACTTCGTGCAGTACCGGCACCGGGACGTGATGTTCGTCAGCGGCACGTGGGGGCTCAAGACCTACGACGTCACCGACACCGACCACCCGAAGTTCCTCGACCACCTCACCAAGCAGGAGCTGGCCCTGCCCGGTGACGACCCGGCCCAGCGCTTCTGGGAGAACGAGGACGTCACCGTCGACGCCAAGCGCAAGCTGGTCTTCCTGGCCCGCGAGCGCAGCGCGTTCGGCCGCAAGCCGGGCAACGAGCGGCCCACGGGCGTCTACCTCATCTCGGCGGCCGACCCGGCGAACCTCGAACTGCTGAACTTCGCCCCGATGGGCACCGGCCACATCACCACGTGCGTCAACGACTGCACCTTCCTGTGGACGACCGGCTACGACGGCACCCCGTCCACCGACCCCGACACCTACCGCAGGTCCGGCAAGGTCTTCGTGACCGACATCCGCGACCCGCGCAACCCGAAGACCCTGCCGACGTTCGTGGACCTCAACCGCAACCAGGGCGAGACCCACATGACCCACGACGTCCAGGTGGACGCCGCGGGCGTGGCGTGGGTGGCGGGCACGGGCGGCACGCGGGGCTACTGGACGCGGGGTTGGCACCGCGACCCGTTGACCGGCAAGTGGCGCGAGGCGACGGCCGTGGACCCGATCCCGTACGCCGGCGGGGCGGCCCCGAAGCTGGACATGCCGACGTCGTTCTCGCACAACTCGTTCCGCCCGATCGGCCGGACCCTGGCGGACGGCCCCAAGCCGACGCCGGAGCACCCGGCGGGCAGCCTGTTGCTGCACACGGAAGAAGCCTTCGAGTCGGCCACGTGCAAGGACCAGGGCCGGTTCGTCATCTCGTCGCTGGCGGGTTCGACCGGCGGCGAGTCGTGGCGGGCGAGCCCGGACAAGCCGTTCACGCTCAAGACGGTCGGCGTGTGGAGCCCGGACGACCAGGAGGGCACGCTGCCCGGCCCGGACGTCTTCTGCTCGGCGCACTACTTCGACGTGCAGCAGCGGGTCGTCGCCTACTCCTGGTACGAGCAGGGGACGCGGTTCCTGGACATCACCGACCCGACGAAGCCCATCCAGATCGCCTACTGGCGGCCGGAAGGCGCGGTCTCCTGGGCCCCGTACTTCCACCGCGACCGGGTGTTCCTGGCCGACTTCGCGCGCGGCGTGGAGGTCCTGAAGCTCTCCAAGGCGGCGTACGACGCCCAGGAGACCCACACCAACGTCCAGTTGAAGACCACGCCCAACCCGGAGTCGGTCCGCCCGGCCGAACCACCGCGCAAACGCCTGCCGCTGGCTCCGGACCCGGACTACGGCTACGGCTGCCCGATGCTCTTCGGCCGTGGCTGCGGCGACGGCACTGCTTGTTGTTAGCCGCACACGGGGCTGAGGGTCGCGCACGTGCGTGGCCCCAGCCCCAGTCCGGCGGCGAGATCGAGGTCCTCCGCGGTGTCCACGTCGTTGCGCAGCGAAGGCCACGGCCCGATCAACGTCTGAGCGTCCCGCGCGTGCGCCTCGGCCGACCCGACCCCGAAGCGCGGCATCAGGTCACCGCCCGGCGCGGACAGCAACAGGGTGGTCCCGGTGCCCTGGCGGTCCGGGCAGAACGCGCGGCCCTCCGCCGACGCGAGCGCCAGTCCCAGCTCGTCGGTCCGCAGCGCCGGCAGGTCGGCTTGGAGCGCGCCCACGACCGACCGCCGATCCCGCGCCCGCAACACCGCCGCCCCGTGCCGCAACGCCTCGTTCAAGCCCTCCGGCCCGGCCACGGACTCCACCCCGAGGGCCGCCAGCTCGACCGCCACCGACGGGTCGTCTGTGATGGCAAGCACACTCCGGACGACCGGCAGCGCGGCGGAGATGGTGTCCAACGCGAACGCCAGCGCCAGCGCCGGGCGGTCGTCGGTCACCCCCACCAACCGGGTCTTCGCACGTCGCAGGGCCTTCACCGGCACCACGAGGTCCACGTCGGCACGCACACCAGCCATACTCCCCGATATCCGACGCCGACGAGGCGGGAGCGCGACTGGACCCGGGACCGACCCGCCGGGAAGACTCCAGGCGTCCGGCGGGTGACGAGAGGGAGTACAGGTGGCCAAGGAGAAAGGCGGCTTCTGGGTGGGGTTCGCCGCGGCGGTCTTCTACCCGGTGACCGCGCTGCTCGCGCGGCGGCGCAACGAGGGCGGCGAGCACATCCCCAGGACCGGCGGCGCGCTCCTGGTGATGAACCACGTGTCCCACCTCGACCCGGTCTACGACGCCGTCTTCACGCACAAGCAGGGCCGGGTGCCGCACTTCCTGGCCAAGCACAGCCTGTGGAACGTCCCGTTCGTCGGCACCGTCATCAAGGGCGCGAAGCAGATCCCCGTCTACCGGGGCACCTCCGACGCCCAGCAGAGCCTCCGCGCCGCCCACGACGCCCTGGAGCAGGGCCTGGTCGTGGTCATCTACCCCGAGGGCACGATCACCAAGGACCCCGACGGCTGGCCGATGACGTGCCGCACCGGCGTCGCCCGGCTCGCGCTGGAGCACGACGTCCCGGTGCTGCCCGCCGCCCGCTGGGGCACCCGCGAGATCTACGACCACTACCGCAAGCAGTTCCGGCCGTTCCCGCGCAAGACGATCGTGACCAGGGTCGGCGCGCCGGTGGACCTGTCGGCCTACCGGGGCAAGCCGGAGACCCTGCCGCTGCTGCGCGAGGTCACCGACGTGATCATGGGCGAGGTCAAGGACCTGCTGGCGGACGTGCGCCAGGAGACCGCGCCCGAGGGCTTCTACTCCGCGAAGAAGAGCTGACCGTGGAACGCGTCGCGGTGATGGGTGCGGGGTCGTGGGGCACGACCTTCGCGAAGGTGCTCGCCGACGCGGGCACGGACGTCGTCCTGTGGGCCCGCCGGGCGGAGGTCGCCGACGAGATCACCCGGTCCCGGGTGAACTCCGACTACCTGCCCGGCACGAAGCTGCCGGCGAACCTGGTGGCCACCCACGACCCGGAGAAGGCGCTCGACGGCGCGCAGGCGGTCGTGCTGGGCGTGCCGAGCCAGACCCTGCGGACCAACCTCGCCGAGTGGCGGCCGTTGCTGCCCGCCGGCGCGACCCTGGTCAGCCTGGCCAAGGGCGTCGAGCTGGGCACGCTCAAGCGGATGAGCGAGGTCGTGCGCGAGGTCGCCGACGTGCCCGAGGACCAGGTGGCCGTGGTGTCCGGGCCGAACCTGGCCAAGGAGATCGCGGCCGAGCAGCCGACCGCCACGGTCATCGCGTGCATCGACCACGACCGGGCCGTGGACCTCCAGCACGCGTGCTCCACCCCCTACTTCCGGCCGTACACCAACGTGGACGTGGTCGGCTGCGAGCTGGGCGGGGCGTGCAAGAACGTCATCGCGCTGGCGTGCGGCATGGCGGCGGGGCTCGGGTTCGGCGACAACACGATGGCGTCGATCATCACCCGCGGCCTGGCCGAGACCGCGCGGCTGGGCGCGGCGCTGGGCGCGGACCCGTTGACCTTCGCCGGGCTGGCCGGGCTGGGCGACCTGGTGGCGACCTGCGCGTCCCCGTTGTCGCGCAACCGGTCGTTCGGGGAGCGGCTGGGGCGCGGCGACACCGTGGCGCAGGCGCAGGAGGCCGCGCACGGGCAGGTCGCCGAGGGCGTGAAGTCGTGCTCGTCGATCCGCGAGCTGGCGGCGCGGCTGGGCGTGGACATGCCGATCACCGACGGCGTGCACCGCGTGTGCCACGAAGGGCTGGACCCGAGGCTGCTCACGGCCGCGTTGCTGGAGCGCGAGCGGAAGGCGGAGCGGCAGTGAACTGGGGCGACGGCACGCGGGTGGTCCACTCCGTCCCGCCGGTGCCCGGGGAGCCGTTCGGCGCCAACCCGGTGTTCGCCTCCGCCTACCACTTGGGCGGCGACGACACCTACGGCCGCCCGCACAACCCGACCTGGCGGGCGTTGGAAGCGGCGCTCGGGTCGCTGGACGGCGGCGAGGCGGTGCTGTTCCCGTCCGGGATGGCGGCGATCTCGACCGTGCTGCGGGTCGTCCTCGCGCCGGGTGACACCGTGGTCGTGCCGTCGGACGGGTACTACCTGACCCGGACGCTGGTCGCGGAGATGCCGGTGGAGGTCGTGGAAGCGCCCACCGCCGGGCCGTACCCGTCGTTCGAGGGCGTGCGGCTGGTGCTGTTGGAGTCGCCGTCCAACCCGGGCCTGGACGTGTGCGACATCACGGCGTTGGCGCGTTCCGCGCATGACGCCGGCGCGTTGGTCGCCGTGGACAACACCACCGCGACGCCGTTGGGCCAGCGGCCGTTGGAGCTGGGCGCGGACATCGTGGTGAGCAGCGACACGAAGGCCGTGGCCGGGCACAGCGACGTCCTGCTCGGGCACGTGTCCACGGCGGACCCGGAGCTGGCGGAGAAGGTCCGCACCGCGCGGACGGTCGGCGGCGCGATCCCCGGCCCGTTCGAGACCTGGCTGGTGCACCGCGGGCTGGGGACGCTGGACCTGAGGCTGGCCCGGCAGGCCGAGAACGCGGCGGCGCTGTACGAGGTCCTGAAGTCGCATGGGGCGGTGCGGAACCTGCGGTGGCCCGGGAGCCCTTCGGACCCCGCGCACGCCGTGGCGAGCAGGCAGATGCGGCGGTTCGGCGGGGTGCTGACGTTCGAGCTGGCTTCGGCGGAGGCGGTGGCCGGGTTCCTGGAGCGGTCGGCGTTGGTGGCGGCTTCCACGAGTTTCGGCGGCCTGCACACGACGTGCGACCGGCGGGCGCAGTGGGGTGACCCGGTGCCCGAGGGGCTGGTGCGGCTGTCCGCCGGGTGCGAGGACACGGCGGACTTGGTGGCGGACGTGCTCGCGGCTCTTGATCACTCGGCCGGCTGAAAACCGGTCCCACGGCGTGGGAGGGCTTGCCCGGGAGGGTCGGTGCTGTCACCCTCTCTGGCATGTCCTTCCGCGCCATGAGCCACGGGCGGGGTCACATCGACCTCAGCCTGGTCGCCAGCGCGCTGTGTTCCTGTCGGTGATCGATTCGCGTCCTGTGGGCTTCCGGCTCACGCTTCCGCACATCACCGAAGAAGAAGGAACCATGTTCGCCGTTCCGGAGAACACCATCGCCCTGCCCCAGTCGCACGCGGCCCTGCACCCGGTGCGGATCGCGCTCGACGTCGCGGCGCGGCGGGAGCGCTGGGCCCACCTGCTGCGCTACGACCCCGACACCCGCTTCGCCGCGCTGGTCGAGAAGACCGAGCGGCAGGAGGTGTGGCTGATGAGCTGGCTGCCCGGCCAGTCCGCCGACCTGCACGACCACGGCGCGACCAGCGGGGCGTTCACGGTGGTCAGCGGCGCGCTGACGGAGGTCGTCGCGCCCGGCCCGACCCAGGTGCTGCACCACCTGGTGGCCGGCCAGTCGCGGGTGTTCGGCCCGAACTACGTCCACCAGGTGCGCAACGACGGGGCGGACCCGGCCGTGACGATCCACGTCTACCGCGACGGCGAGCGCACGATGCGCCCGTTCGGCTTCGACCCGGTCACGGGGCCGGTGCCGCTCTAGGTGTGCGCCGCTCTAGGTGTGCGCCGCTCTAGGCGTAGGCCGCTCTAGGCGTACGGGGTGCCGGCGCGCTGCGCGACGTGCGGCGGCACGTCCCACTCGCCGACCAGCGTCGGGTCCGGCTCGGGCTTGCCCCACGCGGAGTGCAGCGGCAGGACGCCGGCCCACTTCTCGCCGGCCCGCACGTCCTCGTCCTCGTCGCCGGGCGGGCCGGAGCGGATCTTCACCGACGCCTCGGTGAGGTCCAGCGCCAGGACGGAGGTCGCGGCGAGTTCCTTCGCCGTGGGGCGGCGGGCGTAGTCCCACGAGCCGGGCGCGATGTGCTCGGTGAGCAGGCGCAGGGCGTGGGTCTTCTCCTCCGGGTCGGTGATCGGGACGGCGGTGCCGTGCACGACGGCGGCGCGGTAGTTCATGGAGTGGTCGAACACCGAGCGCGCGTAGACCACGCCGTCCAGCACGGTCACCGTGACGCACACCGGCACGCCGGTCGCGGCCTCGCGCAGGCTGCGCGCGCCGGTGGAGCCGTGCAGGAACATCCGGTCGCCGTCGCGGCCGAAGCCGGTCGGCAGCACCAGCGGCGCGCCGTCCACGACCACGCCGAGGTGGCACACGAGGGCCGCGTCCAGGACGGCGTGCAGGGCGGCCCGCTCGGTGACCGCGCGGTGCTTGCCGCGCCTGATCGTGCTGCGATCGGTGGGGGAGAGCGGGGTCGGCGTCGTCATGCGCCCACCCTCGCCGGTAAAGTGGCACCTCACAAGGGCCAATTTCCCGGCGATCGAGGAGGCCACTTTGGTCGAAACGGCACTGCCCGTGACCCTGGACCGCACCTCCGCCGAGCCGTTGGCCGTGCAGCTGGCCGACGCCCTGCGCGCGGCGGCGGCCGACGGGCGGCTGCGCCTGGGCGACCGGCTGCCGTCCACCCGGGCGCTGGCCGAGCGGCTGGGCGTGAGCCGGACCGTGACGGCAGCAGCATACGAGCAGCTGCACGCCGAGGGCTGGATCGCCGGGCGGCACGGGTCCGGGACGTACGTCACGACCACCCCGCCGGGCGCCCTGAAGGCCAAGCCGCGCAAGGCGACGGTGTCCGCCGCGCCCGCCGACGTGGTGGACCTCGCGCCCGGCGCCCCGTGGGCCGAGGGCCTGGACCGGGCGGCGTGGCGGCGCGCGTGGCGGGCGGCGGCGGACGCCCTGCCGCTGTTCCGGCCCCAGCGCGCCGGGCTGCCCGAGTACCGCGCGGTCGTCGCCGAACACCTGCTGCGGCACCGGGGACTGGCCGTGCGCGGCGGGCTGAGCGACGAGCAGGTCCTGGCCACCGGCGGGACCACGGCGGCTCTGGTGGAGTTGTCGGCGGCGGTGTTCAAGCCCGGTGACGCGGTGGCCGTGGAGGAACCCGGCTACCAGCGGGCGGTGTGGGCGTTGCGGTCGGCGGGGGTGAAGGTCGTGCAGGCCCCCGTGGACGAAGAGGGCCTGCTGGTCGAGGGCGTGCCGGCGGGCGTGCGGGGCGTGTACTGCTCGCCGGCCCACCAGTACCCGATGGGCGGCCGGATGTCGGCGGCGCGGCGGGTCGCGCTGGTCGAGCGGGCGCGGGCGGAGAAGTGGCTCGTGGTCGAGGACGACTACGACGGCGAGCTGCGCTTCGACGTGGCCCCGCTGCCGCTGCTGGCCGCGCTCGCGCCGGACGTGGTGGTGCACCTGGGGACCACGAGCAAGATCCTCACCCCGACGCTGGGCGCGGGGTGGATGGTCGCGCCCGAGCGGATCGCGTCCGACGTGCTGGCGCACCGGGACCGGACCGGGACGAGCCCGTCGGCGGCGGGGCAGCGGGTGCTGGTCGAGCTGGCGCGGCACGGCGACCTCGGGCGGCACCTGCGCAAGCTGCGGCGCGAGCTGTCGGAGCGGCGGGCGCTGGTGGCCTCGACGCTGGCGGCGGCGGGCGTGGCGGTGCTCGGCGACGACGCCGGGGCGCACGTGGTGGTCGTGCTGGAGGACGCGGCGGCCGAGCGGGAGCTGCTCGCCGAGGCCGAGGCGCGCGGGTTCCGGCTGGACGGCCTGGCCCGGCACCACGCCGGCCGGCCGAAGGTGTTCGGGGTGGCGATCGGGTACGGCGCGTGCTCCCGCGAGCAGCTCGACCGGGCGCTGCCGGTGTTGGTGGAGCTGCTGGGATCCCGCGTTACGCCATCCGGGTAGGGTCGCTGACCATGACACGAAAGACCAAGGTCGCCGTCGTGTTCGGCGGGCGAAGCAGCGAGCACATGGTCTCCTGCCTGTCCGCGGGCAGCATCCTCCCGCACCTGGACCGCGAGCGGTTCGAGGTGGTGCCGGTCGGCATCACCCACGAGGACGGCCGGTGGGTGATCGGCGCCGACGACACCAAGGCGCTGGAGGTGCGCGACCGCCAGTTGCCGTCGGTGAACTCGCTGGTGCCCGTGTCCGGCGGCGAACTGGTGCCGGTGTCGCCCGACGAGGTGCTGTCCGACGTGGACGTGGTGTTCCCGGTGCTGCACGGGGCGTGGGGCGAGGACGGGACCATCCAGGGCCTGCTGGAGCTGGCGTCCATCCCGTACGTGGGGCCGGGCGTGCTGGCTTCGGCGGTGGCGATGGACAAGGAGTTCACCAAGCGGCTGCTCCAGGGCGCCGGGCTGCCGGTGGGCGAGTTCGTGGTGCTGCGGCGGGACCAGGACACGCTGTCGGCGGACGACCGGGAGCGGTTGGGCTTGCCGGTCTTCGTGAAGCCGGCCCGGGCCGGGTCGTCGGTGGGCATCTCGAAGGTCGTGGACTGGTCGCACCTCGACAGCGCGATCGCGTTGGCGCGCAAGACCGACCCGAAGGTCATCATCGAGGCCGCGGTGTCGGGGCGCGAGGTCGAGTGCGGGGTGCTGGAGTTCCCGGACGGGCGGGTGGAGGCTTCCCTGCCGGCGGAGCTGCGCGTGGTCGGCGGTGCCGTCGACTGGTACGACTTCGACGCCAAGTACCTGGACGACGTGTGCGAGTTCGACATCCCGGCCAAGCTGGAGCCGCACGTGGCGGAGGCTTTGCGGGAGATGGCGGTCACGGCGTTCCGGGCGTTGGACTGCCAGGGGTTGGCCCGGGTGGACTTCTTCGTCACGGATTATGACGAGTTGGTGGTGAACGAGGTGAACACGATGCCCGGGTTCACCCCGATTTCGATGTATCCGCGGATGTGGGCAGAGACCGGGGTGGATTATCCCGACCTGTTGACCACGTTGATCGAGACTGCGTTGGCTCGGGGGACCGGGCTGCGCTGAGGTTGAGCGCTGAGGTTGAGCGCTGGGGTTGAGCGCTGGGGTTGAGCGCTGGGGGTGCTCGCTGGGGGTGCTCGCTGGGCTTCGTGCCTTGCCCAAAAGACAAAAGCGCCTCGCCGGCGGGCAGGCCGCCGGGGAGGAAGAGCGAAAAGCGGGGGCTTTTCCGTCCTCCCCGTATGGCCTGGCGGAGCCGACCACACTTCGGCGGGGTCGGTCGAAAAACTTTTGCTCGTTCCTCGCAAAACTTTTTGGCCCGACCCCGCCGAAGTGTGGTAGCCCTTCGGGCAGGCCATACGGGGAGGACGGAAAAGCCCAAAAGCGGGGGCGCTGCGCGCCCCTGGGCTGTGTGCGGGCTTTCAGCCCTTGGTGTCCACGGGTACTGGTGGGAGGGTGTCCCTGATCGTGGTCGAGATGTCCTGTAGGGGGCCTGTGCCCGCGTCTGCCGGGACGGTCAGCGCCACGTACACCGGGCGGTCGACCACGTACCACGTCGAGGCGCCTGCCTGGCTGATCTCCAGCCACTGCACGTCCGAGATGACCCGCAGCTGCGACGTCTGGGTCAGGTCGCTCGGCCGGTCCAGGCCGCAGCGCAGGATGATCGGCTCGTGCTTCGCGTCACCCCACGCCAGCGCGCCCGCCGGAGCGGGGCTCGCCAAGTCCCGGCGGGGCATCTGCGCGCCGTTGGAGACCAGTTGCATCGGCAGCTTGCTCAGCAGCGCCTTGCACTCCTCGGACTCCGCCTTCGGCGCGGGCACGGGGACCAGGGCCACCGGGCCCGAGCGGTCCGCGGTGGGGCCTGCCGGGTCTTCCTTGCCGCTCGCGCCCAGGAAGAGGCCCACGGCCGCCACGCCCGCCGCCAGCAGAGCGGGCAGGCCGATGGCCACCGCGAGCAGCGGGCGGGGGAGCAGGGACGTGCGTTCCGGTTCCTGTGCCACCCCGTTATGACAACACGGGCCTACAGGTGGACCACCGGGCAGGTCAGTGTTCGCGTGATGCCCTCGACGTTCTGGATGCGGGCGACCACGAGCTGTCCCAACTGGTCGACGGTGTCGGCCTCGGCGCGGACGATGACGTCGTACGGGCCGGTGACGTCTTCCGCGGTCGCGACGCCGGGGATGCCGGAGATCTCTGCCGCGACGGCGGCTGCCTTGCCGACCTCGGTCTGGATGAGGATGTATGCGTGCACCACGGCGTGCCCCTTCGTCGCGACAGGTTAGGTCGAGGTAGGAACGTGGTCAGCAACGTACCCCAGTTGGGGTTCCGAATGCTCAGAACGGGAGGCAATCTTGCGTCCGGAGCCGCCGCTGAACGCGGACACGGTCGCTGAAGTGGGTGAGTTCGGTCTCATCCGCCGGGTGACGGCCGGTAGGACGCAGCCGCCGACGACGCTCCTCGGACCCGGTGACGACGCGGCCGTCGTGGCCGCGCCGGACGGGCGGGTCGTGGTGTCCACCGACGTGCTCGTCGAGGGTGTCCACTTCAGACTCGACTGGTCGTCTCCCGAGCAGGTCGGCCGCAAGGCGGCGGCCGTCAACCTGGCCGACGTCGCGGCCATGGGAGCCGTGCCCACGGCCCTCACCGTGGGCCTCGCCTGCCCGGCCGACACGCCCTCCTCGGTGGTGGAGGGGATCACCGCCGGGCTGTGGCAGGAAGCCGCCGCCGCGGGGGCCGGTGTGGTGGGCGGGGACATGGTGTCCTCGGCGACACTGGTGATCTCCGTTACGGCCATGGGCGACATGAACGGTTTGGAGCCCGTCACCCGGTCGGGAGCCCAAGTGGGTGATGTCGTGGCGGTGTGCGGGCGGCTCGGCTGGGCGGCCGGTGGGCTGGCGGTGTTGCAGCGCGGGTTCCGGTCGCCGGTGGCGGTCGTCGGGGCGCAGCGGAACCCCGAACCCCCGTACCCGGCGGGACCCCAGGCGGCGGCGGCCGGCGCGACGGCGATGATCGACGTCTCCGACGGGCTGCTCGCCGACCTCGGCCACATCGCGGACGAGTCGGGCATCGGCATCGACATCCGCACCGAACTGCTGGAGGTCCACCCCCGCCTGCTGGACGTGGCCTCCGCCCTGGGCGCGGACGCCCGGCACTGGGTGCTCACCGGGGGCGAGGACCACGCGCTGGCGGCCACGTTCCCGGACCCGAAGACCGTCCCGGAGGGGTGGCGGACCATCGGCACCGTGCGGCACGGGAGCGGGGTGACCGTCGACGGCCGGGCCTACGAGAAGCCGCCTGGCTGGGAGCACTGGCGATGATGCCTGGACGCGCGGGTTAACCTGGTTGGTGTGGAACTATTCACGCGGGCGTATGACCATCCAGACTCGGCGAAGCTGATCGCGGACCTCCAGCAGGTCTTCGTGGTCCGCTACGGCGACCAGGACGTCACCCCGGTCGACCCCGCGCAGTTCGCCGCGCCCCTGGGGCACTTCGTCGTCGGCTACCTCGACGGCGTGCCGGTGGCGTGCGGCGGCTGGCGGGCGCACGACGTGGAGGACGCGTCGATCCGTCCCGGCGACGCCGAGATCAAGCGCATGTACACGGCGGACTCCGTGCGGGGGCGGGGTCTGTCGCGGGTGGTGCTGGCGGAGCTGGAGTCCTCGGCGCGGGCCGTCGGGCGCACGCGGATGGTCCTGGAGACCGGGACGCGGCAGCCGGAGGCGATCCGGCTCTACGAGACCAGCGGGTACGAGCGCATCGACAACTTCGGTGTCTACCGGCATCATCCGGACAGCCTTTGCTTCGCGAAGGAGCTGTAGGAGGACCGCTGTGCCGATCTGCGCGCTGGGCGTGACCCACCGCAAGGATCTTCGCCGGATCGACTGAGATAGGGTCCACCGCCGTGGCACGACCCCTTGAGGAAATCATGGAGGCCGGGTGGGCGCGCGCGCTCGCGCCGGTGGCCGACCAGATCGCGAAGATGGGCGAGTTCCTGCGTGCGGAGGTGGCCGCGGGGCGGACCTACCTGCCGGCCGGGGAGAACGTGCTGAGGGCGTTCCAGCAGCCGTTCCACGGGGTGCGGGTGCTGATCGTGGGCCAGGACCCGTACCCGACGCCGGGGCACGCGGTGGGCCTGTCGTTCTCGGTGTCGCCGGAGACGCGGCCGATCCCGAAGTCGCTGATCAACATCTACAAGGAGTACATGGACGACTTGGGGCACCCCAAGCCGTCCAACGGCGACCTGACGCCGTGGACCCAGCAGGGCGTGTTGCTGCTCAACAGGGCGCTGACCGTGCAGCCGGGCAAGTCGAACTCCCACCAGGGCAAGGGGTGGGAGGCGGTGACCGAGCAGGCGATCAAGGCGCTGGCGGAGCGGTCGGAGCCCCTGGTGGCGATCCTGTGGGGGCGCAACGCGCGCAACCTGCGGCCGATGCTGGAGCCGTTCCCGTGCATCGAGTCGGCGCACCCGTCGCCGTTGTCGGCGGCGGCCGGGTTCTTCGGGTCGAAGCCGTTCTCGCGGGCCAACGAGCTGCTGGTCGAGCAGGGCGCCGAGCCGATCGACTGGAAGCTGCCCTAGCGGGGTGCGGGCGCGGGCCGGCGCTGTGAGGTTCGCCGCCCGCGCCGCCGTGGGCTCCGCTGCCGCTTGGTGCCTTGCACGCCGAAAGGCCCCCGGAGCGAACCCCGGGGGCCTTTCGACAACGTTCGGACGCGGGTGTCAGCCGCGAACCACCTTGCCCGCCTTCAGGCACGAGGTGCACACGTTCAGCCGCTGCCGCTGCGAAGACGAGACCTTCGCGCGCACGGTCTGGATGTTCGGGTTCCACCGGCGGTTGGTGCGCCGGTGGGAGTGCGAGACCGACTTGCCGAAGCCCGGCCCCTTGCCACAGACGTCGCACACGGCAGCCACGTCAGCCACTCCTTAAGGTTTCTCCAGCGGTACTCACGCCCCGGCGGGCGCGCAAGCGTGCACAAGCCTCAGCCGGGCATGGCAACCTGGACAGGGTAGCCCGTCGGTCGCGACGCCTCCAAACCGGGGCCTGTCGGGATCGAATACCCTCCCCGCCATGCAGGCTCTCGATGCGGTCGCGGTGCGCCGGTGGGCGGACGCGTGTGTCCGGTCCCTGGACGCCAACCGGGACGACATCGACCGCATCAACGTCTTCCCCGTGCCCGACGGTGACACCGGCACGAACCTGACCCAGACCATGCGCTCCGCCCAGGACTCCCTCCTGCGCGCCCGCGCCGACGACGCCGGTCAGGCCCTCGCCGCGCTGGCCAGGGGCGCGCTGCAAGGCGCCCGGGGCAACTCCGGCGTGATCATCTCCCAGGTCCTGCGCGGCCTGGCCGAGGCCGCCCAGGGCGTGTCCGAGGCGGGCGGGGCGGCCATCCGGGCCGCGTTCAAGCGGGCCGACGAGCTGGCCACCGCCGCCGTGTCCAAGCCGGTCCCGGGGACCGTCCTCACCGTGCTGCACGCCGCCGCCGAGGCGGCCCGCGACTGCCCCTCCGACGACCTCGACGAGGTCGTCACGGCCGCCGCCAAGGCCAGTGCCGAGGCCCTCGCCGACACACCGCGCCAGCTCGCCGTCCTGGCCAAGGCCGGCGTGGTGGACGCGGGCGCGAAGGGCCTGGTCGTGCTGCTGGACACGCTGGTCGCGGTGATCACCGGCCAGCCCGTGGAGCACCGGAAGAGCACCGCGCCCCCGCGCACCGCCGAAGCCCTGACCACCGCCCGCGAGGCCGGGTCCACCGACTTCGAGTACGAGGTCATGTACCTGCTGGACGACCCGACCGACCCCGAGGACCTCAAGCAGCGCCTCAACGCCCTGGGCGACAGCGTCTCCGTGGTCGGCGACGGCGCGGGCCTGTGGACCGTCCACGTCCACTGCAACGACATCGGCGCGGCCGTCGAGGCGGGCGTCGAGCAGGGCCGGCCGCACCGGATCACGGTCGCCCGGTTCGCCGACCAGGTCGAGGCGCAGGCGGTCCGGTTCGGGCAGGACCGCGCGGTGGTCGTGGTGGTCGACGGGGACGGCGCGCGGGAGCTGTTCGAGGCCGAGGGCGCGGTCGCGGCGGCGCCCACCGCCGACCCGGCCGGCCTGCTCGCCCTCATCGCGGGCACCCGCGCGCGGCACGTGACCGTCCTGCCGACCGGCGAGGACATGCGCGGCCCGGTGGACGAGGCCGTCGCCTACGCGGTCGCGGCCGGGCAGGACGTGGTGGTCGTGCCGGCGTTCTCGCCGGTGCAGGCGCTGGCCGCGCTGGCCGTGCACGACCCGAACCGCCGCGCCGGCGACGACGTGGTGGCGATGGCCGAGGCCGCCGCCGCGACCCGGCGCGGCGAGGTGCGGGTCGCCGAACGGCAGGCCATCACGTGGGTGGGCCGCTGCGAACCCGGCGACCTGCTGGCCATGCAGGACGGCGAGGTGGTCATGGTCGAGCCGGCGGGCACCGACCCGGCCGCGCTCGCCTGCCGCCTGGTGGACCGGATGCTGGCCGGCGGCGGGGAGCTGGTGACCGCGCTGCTGGGCGAGGACGCCCCCGACGGGCTCGCGGAAACACTCGAAAGCCACCTCAGGATCGCCCATCCGGAGGTTGAAATCACGACGTACCGCGGTGGACAGCCCGGCGCCGCGCTCGTTGTCGGTGTCGAGTAGTTGAATGGTCCGCGATGACGACCTTCGACGACAAGCTGGTGTCGGTGCTGGGCAAGAAGAGCGCCGACGCGCTGGAGAGCGGACTCGGCCTGACGACGGTCGGTGAGCTGCTGCGGCACTACCCGCGCCGCTACGACGAGCGCGGCAAGCTCACCGAGATCAAGGGCCTGGAACTGGGCGAGCACGCGACCGTCCAAGCACGCGTGAAAAGCGTCCGGCACCGCAGGATGAAGAGCCGCAACGGGGAGCTGCTCGAAGCCGTGATCACCGACGGGTCCTCGGACCTGCACCTGGTGTTCTTCGGCCGCGGGTCGCGGACCGTGGAGCGGGAGCTGCTGCCGAACCGCGAGGCGATGTTCGCGGGCAAGGTCGGCATGTTCAACGGCAAGCTCCAGCTCGCCCACCCCGACTACCAGGTGCTCGACGACGCCACCGACGACGCCGCCGCGAAGTTCGCGGGCGCGTTCATCCCGGTCTACCCGGCGGCGCAGGGGATCCAGTCCTGGCACGTGTCCAACTGCGTCGAGCAGGTGCTGGCCGTGTGGGAGGGTCTGGACGAGGACCCGCTGCCGGAGCGGCTGCGCGAGTCGCAGGACCTGATCGGGTTGGAGAAGGCGATCCGGTTCGTCCACCGCCCGGGGAGCTGGGCCGAGATCACCCTCGCGCAGCAACGACTGAAGTGGGACGAGGCCCTCGCCGTGCAGCTCGCCCTGGCCCAGCGCCGCAAGTCCGCCACCGCCCGCCCCGCGCCCGCGTGCCCGCCCAAGCCGGGCATGGTCCGCGACGCCTTCGACGCGCGGCTGCCGTTCAAGCTCACCAAGGGGCAGGAGGAGGTCGGCGAGGCGATCGCGCGCGACCTGTCCGGCGAGCACCCGATGAACCGCCTGCTCCAGGGCGAGGTCGGCTCGGGCAAGGCCCAGCCGCTGGACGCGCTCGTGCTCACCCCCGAGGGCTTCGTGCCGATGGGGGAGATCGAGGTGGGCTCGGCGGTGGTCGCCGCCGACGGCACCACGACGACCGTCACCGGCGTCTTCCCGCAGGGCGAGCGCGAGGTGTACCGGGTGGTGCTCTCGGACGGGAAGTCCGTCGAGTGCGACCTCGACCACCTGTGGCAGGTGCACACCGGCGAGGTCAAGACGCTGCGCGAGCTGCGCGACGACCTCCACGACCTCGACGGCACGCCGAAGTGGCGGCTGCCGCTGGTGACCGCGCCGGACGTCGACTGCGTCGAGCTGGCGCCGGTCAAGGAACGCCACGAGCTGCTCCAGGGCCTGCTCACCACCGGCGGCCGGTGCGACGGCGTGGACGTCGTGTTCCGCACCGAGTCGGAGAACCTCGCCGAGTACGTCAGCGAGCTGGCCGAGTCGCTGGGCGGCACGGGCAGCATCGCGTTCGGCTACGAGCTGCACGAGGTGACCGTGCGGCTGCCCGAGGAGTTCCCGCCGTTCCGCGACGCCCTCGACCGCACCGCGCCGCCGGTGCGCCGGGTCGAGGCGGTCGAGTTCGTCGGCGTGAAGCCGGTGCAGTGCATCTCGATCGCGCACCCGTCCCGGCTGTACGTGACCGACCACTTCGTCGTCACGCACAACACGATGGTGGCGCTGCGGGCGATGCTCCAGGTCGTGGACGCGGGTCGGCAGGCCGCCATGCTCGCGCCCACCGAGGTGCTCGCCGCGCAGCACGCCCGGTCGCTGAGCGAGCTGCTGGGCGACCTCGGGCAGGCGGGCGAGCTGGGCGCGGCCGAGCACGCGACCCGGGTGACCCTGCTGACCGGGTCCATGAACACCGCCCAGCGCAAGAAGGCGCTGCTGGAGATCATGACCGGCGAGGCCGGGATCGTCGTCGGCACCCACGCCCTGATCCAGGACAAGGTCGAGTTCCACGACCTGGGCCTGGTGGTGGTGGACGAGCAGCACCGGTTCGGCGTCGAGCAGCGGGCCGCGCTGAGCGGGCGCGCGGGCGGGTCCACCCCGCACGTGCTGGTGATGACCGCGACCCCGATCCCGCGCACGGTCGCCATGACCGTCTACGGCGACCTTGAGGTTTCCGCGCTGCGCGAGCTGCCCGCCGGCCGGTCGCCGATCAGCACGTCCGTGGTGCCGGTGGCGCAGAAACCGTCCTGGCTGGACCGGGCGTGGCAGCGCATCCACGAGGAGGTCCGCAAGGGCCACCAGGTGTACGTGGTGTGCCCGCGCATCGGCGACGGGGAGAGCGAGGAGGACACCCCGCCGAAGAAGGACGACTCGTCGGACCGCCGCCCGCCGCTGGCCGTGGTGGACGTGGCGCAGAAGCTGTCCGAGGGGCCGTTGCACGGCCTGCGGATCGACATCCTGCACGGCCGGATGCCCCCGGACGAGAAGGACGCCGTCATGCGGGCCTTCGCCGCGGGCGAGGTGCAGGTGCTGGTCGCCACGACCGTGGTCGAGGTCGGCGTGAACGTGCCGAACGCGACCGTCATGGTGATCATGGACGCCGACCGGTTCGGCGTGAGCCAGCTCCACCAGCTGCGCGGCCGGGTCGGCCGGGGCAGCGCGCCGGGGCTGTGCCTGCTGGTGACGGAGATGCCCGACGGGACCTCGACCATGGAGCGGCTGCGCGCGGTGGAGTCCACACTGGACGGTTTCGAGCTGGCCCAGCTCGACCTGGAGCTGCGGCGCGAGGGCGACATCCTCGGCGCGGCCCAGTCGGGCAAGCGGTCGGGGTTGAAGATGCTCTCGCTGCTGCGCGACGAGGACGTCATCGCGCAGGCGCGGATCGTGGCCACCGAGGTCGTCGACGCCGACCCGGACCTCGTCGCCCACCCGGGCCTGGCCGGCCTGGTGGCCGGGCTGCTGGACGAGGAGCGGGCGGAATACCTGGAGAAGGCGTAACGCGGATGCCGGGGGACTACGCCCAAGCGCGCGCCGAGGCGCTGGAACTGCTGCGCGGCCGGCCGGACCTGAGCGAGGTGGTCGTGCGCTCGATGGTGCCGGGGTGGCTGGCCACGCGGTACCTGTGGTCGATGGAGGCCTCGGGCGCGGTGATGCTGCTGGGCGGGGTCCTGTCGTGGCTGGCCAACCCCGGCCCGTGGTTCCTGCACGCGGTGGACCTGCTGCTGCTCGTGCTGGGCGCGGCCACGCTGGTGCGGGTGTGGCACGAGATCCGGCACCGGCGGGCGGAGGCGATGCGGCTGCGCGAGCACGGTCCCGACGAGTGCGACACGCTGCTGGACTCCGGGGTGGTGTTCCACGCGCGACCGTGGTGGCGGCGGCTGCTGGGGCTGTCGTTCGACCTGGCGGTGGTCGCGCTGCCGGTGGTGGTGGCGGTGCGGGCGTGGACCGCCGGTGACGCCGGGCAGAAGCTGTTCGCCGTGCTCGCGGTGGGGTGCGTGCTGCTGGGGTCGGTGCTGATGGTGCACGCGGCGCGCACCAGTTGGCAGTGGCGGCGGGCGTTCCTGTGGGAGTTCGACCTGGACCTGCCGCCGGTGCGCGAGGAGTGGCACGTCCTGCTGCGGTGAGCCGTTCGCACCGGAATTCCCATCGAATTCCGATGCTCCTCGGCCGTAAATGTGCGGAACGGATGTGCGTCCGAACCGCCTATTGTTCGCTGTGCCACTATTCCCGGCATCTTTCCGCGGTCACCGGAGGCACGGTTGGCGCTGGTCGAGCGATTCGTCCTGGGCGTGGACGTCAAGGATTCCTCGGCGCTGCCCGCGCGCGTCCAGACCAAGCTCTACGAGGAGCTGGACCGGATGCTCGACGAGGCGTCGGCCCGGGTCGGGCTGGACCGGTCGGGGTGGACCAGGCAGCCCGGCGGCGACGGCGAGGTGGCCGTGCTGCCCGCGGACGTGGACCTGGTCGCGCTGGTGGGCGACTTCGTCCTGCGGCTGGACCGGCTGCTCACCGACCACAACGAGATCTCCGCGCCGACGGCCCGGCTGCGGGTGCGGCTCGCGATGCACACCGGGGCGTTGACGCCCAGCAGGTTCGGCTTCGCCGGTCCGGCCCTGGTCACGCTGGCGCGGCTGCTGGACTCGAAGCCGGTGCGCGCCGCCCTGGACGCCGCGCCCACCGCCAACCTGGCGCAGATCATCTCCGACTCGCTGTTCCACAAGGCCGTGGCGGCCGAGCTGGACGGGCTGCGCCCGCGGCAGTTCCGGCAGGTCAGGGTGGACGTGAAGACCTTCCACGAGACCGCGTACGTGCACGTGCCCGGCGGCCCGCACCCGCCGCCGCGGGCCTCGGCCGGCGGTTCGCCGCAGGGTTCACCGCACGGTTCGTCGCTCGGGCCGCCGCACGGTTCGTCGCTCGGGCCGCCGGCAGGTTCGCCGTACGGGCCGCCGCAGGGTTCGCCGCTCGGGCCGCCGCGGGGTTCGCCGTTCGCGCCGGGGCTTGAGCCGCTGATCACCATCGCGCGGCGTGCGGGTGGGCAGCCGGAAGGTTCGGCCCGGGGTGAGCCGGCGGGGTCGCCGGAGCCGGTGGGGTCGGGCGCGGCGGGGTCACCGGGGGTCGTGGAGCCGCCCGAGCTGGGCGAGGACGTCCGGCGGCTGCTGGCCGACCTGGGCGCCGCGCTGGGTGACCGCGCCTGGGAGCGGGCCGACGCGTTGACCACCGCCGCCCTGCTCACCGAGGCCGACCGGGTCGAGGAGGGCTGGCTGCGCTCGGGTGACGGCGCGAAGCTCACCGACCGGCTGCTGACCGAGCTCGACGCCGCCTGGTCGCGGCACTCCGGCGGCGCGTGGGGGTTCCGCGCCCAGTTGGAGGGCGTCGGCGGGACGTCCGCCGCCGGGTACTTCCGGTCGCTGTCCACCGCTTTCGGGTGGCGCGCGGACGACGACGGGACCGACCCCCCGTACGCCGAGTTCGGCCGGCGGGCGGACCGGTCCCGGCCGTTCTACCCGACGCTGCGCAACCCGGACCGCGAGCGGTTCCCGGAGTGGCACGACGAATGGTCGGACACGGTCGTGGCGACCCACGGGCGGCTGCGGTCCTGGGCGTGGTGACGGAGGTGCTGCTCGTGGCGGTGGTGTGGGCGCTCCCGGCGGTGGCGTTCGCGGTCTGGCTGGCGGTGACCGGCTGGTGGCGGCTGTCCGACGACGAGGTCGGGATCGTGGTGAAGCGCTTCGGGCGGCGGCGGCGCGACGACGACCCGAAGGTGAGCCTGTACGGGGCGAAGGGCGTGCAGGCGGCGGTGCTCGCGCCCAACTCGTTCGAGTTCCTGCCGAAGTTCCTCTACGACGTCCACCGGGTGCCGGTGACCCACGTGCCCAGCGGCACGATCGGGGTGGTGGTCGCCAAGGTCGGCCGGCCGCGCCCGCCGGGCCGGGCGATCGCGAAGCACGTCGAGTGCGACCACTTCCAGGACGCCGCCGCGTTCCTGCGCGCGGGCGGCGAGCAGGGCCGGCAGCAGGAGGTGCTGGTCAGCGGGTCCTACCGGATCAACACCCGGGCGTTCACCGTGATCACCGTCGACCGGCCGGAGGAGATGGCGCGCGAGCGCCTGACCGAGGCCGACCTGACCGACGTGGACGTCGAGGTCGGCGAGGCGGGCGTGGTGATCACCCGGCTGGGCGGCAAGCCGGACCCGAGCGAGGTCGGCCCGGTGGTCGAGGGCCACGAGGGGTTCCAGCTGCCGTGGGTGTTCCAGGAGCGCGGCGGGCGGCTGGGCGTGCAGCGGGAGACGCTGGACGGCGGTGGCCGGTACCCGCTCAACCCGTGGTTCGCGCACGTGGTGAAGGTGCCGACGCGGGTGCTGATCCTGGAGTGGAACCGCGAGCCCAAGCCCGGTGACAACCTGGACGTGTCGCTGGAGCAGATCGTGCTGGACGTGCAGGGCTACACGGTCCGCCTGGACATGAAGCAGACCGTCCAGATCCCGCCCGAGGTGGCGCCGGAGCTGGTCCTGCGCTTCGGCACGCGCGGCCCGGACGCCCAGACCCCCGTGCAGCAGTTCGTGCAGAAGGAACTCGCGCCGATCGTGAAGAGCTACTTCCGGCGCAAGGCCGCCACCTACCGGATCCAGGAGTTCATCACCAAGTACAGCGAGGTGAGCAACGACCTGGCCGACGCGGTGCGGCAGGCGATGAAGCCGATCGGGGTGCGGGCGATCCGGACCACGCTGGAAGAGTTCGAGTGCGACCAGCAGGACATCAACGACCTGCGCCGGGACATCGCCAACCAGGAGAAGCGCGCCGAGCTGGAGTCGGCGGAGCTGGCGGCGCTGACCAAGCGCGAGGCCGCGCGCGACCAGATCGAGCTGCAGCGGATGAAGGTCCGGGAGGCCGAGGCCGAACTGGCGCTGGTGGAGATCCGCGCGCTGGTCAAGCTGCTCGGCCCGGCGCAGGTGGCGACCGAGCGGATCGTGCGCGAACTGGCCAAGGCCCCGGTGCCGCAGGTGATCGGCGGCAGCGGCGACATGGCGCAGCAACTGCTCGGCGTCATGCCGATCGCCCAGGCCCGGGACATGCTGATGACCCTGCTCGACCAGAACCCGCCTCGACCCCGCGCGGTGGAAGAGTAGTAACGTCGCCGCACTGTGCGCCGTGTGCTGCTAGCCCTGATGCCGTTGTTGCTGGTCGCGTGCACGACCGGCGGCGAGGTCGCGCCCCCGACGTCGTCCTCGCCGCCCAAGGGCGACCTGGCGGTGCTGGCGGAGAGGATCGACCAGCGCCGGTCGGAGCTGAAGACGGCCCGGTTCCACACGGAGGGCTTCGCGTCGGACGGCGCGTCCACCGAGGTCCGCAACGTCGTGGACGGCACCCTGCGCCAGGAGCCCGAGGGCGTGCGGGGCGCGATGACGATGACCATGACCACCGCCGGCCAGAACCGGAAGATGGACATGGTGATCGCCCAGGAGGGCATCTACGTCCACGTCGACGGTGCCCCGATGCCCGAGGGCAAGCGGTGGGGCCTCTACACGTCGGGCAACAACGGCGAGGTGACGGCGTTGTTGCGGGGTTTCGGGCCCGGCGCGACGGTCGGCGCGGAACTCGACTACGTGCAGCCCCGGGCGGCGCTGATCGTGTCGAAGGCGTCCGAGGCCGTGGACGGGGTGGCGGCGACCCGGTACGACCTGGTGGTCGACCCGCTGAAGATGGCGAAGATCATCAAGGACTCGGACACCCAGTTGCAGCACACGCAGTTGGCGGAGCACGGGGTGACGATCAACGCCGTGGTGTGGGTGGACGGGGAGGGGACCCCGGTGAAGGCGGAGTACCGGTTCGAGCTGGACGGCAAGGTGGTGAAGCAGTCGACCACCCGGTTCATGGAGTGGGGCGGGACGTTCGACGTGCCGCTGCCCCCGGCCGCGGAGGTCGTCCCGGCCGACCAGCTCCCCGGCTGATCCCCCTCGGGGGAGGACCGGCCGGGAGCGCGGCTACTTCCGCTTCGGGACGGGGAGCTGCTTCGTGGGCTGCTCGGACACCGGGGTGTCGGTGGCGTTCGAGGGCTCGGCGACGGCCCCGGCCCCGGCCTCGGCCTCGGCTGAGGCCTCTTCTTCCGCCTCCACGTCCAGGGGCGTGAGGCTGGCCACCGCGTTCAGGACCGCCTCCTGCGCCGCCGTGAACTGCTCGGTCAGCGCCTTGTGGACGGTGTGCAGCTCGGTGAGCTTGCGGTCGGCGGCCGTGATGCGGCTGTCGGCGTAGGTGTCCGCCTCGGCGGTCTTCCGCTCGGCCGCCGCCTTCGCCTCGGCGAGGGTCTTCTCCGCCTGCGCGGACGCCTCGGCCAGCTGCTTCTCCGCCGCCGCGTTGGCCTCGGCCACGGCCTTCTCCGCCTTGGCCAGCGCCGCGGACTCCAGCTCGGCGACCTGCCGGGCGGACTCCGCGCGGAGCTTCTCCACCTCGGCGCGGGCCTCTTCCAGCAGCTTCGCGGCCTCGGCCTTGGCCTCCACGACGTGCACCTCGTGCTCCTTGCGGAGCGTGGTGCGCAGCTCGTCGTACTCCTTGTCGAGGTCGTCGTGGTAGCCCTTGTACTTCGCGTCGAGGTCCACCCGGCGCTTTTCCAGGTCCTTGGTCTTCTCGTCGAACTCGGCCGCCAGGCGGTCGTGGTCGGCGCGGGTCTGGGCGAGCAGGGCCTCGTGCTCGGCGGTCAGCTTGGCGCGCAGCTCCTCGTGCGTGCGCTCCAGCTCGGCCCGGCGCTCCTGGTACTGCTGCTCCAGCTCGGCCGTGCGCTGCTGGTGGGCCGCCTCCAACTGCTTGCGGCGCTCCTCGACCTCGCCCATCGCGCGCTGGTGGGCGGCGCGGCCCTCGGCGGCGAAGCGCTCGGCCTCGGCCCGGGTGGCGTTGGCCTGGTCGAGCGCGCCCTTGCGGATGTCGGCGATCTCCTCCTCGGCCAGGGTCATCATCACGCGCACGCGTTCGGTGACGTTCGAGGCGTTGACCGGGCTGTTGGCCAGGTTGCCCAGCTGCGCCTTGACCTTGTCCAGCTCCGCGCGGGTGCCGTTGAGGAGCTTGGTCAGCTCGCCCACCTGGGCCGCCGCCGCGTCGCGCGCCCGGTTGGAGTTCTTGAGGTCGAACTCCAGCCGTGTCACGCGCTCGTTGACCTGCCGCTGGTTGTACCCGCGCAGAACGACGTCGAAATGGGTGCGGGCAGCAGGCTGCCCCGTCCCTTCAGCCCCGGCCATAAGCCCAACCCTACCGAGAAGTCCAGTCCGTCATTCACCCGATGCAGCGAACGCGCTGTAACGGGTCGGTGATCCTGCGCTCACAGTCCACCGCACCCGCGGCCGTCCCGCAGTGTGAGCCGTTCGGTCGGGGGCTGCGGGTCGGACCTCCGCACGGGACAATCCCCCCGGCCGAGCCGTGCTTGACCGGGTGAGTGAACGATCACGATGACGTCCGTCACGTGGGATGAACCTCCCGACCAGCGGGAACCTCACGGTAGCGTGCCTTGATTGACCGCCGAGTGACCTGGGAGGGAACGCCGAATGTTCCGCAAGGTTCTTGTCGCCAACCGCGGCGAGATCGCGATCCGGGCTTTTCGCGCTGCCTACGAGCTGGGCGCCGGCACGGTTGCCGTCTTCCCCCACGAGGACCGCAATTCACTGCACCGGCTGAAGGCCGACGAGTCCTACGAGATCGGTGAACCCGGCCACCCCGTCCGGGCCTACCTCTCCGTCGACGAGATCATCAAGGCCGCCCGCAAGGCGGGCGCCGACGCGGTGTACCCGGGCTACGGCTTCCTGTCGGAGAACCCCGAGCTGGCCAAGGCGTGCGCCGACGCCGGGATCACGTTCGTCGGACCGCCGTCCGAGGTGCTGGAGCTGACCGGCAACAAGGCGCGCGCGATCGCCGCCGCCCGCGAGGCCGGGCTGCCCGTGCTGCGCTCCAGCGAGCCGTCCAGCGACATCGACGCGCTGGTGGAGGCCGCGAAGGGCATCGACTTCCCGGTGTTCGTGAAGGCCGTCGCCGGCGGTGGTGGCCGCGGCATGCGCCGCGTCGAGGACCCGGCCGCGCTGCGGGAGGCCCTGGAGGCCGCGTCCCGCGAGGCGGAGTCGGCGTTCGGCGACCCGACGGTGTTCCTGGAGCAGGCCGTCGTCGAGCCGCGCCACATCGAGGTGCAGATCCTCGCCGACGGCGAGGGCAACGTGATGCACCTGTTCGAGCGGGACTGCTCGGTGCAGCGCCGCCACCAGAAGGTCATCGAGATCGCGCCCGCGCCCAACCTCGACCCCGAGCTGCGCGAGCGCATCTGCAACGACGCCGTCCGGTTCGCCCGCCACATCGGCTACCGCAACGCGGGCACGGTCGAGTTCCTGCTCGACCCGCAGGGCCGGTACGTCTTCATCGAGATGAACCCGCGCATCCAGGTCGAGCACACGGTGACCGAAGAGGTCACCGACGTGGACCTGGTGCAGTCGCAGATGCGCATCGCCTCCGGCGAGACGCTCGACGACCTGGGCCTGAGCCAGGACACCGTGCAGCTGCGCGGCGCGGCCCTCCAGTGCCGCATCACCACCGAGGACCCGGCCAACGGGTTCCGCCCGGACACCGGCATGATCAGCGCCTACCGCTCGCCGGGCGGCTCGGGCATCCGGCTCGACGGCGGCACCACCGGCGCGGGCACCGTGGTCAGCGCGCACTTCGACTCGATGCTGGTGAAGCTGTCCTGCCGCGGCCGGACCTTCGCCGCCGCCGTCGCCCGCGCCCGGCGCGCCGTGGCGGAGTTCCGCATCCGCGGCGTGTCCACGAACATCCCGTTCCTGCAGGCGGTGCTGGACGACGAGGACTTCTACCAGGGTCGGGTCACCACCTCGTTCATCGAGAAGCGCCCGCACCTGCTCACCGCGCGGCACTCGGCCGACCGCGGCACGCGCCTGCTGACCTACCTGGCGGACGTGACGGTCAACAAGCCCAACGGCCCGCGCCCGTCCGCGGTGGACCCGAAGGACAAGCTGCCGGCCGTGGACCTGGGCGTCGAGCCGCCCGCCGGGTCCAAGCAGAAGCTGACCGAACTGGGTCCCGAGGGCTTCGCCCGCTGGCTGCGGGAGAGCAAGGCGCTCCAGGTCACCGACACGACCTTCCGCGACGCCCACCAGTCGCTGCTGGCGACCCGCGTGCGCACCAAGGACCTGCTCGCGGTCGCGCCGCACGTGGCGCGCCTGACGCCGCAGCTGCTGTCCCTGGAGGCGTGGGGCGGCGCGACCTACGACGTGGCGCTGCGGTTCCTCGCCGAGGATCCGTGGGAGCGGCTGGCGGCGCTGCGTGCAGCCGTACCCAACATCACGCTCCAGATGCTGCTGCGGGGCCGGAACACCGTCGGCTACACGCCGTACCCGGAGGCCGTGACTTCGGCGTTCGTGGAGGAGGCGACGAAGACCGGTATCGACATCTTCCGAATCTTCGACGCCTTGAACGACGTCGAGCAGATGCGGCCGGCGATCGAGGCGGTCCGGGAGACCGGGACGGCGGTCGCCGAGGTGGCCCTGTGCTACACCGCCGACCTGTCCAACCCGGACGAGCGGCTCTACACGCTCGACTACTACCTCAAGCTGGCCGAGCAGATCGTCGGCGCGGGCGCGCACGTGCTGGCCGTGAAGGACATGGCGGGCCTGCTGCGCCCGCCGGCCGCGGCCCGGCTGATCACCGCGCTGCGCAAGGAGTTCGACCTGCCGGTGCACCTGCACACCCACGACACGGCGGGCGGCCAGCTGGCGACCTACCTCGCGGCCATCCAGTCCGGTGTGGACGCGGTGGACGGCGCGGCGGCGTCCATGGCGGGGACGACGTCCCAGCCGCCGCTGTCGGCGATCGTGGCGGCCACTGACCACACCGAGCACTCCACGGGCCTGTCGTTGCAGGCGGTGTGCGACATCGAGCCGTACTGGGAGGCCGTGCGCAAGGTGTACGCGCCGTTCGAGTCCGGCATCCCCGGCCCGACGGGTCGCGTGTACCACCACGAGATCCCCGGCGGTCAGCTGTCGAACCTGCGCACCCAGGCGGTCGCGCTGGGCCTCGGGCAGAAGTTCGAGGAGATCGAGGCCATGTACGCGGCGGCGGACCGGATGCTCGGCCGCCTGGTGAAGGTGACGCCGTCGTCCAAGGTGGTCGGCGACCTGGCGCTGCACCTGGTGGGCGCGGGCGTGTCGCCGAAGGACTTCGAGGCCGACCCGGGCCGGTTCGACATCCCGGCGTCGGTCGTCGGGTTCCTGTCCGGCGAGCTGGGCGACCCGCCCGGCGGCTGGCCGGAGCCGTTCCGCAGCAAGGCGCTACAGGGTCGCGCGGCCCCGAAGGGCGTGGCCGAGCTGACGCCGGAGGACGAGGAGGGCCTGGCCTCGGACCGCCGCAACACCCTGAACCGCCTGCTGTTCCCCGCGCCGACGAAGGAGTTCCGCGCGCACCGGGACGCCTACGGCGACACGAGCGTGTTGACCAGCAAGGACTTCTTCTACGGCCTGCGGCCGGGCGAGGAGTACCAGGTCGACCTGGAGCCGGGCGTGCGCCTGCTGATCGGCCTGGAGGCCATCGGCGAGGCGGACGAACGCGGCATGCGCACGGTCATGGCCACCCTGAACGGCCAACTCCGGCCGATCCAGGTCCGCGACCGGTCGATCGCGGCGGAGATCCCGGCGGCGGAGAAGGCCGACCGCACCAACCCGGACCACGTGGCCGCGCCGTTCGCGGGTGTCGTCACGCCGTCGGTGGCGGAGGGCGACTCGGTGGAGGCCGGCCAGACGGTGGCCACCATCGAGGCCATGAAGATGGAGGCCGCCATCACCGCGCCGAAGGCCGGTCGCGTGAAGCGGTTGGCCGTGGGCGGGGTGCAGCAGGTCGAGGGTGGCGATCTGCTGATCGTGCTGGAGTGAGAGCCGGAGCCTGACCGGGCCGGGCGTCCCCGCGGGGGTGCCCGGCCCGTCCGCTGTCCGGGGGCGCCCGGCCGTCCTCCGCCACGTCGACTGGCGGTGACGCGGGTCTCGGGTTATCCCCTTCCGAGGGGGGAACCCGGTCGGGCGTCACGGCGTTGGAGGAGCCATGAAGAAGGTCACCGCGGCGCTGCTCGGGTTGACGGCCGGCGTGGTCGCGTGGGGGTTGCGGGACGTGCCCGGGGCGTTGGCCGGGCGGCCCGGCGGGGAGCGGGTGTGGCGGTCGCCGCGGTACTGGGACGGGAAGTTCCACAACACCGCGCGCACGCGCACCATGCCCCCCGGAAGTGCCGGGGACACCGCGCGCGAGCTGGTTTTCGGCGGGCAGCAGCGGCATCCCGTCGGGCCCGTGCCGCTGGTCCGCGCCGCGCACGACGTGGCGGGTGAAGGGCTGCACCTCACCTGGTACGGGCACGCGTCCACCCTGGTCGAGATCGACGGCGCCCGCATCCTGCTCGATCCCGTGTGGAGCGACCGCTGCTCGCCGTCCCGCCTCGTCGGGCCCAAGCGGCTGCACGCCGTGCCGCACACGCTGGCCGAGGTCGGGCCGGTCGACGCCGTCGTCATCTCGCACGACCACTACGACCACCTCGACCAGGCGACGGTCCGCGACCTGACCGCCACCACGCACGCCGTCTTCGTCGTGCCGCTGGGCATCGGGGCGCACCTGCGCCGCTGGAAGGTGCCCGAGGCGCGGATCGTCGAGCTGGACTGGGACGAGTCGCACGACGTCGCCGGCGTCCGGCTGGTCGCCGCGCCCGCGCAGCACTTCTCCGGCCGCGGCTTCCGGCGCGACAACACCCTGTGGGCGTCCTGGGTGGTCCTCGGCCCCGAGCACCGCGTCTACTACAGCGGTGACACCGGGTACTTCGACGGCTACAAGCGCATCGGCGACGAGTACGGCCCGTTCGACGCGTCCCTGATCCAGATCGGCGCGTACGGACCCGGCTGGCCGGACATCCACATGACGCCCGAGGAGGGCGTCGCCGCGCACCGCGACGTCCGGGGCGGGCTGCTCGTGCCGGTCCACTGGGCGACCTTCAACCTGGCCTTCCACGAGTGGTCCGAACCCGTCGACCGGGTGTGGCGCGAGGCCAAGGCGTGGGAGGTCCCGCTCGCCGTCCCCCGACCCGGCGAAAGGATCGACGTGAACGATCCCCCGCAGGTCGACGGATGGTGGCAGGCACTCGCATGAGCACGGGCACGAGCACGGGCACGGGCACTCGGACGGCGGTCGTGACCGGTGGCGGCACCGGCATCGGGCGGGCCATCGCGGCGGAACTGGTGGCGCGCGGCCTGGAGGTGGTCGTCACCGGCCGCCGCGAGGACGTGCTGGCGGCGACGGCGGCGGAGATCGGCGCGCGGGCGGTGGCGTTCGACGCGGCCGACCCGGACCAGGTCGAGGCCGCGCCGGCCGACCTGCCGTCCACTGTGGACGTCCTGGTCAACAACGCCGGCGGCCTCGCCGGGGGCGACGACCTGAAGAGCCAGTGGCTCGCGACCTGCGAGTCCAACGTCGTCACGGCCGTCCTGGTCACCACGGCGCTGGAACCCCGGCTGGCCGAGCAGGCCCGGGTGGTGACCATCGGGTCCATCGCGGGCCGGCGCGGCGGCGGCAGCTACGGCGCGGCGAAGGCGGCGGTCGAGGCGTGGACCGCCGAGCTGGCGTTCAAGCTGGGCGGGCGGGGCATCACGGCCAACGTCGTGTCGCCCGGCTTCATCGAGGACACCGAGTTCTTCGGCGGCGCGATGACCGACCAGCGCCGGGCGACGCTCATCGCCCAGACCGCGAACGGCCGCGCCGGCACCCCGGCGGACGTGGCCGCGACCGTGGCGTTCCTCACCTCGCCGGAGGCCGGCCACATCACCGGCCAGGTGGTCCCGGTCAACGGCGGCGCGCACCTGGGACGATGAGGGCGTGACCAGGATCGTGGCGGGCGTGGCCGGGGGCCGGCGGCTCCAGGTACCCCCGCGAGGCACGCGCCCCACCTCCGACCGGGTGCGCGAGGCGTTGTTCAGCTCCCTCGAAGCGCTCGTGGACCTCGACGGCGTCCGCGTCCTCGACCTCTACGCGGGCAGCGGCGCGCTGGGGTTCGAGGCGCTGTCCCGGGGCGCGGCGCACGCGACGTTCGTCGAGTCGGACAAGCGGGCTGCCGAAGTCTTGAAGGGCAACGCCCGGACGATCGGGCTGCCCGGCGCGGTGGTAGTCAACCGCACCGCGCTGGCCGCCGTCGCCAACCCGCCCGAAGCCCCGTGCGACGTGGTCTTCGCCGACCCGCCCTACGACGTGACCGACGCCCAACTGGCCGAGGTGCTCGCCGCGCTGGTCGCGAACGGGTGGACCACCACCGGCTCGGTGGTCGTCGTTGAACGGTCCGCGCGCACTCCTGAACCGATCTGGCCGCCCGCGCTGGAATCCTTGCGCAGCAAGCGATACGGCGACACGGCGTTGTACTGGGCGGAGCACGCCGGCCCGCACGGGTGATGCGGACCACGACCGGAGTGGACGCATCCGATCGGGTGCTACCGTCCGAAACCATGACGCGTGCCGTGTGCCCCGGCTCCTACGACCCGGCCACCAACGGACACCTGGACATCATCGGCAGAGCGGCGAAGCTCTTCGACGAGGTCGTCGTCGCCGTGCTCATCAACAAGAACAAGAAGACCCTGTTCTCGGTGGAAGAGCGCACGGAGATGCTGCGCGAGGTGACCGCGCAGTGGCCGAACGTGCGGGTCGACTCGTGGCACGGCCTGCTGGTCGACTACTGCCGGGAGAACGACATCCAGGCCATCGTCAAGGGCCTGCGCGCGGTCAGCGACTACGACTACGAGCTGCAGATGGCCCAGATGAACCACCAGCTCACCGGCGTCGAGACGCTGTTCATGCCGACCAACCCGATCTACAGCTTCCTGGCCAGCTCGCTGGTCAAGGACGTGGCGACCTACGGCGGCGACGTGTCCACGCTGCTGCCCCCGTCGATCATGGCCCGCCTGACCCAGCGCCTCGCCGAGCGCCGCTGAGGCGCGTCGAACACACTCCCCGTGGCCGGATCATCACACGATGTGGTGATTCGGCCACTCGCATGAATGACGTCACACCGGTCTGACCTGAGCCCATCTGAAAGCTTGATCACCTACGCCAACACGCGCCCCCGATCTCCCGGCGTGTCGTGATCGGGCAGGGCACACTAGGACGGGTACCGCAGTGTGGGCGTGGGGAGTGTGCCGTGTACCGGGTGTTCGAGGCCCTCGACGAGCTGGTCACGATCGTCGAGGAAGCGCGTGGCGTGCCGATGACCTCCGGGTGCGTCGTCCCCCGCGGTGACGTGCTCGAACTGCTCGACGACGTCCGCGACGCCATCCCGGCGGAGCTGGACGACGCGCAGGACGTCCTCGACCACCGCGACGAGCTGGTCGGCAAGGCCCAGCACGAGCTGGAGGCCGCCACCAGCAAGGCTCGCGCCGAGGCCGAGCGGATCGTCGCCGAGGCCCAGCACGAGGCCGAGCGGATGCTGTCGGAGGCCCGCTCGCGCGCCGAGCGCATGGTCGCCGAGGCCGAGGACCAGGCGCAGCGCACGGTCAACGCCGGTCGCCAGGAGTACGAGGACCTGGTCGGCCGCGCCCACGCCGAGGCCGACCGCATGGTGCAGGCCGGCCGCGCCAACTACGAGCGCGCCATCGAGGAGGGCCGCGCCGAGCAGGCCCGCCTGGTCGACGCCACCGAGGTCGTGCAGGCCTCGCACGCCGAGTCCGCGCGCATCCTGGAGGCCGCCCAGGCCGAGGCGATCCGGCTGCGCAGCGAGTGCGACGCCTACGTGGACGGCAAGCTCGCCGACTTCGAGGACCTGCTCGCGCACACCCTGCGCAGCGTCGGCAAGGGCCGCTCGCACCTGCGCGGCCCGGCGGTCAACGCCGCCGCCGCGCCGTTCGACTACCACGAGTCAGCGGCCCGCTGAGGCGGCGCGGACCGCGCGCCCACCGCGCGGTCACCGCCCGCACAAGCCCCTGAGCACCCGATTTCACGTCACGGCCGGTTGTCCCGTACCCTTGACCGGCTGGCCGTGGTAAGTCACCCGTCGGCGAAACCAACATCATGTCTGAGCACCGTCACGCCTCCGCGCGTCCCGCAGCCACCGGGCCCTGGGTCATCGACACCAGGGACCTCGGGCGTCGTGCGGGCTCTTCACGCGCGGTGACCCGGTCGGTGCCCGCCGAGGGAATGGGCCTCGAAGGCGTGATCGCGGTGCCGAAGGGTGGCGTCGTCGACCTGGACCTCCTGCTGGAGTCCGTGGTCGAGGGCGTCCTGGTGACGGGCACGGCCTCGACGGTGGTCGAAGGGGAGTGCTCGCGCTGCCTGGAGCCGCTGTCGGCGAAGGTCGAAGTGGGGCTCACGGAGCTGTACGCCTACCCGGACAGCACCACCGACGAGACCACCGAGGAAGACGAGGTCAGCCGTCTGCACGACGACCTGGTCGACCTCGAACCCGTGGTGAACGACGCCATCGTGCTGTCGTTGCCGCAGGTGCCGCTGTGCTCGCCGGACTGCCCCGGGCTGTGCGTCGACTGCGGTGGCAAGCTGGCTGAGCTCGGCCCCGACCACGGGCATGAGACGATTGACCCCCGGTGGGCCGCTCTGCGCGAGCGGTTCGACGGGAATCGTGACAATCCAGAGGAGAACTAGTCGTGGCCGTCCCGAAGCGGAAGATGTCGCGCTCGAACACGCGCTCGCGCCGCGCTCAGTGGAAGACCGCTGCCGTGCACCTGGTGGCCTGCTCGAACCGGGCCTGCCGCCAGCCGAAGCCGCAGCACGTCGCCTGCCCGGCCTGTGGCCAGTACGACGGCCGCCAGGTCGTCCAGCCGGCCTGACCTCCTCCAGCGAAGAGAAGCGGCGCACAGTGGGGGGCAGGTCGTCGCGCGGTCGGTCCGCCGACCGCGCCCCGTTGCTCGAAGCGCTCGGCGTCCCGTTGGACGCCGAGCTGCTGACGCTCGCACTGACACACCGGTCGTACGCGTACGAGAACGGCGGTCTGCCGCCGAACGAGCGACTGGAGTTCCTCGGCGACGCGGTGCTCGGCCTCGTCGTCACCGACCACCTGTACCAGACCCACCCGGAACTGCCCGAGGGCCAGCTCGCGAAGCTGCGGGCCAGCGTGGTGAACATGCACGCGCTGGCCGGTGTGGCCCGGGGCCTGGGCGAGGACGGTCTGGGCGGGCACCTGCTGCTCGGTCGCGGCGAGGAGCTGACCGGCGGCAGGGACAAGGCGAGCATCCTCGCGGACGGCCTGGAGGCCGTCATCGGCGCGGTGTACCTGCAGTTCGGCATCGACACCGCGCGTCAACTGGTCCACCGCCTGTTCGACCCGCTGTTGGCGGAGGCGCCGCTGCGCGGCGCGGGCCTGGACTGGAAGACCAGCCTGCAGGAGCTGACGGCTTCGGCCGGGCTCGGCGTCCCCGAGTACCGGGTGGACGACCAGGGTCCCGACCACCGCAAGGAGTTCACCGCCACGGTGATCGTGGGTGGCCAGTCCCACGGCGCCGGTGACGGGAAGACCAAGAAGGAAGCCGAGCAGAAGGCGGCCGAGGCCGCCTACCGGGTGCTGTCGGAACGGGTCCGCGCGGAGCAGGAAGCCGCCGCGGCCGGCAACGGGCACGCCCAGAACTCGGCGACACCGCGGACTTCACCCACCAAGGAAGACTGACGCCGATGTATGCCACGAACGTCCGGACGACCCGGCGCGTGCGCGACCGCCGACCCTCCCGACCGTTGAACGCCACCCGCAGCGGCGGCATCCAGGGCCTGGTCCTGGTCCGCGACACCGCGCAGAACGGTGGCTGGATGCTCAAGCCGACCAAGCCGCAGGCCGCCGCCTACGAGCTGCTGGAGGAGCTGGAGCAGGCCGCCGCCGAAGAGACCGCCGAGAACGAGGACTGACCACCCGCACGTGCCCGAGCTGCCCGAGGTCGAAGTAGTCCGCCGAGGCCTCCACGAGCACGTCGCCGGTCGGACCGTCGCCTCGGTCGAGGTCCTGCACCCCCGTGCGATCCGCCGCCACCTGTCCGGTGCGGCGGATTTCGCGCACCGGTTGACCGGTCGCACCATGGTCGAGGCCCGGCGGCGGGGCAAGTACCTGTGGGTGGACCTGTCCGAGGGCGACGCGCTGCTCGCGCACCTCGGGATGAGCGGCCAGATGCTGGTCCAGCCGCCCGGGGCGCCCGACGAGAAGCACCTGCGGGTGCGGGTCCGGTTCGCCGACGACGGTCCCGAGCTGCGGTTCGTGGACCAGCGGACGTTCGGCGGGCTCGCGCTGGCCGACCTGGTCGACGTGGACGGCACCGCCCTGCCCGAGCCGGTCGCGCACATCGCGCGCGACCCGATGGACCCGGCGTTCGACCTGGCGGCGGCGGTGGCCGCCCTGCGCAGGCGGCGCACCGAGGTGAAGCGGGCGCTGCTGGACCAGACGCTGGTGTCCGGTGTGGGCAACATCTACGCGGACGAGGCGTTGTGGCGGTCGAAGCTGCACGGCCTGCGGCCGACCGAGAAGTTGACGCGGGCAAAAGCGGAGGAACTGCTCGCGCACGCGTCCGACGTGATGCACGAGGCGTTGGGCGAGGGCGGGACTTCTTTCGACGCGCTGTACGTGAACGTGAACGGCCAGTCGGGGTACTTCGACCGTTCGCTGAACGTTTACGGGCAGGAGAACCGGCCGTGCCGCCGATGTGGCACGGCCGTGGTGCGAGAACCTTTCATGAACCGTTCGTCGTTCTCGTGCCCGCGCTGCCAACCGAGGCCGCGCGGGCTCGGGCGTTAACGGGTTCTCGGTTCCGCGAGGCGGCGCAGCAGCGGGGTGACCGAGCGGACGTGGTCGCGCTCCTCTTCGGACAGCCGCGACAGCCGTTCGGAGAGCAGCTCGGCCTCGCCGTGCGCGAGGGAGACGATCGTGTCCCGACCCGTGCCGGTCAGTTCCACGATGGTCGCGCGCCCGTCGGCCGGGTCGGCTTCGCGGCGCACCAGGCCGCTGGATTCCAGGCCCGTCACCACGGTCGTCGCCGTGGGTTGGGAGCACAGGGCGCGGACCGCGATCTCGCCGATGCGCATGGGGCCCTGGGCGGCCAGCTCGGCGAGGACGAGGAGCTGCGTGGGTTGGAGCCGTCGGACCGACGCCGACTGCCGCAGGCTGCGGACGAGCCGGTGGACGGCGACCACGAGCTGTAACGCGTCTTGGTTGGTCACACTGGTGGTCATCGTGGACCTCCTCGTGGCTCACCCACCGTGAGCACTTGTCCGAATTCGGACAGGACATTTGCACTATCGCGCGACCGATGTCCAGCAAATGGATTCATTCGCACCCGGATGTACTCACCCTTTCCGCACCGATGCGGTCAGGTACCCGCTAAAACGCCATAAAAGCGGTGATGGGAGGCGTCAAGACCACGTCAGAATCGGCCACGGACAGCGAGCGCGGCCGGTTTGGACGTAGTGTCGGACCGTGACGAAGGTGCTCGTGGTCGACGACGAACCGCAGATCGTGCGCGCCCTGCGGATCAACCTGTCCGCCCGCGGCTACGCGGTCCTGACCGCCCACGACGGGACGGCGGCGCTGAAGGCCGCGGCCGAGGGCAAGCCGGACGTGGTCGTGCTGGACCTCGGGTTGCCGGACGTGGACGGGACGGAGGTCATCGCGGGTCTGCGCGGGTGGACGTCGGTGCCGATCATCGTGCTGTCGGCGCGGACGGACTCGACGGACAAGGTCGAGGCGCTGGATGCCGGGGCGGACGACTACGTGACCAAGCCGTTCGGGATGGACGAGCTGCTGGCGCGGTTGCGCGCGGCGGTGCGGCGGTCGGCGGTGGCGGAGGGCGAGGACGCCGTGGTGCAGACGGCGTCGTTCACGGTGGACCTGGCGGCGAAGAAGGTGCTGCGGGACGGGGTCGAGGTGCACTTGACGCCGACCGAGTGGGGGTTGCTGGAGATCCTGGCGCGCAACCGGGGGCGGTTGGTCGCGCAGCGGCAGTTGTTGCAGGAGGTGTGGGGGCCGCAGTACGCGAAGGAAACTCACTACTTGCGGGTGTACTTGGCGCAGCTCCGGCGCAAGCTGGAACCGGAACCCTCGCACCCGCGCCACCTGGTGACCGAGCCCGGGATGGGCTACCGGTTCGAGCTGTAGCCGGCGGCGAGCGGATGGCCAGGCCGGGCCAGGCGGGGCCGGGCCAGGCGGGGCGGGGCCAGGCGGGGCCGCGCCGGGTTGGCCGCGCCGGGTTGGCCGCGCCGGGTTGGCGGGCCGCGCCGGCTCGGCGGTCAGCGGGTGCGTGGCTCGGCGGGCGGGTGAAGGGCTGGGGTGTGTGGGCCTCCACCCAATCCACGCGATCGAAGGTCGGACGGGTTGTCCTCAACTCCCCCTTTCACCCGTTTGACGGACAGCGTCACCCGGCCGGCAGAGTGGGGTGGCGTTCGAAGGTGACCGTGAAGCGGACCACCGCCTCCTTGTACCTCGCCGCCCACCGACCCGTCAGGACGCGGCTGCGCGGGCTGTCGTCCGGCCGCACGAACTGGATCAAGCCGTCCCGCCGCCCCAGGCTCACGCACTGGTTGATGTAGGAGAACCGGAACGGCTTCGGCGTCCGCCCCCGCAGCTTGTCCGCCAGGGCCCGCACCGCGCGCTGGGTGGTCGGCAGGCCCGTCGCGCAGGCCATCCGCAGCTCCTGGCCGTCGGGCCGGCGCATGGCAGCGGCATCACCCACGGCCACCACCTCCGGGTGCGAGACCGACGTCAGGGTGTCGTCGACGACCATCCGCCCCCGACCGTCCACCTCGAAACCGGCAGCCCGCGCCAACTCCGGCACCGCGAACCCGGCCGTCCACACGACGGTGTCCGCGTCGACCCGCCCCTCACCGACCACCAACCCGTGCGCATCCACCGCAGTGATCCGCACGTCCTCGTGCACCACCACACCCAACCGCCCGAACACCTTCCGCAGGTGCGCCCGTCCCGCAGGGGAAAGCGCCGCCCCCAACGTCCCCGCCGTCACCAGGTGCACCTCCAGGTCCGGCCGGGCCTCGGCCAGCTCGGCGGCTGCCTCGATCCCGGTCAAACCACCACCGGCCACCGCGACCACCCGCGCGCGCCCCAGCGCCGCCCGCAAACGCTCGGCCTCCTCCAAGGTGGTCACGGTGTGCGCGTGCTCCCGGACGCCGGGCACCGAACCCAGGTCCGCATGGCTGCCCAAGGCGTAGATCAACCGGTCGTAGGACAGCGCACCTCCGCGCAGCACGACCTTGCGCGCCGCCGGGTCGATCGCCGTCACCCGGTCCACCACCAGTTCCACCCCGGTGCCCGCCAGCAGTTCGGCCAGCGGCAGGTCGCGCAACGTCTGGCCGACCGCCAACTGGTGCAGCCGCACCCGCTCCACGAACCGGTCCCGCTCGTTCACCAGGGTGACCTTCGCACCGGTCCACCTCGCCGCGAGCTTCGCCGCCGCCAGACCCGCGTACCCAGCACCGATGACCACGATGTCCGTCATGTCGCCGTCCTTTCCTCGACGGTGGAGCGAGACAGGGACGCAATCCGTGACAGCGCGCCGCTGTGACGTGCGCCACGCGCCAACAACACCGCCGGCACCAGCACCAACCACCCCGGCACGGCCACCAGCACGACCGACAGCAGCAACGCCCACGCGCCGACGCCCCACCCGACGTACGCGGGCACGTGCCCGCCCCGGCGCGCGACACCGGCCACGACCAAGCCCAACAACAGCAACGGCACGCCGAAGCTGCCCAACGTCAGCCACAGGACGTACTGGTCCGCCGTGAACGCCGCCCCCGGCGGTGGCACGGCCGCCCACAGGCCCGTGCCGACCCACCGGGCCCAGCTCTCGTGGTTGAACGCGGTCGTGAGGACGATGTGGAGAGCGCCGAGTGCGGCGAGGAGGATTCCGGCGACGCGAGTCACGAGGAGGAAGTTACCAGTGGCAACATCGCCGCGTAGGCCCTACCACCACGGCGCCCTGCGGGAAGGTCTGGTCACGGCCGCCCGCGCCCTGGTGGACGCCGAGGGCGCGGAGGGCCTGACCCTGCGCAAGGCCGCCGCCGCGGCCGGGGTGTCGCACGCCGCCGCCTACCGGCACTTCGCGGACAAGGCGTCACTGGTCGCCGCCGTGATGGCACAGGGCTTCGAGGAGCTGGCCGCGCTCGCCGAACCCACCGGCACGCCCCTGGAGCGGCTGCACGGCATCGGCCGCGCCTACCTGGCGTTCGCGCTGGCCAACCCGTCCCTCTACCGGCTGATGTTCGGGTCCGCCGACGTCCCCCGCCGCGCCGACTTCCCCGACCTCGCGGCGGCCGAGCGACGCGTCTACGCCCGCATGGCCACCGCGGTCGAGGCGGCGCAGGAGTCCGGCGAACTCGCCCCGCACCCGGTCGCCGACGTGACGCTGCTGATGTCCTGCGTGATGCACGGCCTGTGCTCGCAGCTCCTGGCCGGCCTGTTGCCCGCGGACGCCGCCCCCGAGTTGGCGCGTACGGTGATGATGTTGGTCGACAAGGGATTGGGGGCCTGATGATCACGACCCTGCACACGTCGGACGTGGACGCCGACCTGCTCAAGGCCGCACGGGCGCTGTGCGACGACGCGTTCGACGGCGACTTCTCCGACGACGACTGGGAACACTCGCTCGGCGGCGTCCACGCGTTCGCCTGGGAGGGCGACGACCTGGTCGGGCACGGTTCGGTCGTGCAGCGGCGGCTGCTCCACGGCGGTCGCGCGTTGCGGGCCGGGTACGTCGAAGCCGTCGCCGTGCGGGAGGACCGGCGCGGGCGCGGCCACGGCGCGGGGGTCATGGCGGCGCTGGAGGGCGTCATCCGGCGCGCCTACGACCTGGGCGCGTTGAGCGCGAGCGACGCGGCGCTGGAGTTCTACACCGCCCGCGGCTGGGTGCTGTGGCGCGGACCGTCCTCGGTGCTGGCCCCGAGCGGGCTCGTGCGCACCGAGGACGACGACGGCGGTGTCCACGTGCTGCCCCTCGCGGTGCCGCTCGACCTCGACGGTGAGCTGGCGTGCGACTGGCGGGACGGGGACGTGTGGTGACTCAGGCCCTGGTGGCCTGGATGATCCACGCGGCGGACGCGTAACGCACGCCGTGCTCGTCGCAGTGCCGCGCCATGTCCTCCCGCGCGGCCTCGACGACCCGTGCCCGCGCGGTCTCGTCCAGTTCGGCCAGTTGGGCGGCCTGCCGGGCGGTGATGAACGCCAGCGCGTCCGCCACGTCGTCGCCGAGCCACACCGGTTCGCTGACGGCGTGCAGCTCGACGTCCGTCAGGCCCGCCCCGGTCAGCAGGGCGCGGACGCGGTCGGGGTCGCTGAGCGAGAACGGGTGCGGCGCGTCCGCCGGCGGCTCGGGCAGCGGCTTGCCGTCGGCGAACAGCCTGCGGAACGTCGAGGCGAACTCGTTGCGCGCCAACGGTTGCCACGTCAGCAACGCCATCCGGCCGCCGGGCCGCAACGCGCGGGCGATGTTGCCGAACGCCTTGTCCGGGTCGCCGAAGAACATCACCCCGTGGCGGCTGATCACGACGTCGAACGCGGCCTCGGGGAACGGGTGCACCTGGGCGTCGGCCTGCTCGAAGGCGACGTTCGCGACGCCCTCCCGCTCGGCGCGCCGCCGGGCGACGGCGATCATCTTCGAGGACAGGTCCACGCCCAGGACGTGCCCCCGAGCGGCCCGGCGCGCGGCGTCCCGGGAGGACTTGCCGGTGCCGCAACCGATGTCGAGGACGCGGTCGGCGGGGTCGATGCGGGCCGCGTCGAGCAGCCGTTCGTGGTAGCGGGCGGCGCCGCCGTCGAAGCGGTCGGCGTGGTCGGCCCAGAAGCCGCCCTGGTCGCCGTCCCACGCGGTGAACTGGTCGGAGTTGGTCGGATCCACCGGCACGGTCATCCGCCGGACGCTACCGAGGACGTCCCGGCCCGGCGACCGCGCTTCCGGTGTGATCCGCGCCGCGTGTTCGCTCACGTCCTAGGTGCCGCGCGCGGCGCCTCCTTAGCGTTGCCCCACCGGGGACGAGTCGCAGGAGGACGAGATGTGCGCGGCCTGTGGTGTACCGACGCACGTGCCGAGGCCGCCGCGGCGGTTCGCCGCGCTGCGCAACAAGGACTGCCGGCCGTACCTGTTCGGGGCCGGGCTCGCGATGATGGCCGACAACGTCGAGCACGTCATCACGTACTGGGTGCTGTGGGAGAAGTTCCAGTCGCCCGCGCTCGCCGGGTTCGCCGTGATCAGCCACTGGCTGCCGTTCCTGCTGCTGTCGGTCTGGTTCGGGTCGCTGGCGGACCGCTACGACTGCCGACGCGTCATCCAGGCCGCGCAGGTGTTGTTCATGGGGGTGTCGGCCGCGTGGGGGATCTTGTTCCTCACCGACACTCTTCAGGTGTGGCACGCGGGTGTCCTGTTGGTGCTGCACGGCATAGCGGGTGCGTTGTGGGGACCGGGCGAGCAGTTGATGCTGCACGACTTCGTCGGCCCGGACGAACTGCCCAGCGCAGTGCGGCTCAACGCGACGTTCCGCAGCCTGGGGGTGTTGTTCGGGCCGGTGGTCGGCTCGGTGCTGTTGCTCGGGTTGGGGCCGACCGCGGGCATCTTTGTCAACATCGCGTTCTACCTGCCGTTGACGCTGTTCTTGTTCCGCACCAAGTTCACCGGCCACACGCGCGACGCCCACGTCCGGCCGCGCGTGGGCGTGCTGGAGTCGTTGCGGGTGCTGCGGGAGTTGGGGTCGAACCGGACGCTGGTGGCGATGATCGCCGTGGCGGGCCTGGCGTCGTTCTTCGTCGGCGCTTCGCTCCAGTCGGCCATGCCGATCTTCGCGACCGACCTGGGCGCGGGTGACGCGGGCCTGGCGTACGGCGTGCTGCTGTTCGCCAACGGGGCGGGCGGTGTGCTGGGCGGCGTGCTGCTGGAGGCGACGACCCGGCTGCGGCCGACCGTGCGGACGGCGGTCGTGGCGACCGGGATCTACGGCGTGACCAGCCTGGGGTTCGCGGTGACCGGCAGTTATCCGTTGGCGGTGGTGTTGTTGCTGGTCGGCGGGGTGGCGCACCTGGCGTCGATGTCGATCACGCAGACCGTGGTGCAGTTGCTCAGCCCGCCGGCGGACCGGGGGCGGGTGCTGGGCGTGTACGGGATGTCGTCGGGGGGTTTGCGGGCCGGTAGTGGGTTCACCGTGGGGCTGTTGGGGGCGGCGGTGGGTGTGCACGCTTCGCTGGCTTGGAGTGCGATCGCGTTGTGCGTGGGCACTGCTGTTGCGGCTTGGTACGCGTTGCGGGATTAGCGGGGGAGCGGGGGTCAGCGGACGCGTCGGCCGCGCAGGATCACGGCGACCGGGTGCGCCAGTTGGTTCAGGTCGGTGCGCGGGTCTTCGGCGTAGACGACCGCGTCGGCCGGTGCGCCGGGTTCCAGGCCGGGGAGGCCGAGGAAGGCGCGGGCGTGCCAGGAGGCGGCTCCCAGGGCCTCGTGCGGGCCGATGCGGGCGGCCAGGGCGCGGATCTCGGCCAGGACGGCGTGGCGGTCGTGGGGGATCGAGTCGGTGCCCGCGAGCAGGCGCACGCCCGCCTCGGACGCCGCGCCGACCAGCTCGCGCAGCGCGTGCACGCCGCCGACGAACCAGTCCTTGCGGGGACCGTCCGGCTTGGCCAGCACGTCCGGGAGGGCGCGTTCGAAGCCGGACAGCGTGGGCGTGAGGGCGGTGCCCTGGCGGGCCATGCGGTCGAGCAGGTCCGGGTCCAGCCACATGCCGTGCTCGATCGAGTCCACGCCCGCCGCCACCGCCGCCGCGCTGCCCGCCGCGTGCTGGGTGTGCACGGCGACCCGGCCGCCCGCGGCGTGCACAGCCGTGACGATGGCGGTCATCACGTCCGGCGGGACCGGTTCGTCGTCCAGGCCCCAGTCGGCGATGATCTTCGCCCACCCCGACCGCCGGGCTTGCGCGGCGGCCAGGGCGGGCAGCTCGGCCAGGTCGGCGTGGCGGCCCCAGGTGTCGAAGAACTGGCCGTGGCGGGCGATCCAGGGACCCGCGTGGAAGGCGCGGGGGAGGTCGGGGTCGGTGCCGAACCACGCGGGCGGGTCGCCGGCCAGGCCGGGGAGCAGCCAGCCGCAGACCGTCTCGGTGTGGAGCGTCTCAGTGTGGAGCGTCTCGGCGGTGCTGACCGGGTCGTCGGTCCAGCGGTCGCCGTCCGCGTGCAGGTCCACTTCCTCGCCGTGCGGGAGCGCCCGCCCCCGGATCCTGATCGCCACGGTCCCCCCTCGTGTGGCGTCCAGCCAACCGGAAGTCGGCCGGGCTGTCACCCGGTGGTGGTCGTGGTGGTGGGTGGGGTGGTGCTGGACGAGCTGGTGGGACTGGGGGTCCACGAGGTCGGCGGGTTGCTCTGGGGTGGGGTCGTCGGGGGTTCGGTGGTCGTGGTGAGTTCGACCGGTGGCGTCGAGTCCGGGGGTGGTGGCTGGTGCGCGGGGGCGTCGGCGCGGGGCTTGTCCGGGGCCGGGACGGTGATGACCACGGTGGAGGTGTGGCCGTCCGTGGCTACGCGGACCCCGGTGCCGGTGGTGGTCCGGACGTCGGCCTGGGGCCTGGGTGGGCCGGCGTCGCGGTTCGCGTTGGGGTTGCCGTTGGTGTTGGCGTTGGGGTCGTCGCCGGTGGCCAGCATGGAAGCCAGGGTGGCCATGACGGTGGCGACGACCGCGCCGCCGGCGGCGAGCAGCACGACCGACGAGACCTTGCGCTTCGGTGACTCGTGATGATCTTCCTCGAACACACCATCTCCCTGTGGGAACCCGGTCGGATGGTCAGGTGTCCGAGTTATCGGCTCAACGCGTCGGCGGCCTCATCGTTCGAGCGGTCCTCCACACGTTTGTGTGGCAGCGCGTCACTGAGCGGTGACCGGCTCGTTTGGATCTCGCCTGCTGGGTGTTGAGCGACGTGCTGGCGTGCTGGCGTGCTTTCAAGATCAAAAGCGGAGAGCGGGGAGCGGAGAGCGGAGAGCGAAAGCGAAGAGCGAAAAGAGGCGCTCGCCGCGCGGCAGGCCCCCGGGGGGTGGAAGGGCGTCGGTTCGTTCCCCGTACGGCCTGCCGGAGGCAACCACCCTTGGGGGTTCTTGGCAACCGGTGGAGCGTGGTTGCCAAGCACCCCCAAGCGTGGTTGGGCTGCGCCCAGGCCGTACGGGGAACGAACCGAGGCCCTTCCTGTGGCTTGGCAGCCCATGCAAAGCCGCGCCACGCGAAGCGCGGCGCGGCTTGCGGTCGGGAGGGTGGCGTGGCTGGGCGGCCGGGTGGCCTCGGCGGTCAAGTTCCGGGCGGCGGGTCCTGAGTCGTCGTGGTGGTCGCGGTGGTGGTGGTCGTCGTGGTGGTCGTGGGTTCGGTGGTTGTCGGCTTGGTCGGCTGCGTGGTGGTCGTGGTCGTCGTTTGCGCCGGTGGCTGGGTGTCTTCGACCGTTGTGGTCGTGGTGGTGCCGTCCGGGCGTGTGACGGTGGTGACGCGCGTGCGCTTCGACGTCGTCGTCGTGGTCTCGCTCGTCGTCGTGGTGGTGTCGGTCGTGGTCAGGGTGACCGACGGGGCTGACGACGTGGTGGGGAGCGTGGTCAGGGTGCTGCGGTTGACCACGTCCTGGCGCGGGGTCTCCTTGGCCGGGGCCGCGCCTTCCTGGGCTCCCGCCAGGGACGCGATGGTGGCGAAGATCGTCGCCACGGCCACGCCGGACGCGGCCAGCAGGACGTTCGGCGACACCCGCGGCCGGTGGCGGTCGGGTTCCGGGGTCTCGTACAGCCCGTCGGTCACGTGCAGCTCCCTCTTACCAGCCGAAGTTCTGGGTCCAGTAGTGACCGTTGGTGTCCAGGCCGACGCCGATCGCGGTGAAACCGCAGTTCAGGATGTTGCGGCGGTGACCCTCGGAGTTCATCCAGCCCTTCATGACCGCCTCGGGCGTGCGGTAGCCCTGCGCGATGTTCTCGCCGCCCGGGTTCGGGTAGCCGGCCGCGCGCATGCGCTCGGCGAAGTCGACGCCCTCGGGGGTGTCGTGCGAGAAGTAGCCGCGGGTGGCCATGTCGGTGCTGTGCGCCTGAGCCGCGTTGACGATGCGCTGGTCCACCTTCAGGCCGGGGCAGCCGGCCGCCGCGCGGGCCTCGTTCACCAGTTCCACGACCCGCTGGGTGGTCGACACCGGCGGCGGTGTCGTGGTGGTCGTGGCGGGCGGCTGCGTCGGCGGCTCGGTGGTCGTCGGCGGTGCCTCGGTGGTGGTGGTCGTGGTCTCGGTGGTGGTGGTCGTCGTGGTCGGCTCGGTGGTCGTGGCCGCCGGCGGCGCGGTCGGCTGACCGGTCCGCACGGGCACGCCGACGCCGCCCACCCCGCCGACGCCCCGGTTGTCGCCCTCGGCCACCTGTGTTGAGCTGGGCGCCACGAAGGGGGCGAGCTGTTCGGGGCTTGCGAAGGCCACACCGGTCGCGCCGGCGGCCCCCAGCAGCAGCCCGACCAGTCCGCCCATCACGGATCGGTTACCGCGCCGCGCACTCACGGTCGCGCACCGTACCACTAAAGGGTGAAATGTCAGGATGGCCGCTGTGGCTGGTGCAGAGAACACCGTTCGGCTCACCGCGTGGGTCCGCGGGCACGTGCAGGGCGTCGGCTTCCGCTGGTGGACCCGCGCCAGGGCCCTTGAGCTGGGCTTGGTCGGCAGTGCGTCGAACCTGAGGGACGGTCGGGTCGAGGTCAACGCCGAGGGCACCAAGGAGGCTTGCGACGGCCTCCTGGACGCGCTCCGTTCCGGTCGTACCCCCGGTCGGGTGGACTCGGTCGTGGAACGCTGGTCCGAACCGCGCGGCGGCTTGACCGGTTTCGTCGAGCGTTGAACGCCTAAGGGGCCGGTGGCGTAGTAAAGCGATGTGGACCGAGGCGAAGAGGTGGTCAGGCAGCTGTACGGCCGGTGGCGCGGCCCGCTGCACGGCTACGTCCTGCGCCTGGTCGGCGGCGACCACCAGCAAGCCGAGGACGTCGTCCAGGAGACCCTCCTGCGCGCCTGGAAGCACGCCGACGAGCTGACCCCGGCCGACGCCGGCCCCTGGCTCTACACCGTCGCCCGCAACCTGGTCATCTCCGGGTTCCGCAAGCGCGGCGGGCGCAACTCCGAGGTGCCGATCGAGCCGGCCGACCTGCCGCCGGTCGCCGACCAGGTGGACCACGTGCTGCAGAGTTGGCAGGTCGCGGAGGCGCTGCGGGCGCTGAGCCCCGACCACCGGGCCGTCGTGGTCGAGCTGTACTACCGCCGCCGCACGGTCAAGGAGGCCGCGGCGGTCCTCGGCGTCCCGCCGGGGACGGTGAAGTCGCGCTGCTTCTACGCCCTGCGGGCGCTGCGCGACGCGTTGGAGGAACGGGGGGTGACCGAGTCGTGAGCTGCACGCACACCGTCGCGCTCGGCGCCTACCTGCTGGGCGCGCTGGACCCGGCGGAGCGCTCGGCGTTCGAGGTGCACCTGCGCACGTGCGCGGTCTGCCGCCGGGAGCTGGTCCGGCTCGCCCCGCTGCCCGGCCTGCTGGCGCAGGTGGACGTGGACGACCTGGACGTGCCGTTCGACGACCCGGCGCCCGCCCCGGAGCTGCTGCCCCTGCCGCCGCCGCGACCCGAGACGACCCGCTCGGCGGAGCCTTCCGCCCGTCGTCGCGGCTTGGTGCTGGCCGGCGTCGGCGTGCTGGTCGTCGCGCTGGTCGCGGTGGGCGTGCTGGTCCTCGCCCCGCGCGACCGCGACCCGGTCCGCCTCAGCGCCGCCGACAGCGGCACCGGGGTCACGGCCACCGCCGACCTGGTGGCCAAGGAATGGGGCACGGAGCTGTGGCTGACCGTCCAGAACGCACCCAAGGGCAAGAGGTGCAAGCTGGTCGTCCACGACCGCGCCGGCCGCGCCGAGATCGGCGGCTGGTGGGGCACCGACCACCCCGAAGACGCCCGCATCCCGGGCTCCACGTCGTTCCCCGTGGACCAGATCGAACGGCTCGACGTGGTCGTTGACATGCAGGTCCTGGTGTCGGTGAGGCCCTGAACTGGGCCGTTGGGCGGCGTGGCAGGCGTCTGGGCGTCCGAGCGCACGGGTAGTCTGCCCCGCGTGCACCTCAAGAGCCTGACGCTGAAGGGCTTCAAGTCCTTCGCCTCGGCTACCACGCTGCGCTTCGAGCCGGGCATCACGTGCGTCGTCGGCCCCAACGGGTCCGGCAAGTCGAACGTGCTCGACGCGCTGCGCTGGGTGATGGGCACGCAGGGCGCGAAGGACCTGCGCGGCGGCAAGATGGAGGACGTCATCTTCGCCGGCACGTCCGGCCGCGCGCCGCTGGGCCGCGCCGAGGTGACGCTGACCATCGACAACTCCGACGGCATGCTGCCGATCGAGTACACCGAGGTGTCGATCACCCGCCGGATGTTCCGCGAGGGCGCCACCGAGTACGAGATCAACGGCAACTCGTGCCGCCTGATGGACATCCAGGAACTGCTCTCCGACTCCGGCATCGGCCGCGAGATGCACGTCATCGTCGGCCAGGGCCAGCTCTCGGCGATCCTGGAGTCCAAGCCCGAGGAGCGCCGGGCGTTCGTCGAGGAGGCCGCCGGCGTCCTCAAGCACCGCAAGCGCAAGGAGAAGGCGCTGCGGAAGCTGGAGGCGATGCAGGCCAACCTGACCCGCCTCACCGACCTCACCGCCGAGCTGCGCCGCCAGCTCAAGCCGCTGGGCAAGCAGGCCGAGATCGCCCGCCGCGCCCAGGTCGTGCAGTCCGAGCTGCGCGACGCCCGGATGCGCCTGCTGGCCGACGACCTGGTCACCCAGCGCGAGGCGCTCGCCCGCGAGGAGCAGGACGAGGCCAAGGCCCGCGCCCGGCGCGCCGAGGTCGAGCAGTCGCTCCAGCAGGCCCAGTTCCAGCAGAACGAGCTGGAGGACCTCGTCGCGGCGGACGCGCCGAAGCTCCAGCAGGCCCAGGACACCTGGTACCGGCTGTCCGCGCTGGAGGAACGGCTGCGCGGCACCGTGCGGCTGGCCGTCGAGCGCGAGCGCCACCTGTCCGCGTCCGTGGAGGCCCCGCGCGGCGGGCGCGACCCCGACGAGCTGGAGGCCGAGGCCGAGCAGACCGCGCTGTTGGAGCAGGAACTCCAGGAGGGCGTGACGGAGGCCCGGATCGGCCTGGCCGAGGCCGTGGAGACCCGCGCCGAGCTGGAACGCATGGTGCAGGCGGCGGAGAAGGCGCACCTGGCGGCCGTGCGGGCGATCGCCGACCGGCGCGAGGGCCTGGCCCGGCTGTCCGGCCAGGTCGAGGCGCTGCGGTCGAAGACGTCCGCGACGGCCGAGGAGATCGAGCGCCTGTCGGTGACGCTGGCCGAGGCCGAGGAGCGGCTGGAGGTCGCCGCGCAGGAGCTGGCCGAGGGCCGCGAGGTCACCGGCACCGAGGACGAGGGCGACGCGGGCCTGGACGAGCGCCACCGGCAGGCCGTCGAGGCGGACGAGGCCGCCCGCCGCCGGGTGGAGGAGCTGGTCAAGGCCGAGCGCACGGCGGAGCGGGACATCGCGTCCTGGAAGGCCCGCGTGGACGCCCTGTCCCTGGGCCTGACCCGGAAAGACGGCGCCGGCGCGCTGCTGGCGTCCCGGCTGCCGGGCCTGCTCGGCTCGGTCGCGGCGCTGCTCACCGTCGAGCCGGGCCACGAGGTGGCGCTGGCCGCCGCCCTGGGTCCGGTCGCGGACGCCGTCGCCGTCGAGTCCGGGTCGGACGCCCTGGGCGCCCTCGAACTCCTCAAGACCCAGGACGCCGGCCGCGCGGGCGTCCTCATCGGCGGCCCCGGCCACACCGACCGTTCCGCCTGGCCCGCGCTCCCGCCCAACGCCCGCTGGGCGGTTGACCTGGTGCACGCCCCCGAGGCGCTGCGGCCTGCCGTGCACCGCGCCCTCGACCGCCTCGCCGTGGTGGACGACCTGCCGGCCGCCCGCGCGCTCGTCGAGACCCACCCGGACGTGCGGGCCGTCACCCGCGAGGGAGACGTGTTCGGCGCGGACTGGGCCGTGGGCGGCTCGGGGCGCAGCCAGAGCGTCATCGAGGTCCAGGCGGCCGTGGACGAGGCGTCGGAGAAGCTCGCGCTCGCCGAACGCGCTCTGGAGCACGCCGCCGCCGCGCTGGAGGGCGCGCGGGCCGAGCAACAGGCCAGGCGGGCCGAGGTCGGCGCGCTGAAGGAGCAGGTCAACGAGGCCAAGGTGCGCCGCGCCCGGTCGTCGGAGCGGCTCAACCGCCTGGCGGCGGCGGTCCGGTCGGCCGAGGCGGACGTGGAACGCGTGCGCGTCCAGCGCGGCAAGGTCGAGGCGGCCCGCGAGGAGAACCTGCTCAAGCTGGCCGAACTGGAGGAACGCCTCCTGGTCGCCGAGGAGCAGCCCCTGGACGACGAGCCCGACACGTCCCACCGCGACGAGGCCGCCGCCGAACTGGCCTCGGCCCGCCAGTCCGAGATGGACGCGCGCCTGGCCCTGCGCACCGCCGAGGAACGCGCCCGCGCCCTCCAGGGCAAGGCCGACAGCCTCCGCCGAGCCGCCCGAGCCGAACGCGAGGCCCGCGAACGCGCCGCCCGCGCCCACGCGGCCCGCGCCCGCGGCGCGGTAGTGGCGAAGGCCGTGGTCCGCGGCGGTGAGGCGGCCCTGGAACGCATCGCCGTCTCCCTGGCCCGAGCCGCCCGCGAACGCGACGCCGCCCAGGAGCGCCGCACCCGGCACGAGGCCCTGCTCACGCAGGTCCGCGGCCTGGTCCGGGAGATGTCGGTGGAGCTGGAGAAGCTGACCGACGCCGTCCACCGGGACGAGGTGCTGCGCGCCGAGCAGCGGATGCGCATCGAGCAGTTGGAGACCAAGGTCGCCGACGATTTCGGCATCGGCCTGGAAGACCTGATCGCCGAGTACGGCCCGGACGTCTACGTGCCCCCGTCGGCCGGCGAGATGGCCGAGTACGAGGCGGCGAAGGAACGCGGCGAAACGGTGTCCGCACCCCAGCCCGTGCCGTACGACCGCGACACCCAGGCCCGGCGCGCCAAGCGGGCCGAGCGCGACCTGTCCCTGCTGGGCAAGGTCAACCCGCTGGCGCTGGAGGAGTTCGCGGCGCTGGAGGAGCGCTACAAGTTCCTGTCCAACCAACTGGAGGACATCAAGGCGACCCGGCGCGACCTGCTGACCGTGGTGAAGGAGGTCGACGACAAGATCCTGGAGGTCTTCACGTCGGCCTATGAGGACGTGGCCCGCGAGTTCGAGGTGGTCTTCAAGGTCCTGTTCCCGGGCGGCGAGGGCCGCCTGGTGCTGACCGAACCGGAAGACATGCTGACCACGGGCATCGAACTGGAAGCCCGTCCGCCGGGCAAGAAGGTCAAGCGCCTGTCCCTGCTGTCGGGCGGCGAGAAGTCCCTGGCGGCGGTGGCGATGCTGGTGGCCATCTTCCGCGCCCGACCGTCACCGTTCTACGTGATGGACGAGGTCGAGGCGGCCCTGGACGACACCAACCTGCACCGCCTGATCGGCTTGTTCGAGCAGCTGCGGGAACGGTCGCAGCTGCTGATCATCACGCACCAGAAGCCGACGATGGAAATCGCAGACGCCCTCTACGGCGTTTCAATGCGAGGCGACGGCATCAGCCAGGTGATCTCCCAACGCCTACGCGGCCGAGAAGACCTCAAACCACCCAAACAACCCGAACCCGCGTAGCGAATCGCGGCGAAGCCGCAAGCGGGCAGTCCACCGGAGTGGACACAACCCAAGCCGGGCTTCTTGCTTGTGTCATCTCCGTATGGCCCGCCCGAAGGGCTACCGCATTTTCCCGGGGTTGGGCCAAAAAGTTTTGCGAGGAACGAGCAAAAGTTTTTCGACCAACCCCGGGAAAATGTGGTTGGCTTTGCCGGGTCATGCGGAGATGGCACAAGCAAGAAGCCCCTGCCTTGGCAGTTGTGTCCATCTTCGGTGGCTCGCCCGCCGGCGAGGCTCTTTTACGCTTTGAACTCACGCTTCGCTGCTCAAGCCCACGCTTCGCGGGTCCTCACAGGACGCGCTCCGCGCTAACTAAGGATGAACGCGCTTCGCGCTTGGGAGCGCTTCGCGCGTTGCGCGAAGCGCTATAAAGCTTAAAAGCGGCCGGGAGGCCTCCAGTGGGGGGAAGGGCCTGCGTGTTCCCCACCGCATGACCTGGCGGAGCCGACCACACTTTTCGGGGGTCGGTCGAAAAACTTTTTGCTCGTGCCTCGCAAAAACTTTTTGGCCCGACCCCCGAAAAGTGTGGTAGCCCTTCGGGCAGGTCATACGGTGGGGAACACGGAGGCCCCTTGTGGCTGGGAGCCCAGCCCGCCGCGCGGCGCGCGGCGAAGAGCGCCCGCGCTGCGCGGCGAAAGCGCTGCGCTGCGCGGCGGAAGCGCCGCGCTTCGCGCGGAAGCGGTCAGTCGCGTCGGCGGTCCAGTTCGGCGGCCTCCTCCGGCGTGGGCGCGGTGCCGCCCAGGTGTGCCGGCTGCCACCACTGCCCGTCGCCGTTCTCCGGGTATCGGGCCTGGGCCTCGTCCAACAACTCCCGCATCCGCTTCCGCAGTGCCTCGTCCGTCGTGGGCTCGATCGCCTCGCCCACGATGATCGTCACCGGCACGTGCCGCTGCGTCAGGTTCTTCGGCCGTCCCTTGGTCCACAGCCGCTGCGTGCCCCACACGGCGACCGGCAGCAACGGCACGCCGGCCTCCGCCGCCAAGCGCACCGCGCCGCTCTTGATGTCCTTCACCGTGAAGGACCGGCTGATGGTGGCCTCCGGGAAGATCCCGACCACCTCACCCGCCCGCAGCGCGTCCAACGCCTGCTGGAACGACTCCTGGCCGTTGGCGCGGTCCACCGGGATGTGGTGCATGCCGCGCATCAACGGGCCCGACACGCGGTGCTTGAACACCTCGTGCTTGGCCATGAACCTGACCAGGCGCTTCGCGGGCTGCGCGCCGTAGCCCGCGAAGATGAAGTCCAGGTAGCTGACGTGGTTGCTCGCCAGCACGGCCCCGCCGGTGGTCGGCACGTGGCGCGCGCCGTCCACGGTGATGCGCAGGTCGAGCACGCGGAACATGAGCTTGGCCGCGGCGATCACCGGCGGGTACACGCGATCTGGCATACCCCAACGGTACGCTACTGGCGGGTAATACCAGCCTCGTGCTCGCGGACCACGCGGGGGACTCCGGCCAGGTCCTCGTCGTTGCACAGCAACTTGAGGTTGTAGTACGGCGAACCCTTGGTGTCGTCGTAGTCCAGGTGGATCGCGATGACGTCTACCGCCTCGCCCAGCCAGTCCTGGGTCTGCCGGAGCCAGGAAGCGGCCCGTTCGAGTGCGCTGGGCAGGTCGTCGTCCCGGAATTCCACCGGCCGGTAGGGAACCTCCTGGATCGCGTCCCGCTGGTTGGCGGGCATCGGAAGGTCTACCGCCACCCCGCTGTCGTTGAGTTCGAGTTGGATCGTTTCCTCACTCACGCAGTCGAGGGTCCACCACACGCAGCCCGGCGGCAAGAGATGCGTCCGGTCAGGACACCTCCATGACAACGGTGTCGTCCGGCCCGAGCACCGCTCCCGACTCCGCGCGCACCTCCACCTGCGCCACAGGTCGGCCGTCCGCGCGGTCCACCAGGACGGTGTGCGGCTCGCCCGGCACGAAGCAGTGGCGTTCACCCCATTGGCGCAGCGCCACGATCACCGGGAAGAGGTCGCGGCCCTTCGGCGTCAGCACGTACTCGCGCTGGAACCCGCCGTCGGCCGGCGGGACCGGGACCATCACCCCGTTGGCCACCAGCGCCCGCAGCCGGGCGCTGAGCATGTTCTTGGCCACACCCAGGCTCCGCTGGAAGTCCACCAGCCGCCGGACGCCGTCGAACGCGTCCCGCACGATCAGCAGCGACCACCAGTCGCCGACCGCGTCCACCGACCGCGAGACCGGGCAACCCGCTTGCTCGAAGTGCACGCGCCGCACCGCCATGACGCCTCCCCGGAGGTGTTGCGGTCCCCATGGTGACCCGCCCCACGTCCGACCGCTCGCCGAGACCCGCTCAGGGCAGGGGCGCGGAGTGCCAGGTCCACTCGCCCCGCCGCGCCAGGTCGCCCAACGGCTGCCGCCCGGTCGCCCACAACAGGGTCTGCCACGGGTCGGTGTCCACCGGGGCCTCCGGGAACAGCCGCCGCAGCACCTTCGCCACCAGGTCCGCCGGCGGCTCGAACGGCACGCCCAGCGCCCGCGACGCGTCGTGCGCGTGGACGATCGACTCGATCGACCCCATCGCCGCGAACCCGGCCACGTCCGCCTCGCCCCACGGGTGCCAGCCGCGCGCGTCCGGCGGCGCGGTGGCGAGGACGCTGCCGAGCACCGCCCCGAACGTCCGCAGCGTGGCCACCAGCTCGGCGGGCGGCGTCGCGGGCCGCACCTCGACGTCCGCGGTGTGCAGGCCGCCGACGCCCGCGGCCATGTCGATCGCGTACCACATCAGGCAGTTGCCGACGTGCGCCACGGTCTGCGCCACCGTCCAGTCCATCCCCGGCACGCCCACCGCCCAGTCACGGTCCACCACCCCCTCCAGGAAGTCCGCGCCCACTCCGACGGCCCGCGCAAGATCAGCAGCGTCCACGTCCGAAAACTCCCTCGCGTTCGGTGCATCCGCGAGTGACTATTCCGGACATGTATGACACCCGTTTCGCCGGCCAGGACGACCTGGGCGCGGTGCTGGCCCTGCTCGTCCGGCTCCAAGCCGACACCGCGCACCACATCGGCTACCTCGGTGAGACGCTCGGGGAGCTGACCGAAGAACTCGCCGAATTCGAACCCGACTGGCCCTCCTGCACCGTCGTCGCCACCGACGACTCCGGCCGCGTCTGCGGCGTGCTCAGCGTCGAGGTGGACGCCGAGCTGGGCCGGGCGTTCCTGCACGGACCGTTCGTGGACGTCCCGGTCAACCACCCGGCGGGCAGCCGCATCTGGGACCAGACCTCCGACGCCCTCTACGCCCGCGCCCAACCCCTCCTGGCCGGCATCGCCGACCGCGAGGTCTACGGCCACACCCTGCACCGCAGGCTGGCGGCGTTCGCCGAGCGCCACGGCTTCACCGCGGGCCGGGCGAGCAGCATCCACATCCTCGACGGCGACGGCCTGCGCGGGCTGCTGCTGCGCGAGGCGAGCTGCCCCCGCACCGGCCCGGCGCGCGAGATGCGCGTCCTGCCGACCGAGGCCGCCGTCCACGAGGCGGTGGCCGTCCTGCACGAGCGCTGCTTCCCCAAGACCTACCTGTCCGGCCGGTCGCTGGTCGACGGCAGCCGGGACCACACCGTCGTCGTCGCCATGGACGGCGACCGGGTGCTCGGCTACGCCGCCGGCAAGGCCGAGCCGGGGGAGTACTACATCGACTTCGTCGCCGTGGAACCCGACGTGCGCGGCAAGGGCGTGGGCGCCGCGCTGATCACCGAGCTGGTCTGGAAGCTCGCTGAACGCCACGGCGCCCGGAACCAGGCCGCCGCCGCCATCCTGGCCGGCAACACGTCGTCCCACCGCATGTTCGACCGCCTCGGCTTCCGCCGGACCCTCGAACTGGTGGCCTACCGCTCCAAAGCCGCCTGAGCCGCCCAGGCCGCCTGAACGGCCCGGGCAGCCCGATCGCTCAAGCCGCCTTCACGCTCACGGCCTCGTCCACCTCGGGCGGCGTGTAGCCCTTGTGGCGCAACGACAGCAAGCCGCCCACGACCAACGTCACCAGCACACCCATCGGCGTGTACCACGGGTAAGCCAGCGGCTTGGAGGTCGCGGTGGCCGCCGAGAAGTCGAGGGTCGCCGCGGCCTCCGGGCCGACGAACTTCACGCCCAGGATCACGAACGCCATCACCACCACGGTCGTCACGAACGCCACGATCGCGTCGGTCTGCTTGGCCTTGCGGAACAGCAACCCCAGCAGGAACGCGCCCAGCAACGCGCCGTACGTGAACCCGGCGATCGACAGGCCCTGCTCCACGATCGGGTTCCCGCGCCGGGTCAGCGAGGCGAACAGGCCCGCGCACACGATGAGCAGACCCGCCCACACCACCGTCCAGATCCGGCCCTGCCGGAACACCTCCGCCTCGGTCATCGGCCGCCGCACCAGCTTCTGGTACACGTCGGTGACCGTGGAGGAGGCCAGCGCGCCCAGCGACGACGACAGCGCCGCCGCGAGGATGCCCGCGATCACGAACCCGGACAGCCCCGATGGCATGTCCCGCACGATGAAGTTCGCGAACAGCTCGTCGTTGTTGTTCAGCCCCAGGTCCTTGACCGGGTTCGCGCCCTTGTAGAACGCCCACAGCATCACGCCGATGAACAGGAACAACGCGAACTGGAGGAACACGACCACACCGCTGGCGATCAACGCCTTCTGCGACGCTCGCACGTCCTTGGTGGCCATCAGCCGCTGCACGATGAGCTGGTCCGCGCCGTGCGAGGCCATCGACAGCACCGCGCCGCCGATGAACGCGGTCGGGATCGCGTACGGCGAGGTGAACGGGCTGGCGGCGAAGTCGAGGATCTGGAACTTGCCCGCTTCGGCCGCCGCGGAGAACCAGCCGTCGGGCAGCTTGCCGGACAGCACCACGATCACCGCGATGGCGCCCAGGACATACCAGAGCATCTGGATGGCGTCCACCCACACCACGGCCCGCACGCCGCCCAGGAAGCTGTAGACGACCATCGCGATGCCCAACACGACCACGATCGCCCAGTAGGACGCGTTGACCCCGTACGCCGCGAGCACGACCTTCACCGGGATCGCGGTGGCGAACAGCCGGAGGCCGTCCGCGAGCAGCCGGGTCACCAGGAACGTCACCGACGCCGTGGACTGCAACCCGCCGCCGAACCGCTTGCCCAGGAACCCGTAGGCCGTGATCAGGTTGCCCGCGATGTACTTGGGCAGCAGCACGAACGACACCACGATCCGGCCGAGCAGGTAGCCGATCGCCAGCGACAGGAACGTCATCGTCCCGCCGTAGGCGACCGTCGGCACGGACAGCACGGTCAGCGTGGACGTCTCCGCGGACACCACCGACACGCACACGACCCACCACGAGATGCGCCGCTCGCTGACGAAGTAGTCCGTGGCGGAGCGCTGCCGGCCGCCGATCCACACCCCCAGCAGCGGCATCCCCACCAGGAACAGCACGATGATGGCGACATCAAGTGCGCGCACGGTGTCCTCCAATCACTTTGAGCCCGGTGACGGCGGTGGTCACGGGCTCGGGCAGGCGCAGGGGTTCGCGGCCGGGGGTGATCGAGCCGAGCGGGCGCGGGCCGGACGCGCCGGTGGCGGAGGGGACGTTGCCGGGCAGGCCGTGCCAGGTCAGGAAGCCGAGCAGGGCGGTCAGATAGGCCTCCTTGGCGTCGCCGGGCAGGCCCAGCTCGTCGCTGGTGCGCAGCTCGACCTTGGCGCGCAACGACTCCACCAGCACGGGGTTGCGCATCCCGCCGCCGGACCCGATCACCAGCCCGTCGCACTCGGCGGCGATCGTGCGGGCGGTCAGTTCGGTGAGGGTGGCGAGGAAGTCCTCGGCCTGGATCACCAGACCCTCGGTCATCCGGTCCAGGTAGGCGCGGTTGAAGTGCTCCTTGCCCGTCGACTTCGGCGCGGGGAGGGCGTAGTAGGGGTCGGCGAGGAGGCGGTCGAGCAGCTCCTCGTGCACCCGGCCGCGTGCGGCGAACTCGCCGTTCAGGTCGCACGTGCGCAGGCCGTTCGAGAGGACGGTCATGGCCGCGTCCATGAGCGCGTTGCCCGGCCCGGTGTCGTAGGCGATCACACCTTCGGGCGAAACCTTCGTGATGTTCGCGATGCCGCCGATGTTCAGGGCGACGGCGTTGCCCACTTCGGAGCCGGCCGGTTCGGAGCCGGCCAGCTCGGCGAGCCACAGGGCGTCGAGGGTGCTCGCGAGGGGTGCGCCGTGGCCGCCGGCGGCGACGTCCCGCACGCGGAAGTCGGCGACGACGGGCAGCCCGGTCGCCTCGGCGATCCACGCGGGCGCGCCGACCTGGAGCGTGCCCAGGCACCGGCCGTCCTCGACCCAGTGGTGCACGGTCTGCCCGAGCGAGGCCACCAGGTCGGCCTCGTGCTCCCGCGCCGCCGCCGCGAACACCTGGCCCAGCCGGGTGTCCAGCACGCACAGGTCGGCGGCGCTCGTGGGCGGCTCGCGCAGTTCGGGCGGGAACGGGTGCTCGGCGTGCGCGATGGGGCGCAGCGCGATGGTCGTGCCGTCGAACGAGAAGTCGCCGACGGCGACGTCGACGGCGTCCATCGACGTCCCGGAGATGAGCCCGATCACCCTCACGCCCTGTGTCCTATTCCACACAGACCGCAGGCGCAAGGGTGTAGGTGGGAAAGTTGCCGGAAATCAATCCAGCTTGTTGGATTGTCACGGACCGTGGCGTGCGAGGATTGCGGAGTGTCCACGGAGCTTGTGATCTGGATCGTCGTCGTTGTCGCGGCCCTGCTCGCGGTCGCCCTCGTCACCGGCGTCGTGCTGTCCCGGAAGCGGCGGATCAGCCTCGCCGAACCCGAGGAGGACAAGCCGGCCGTCAAGGGCTACCAGGCCGGTTCGGGGGTGACCTTCGCACCCAGGACGACCGAGCCGAAACCCGCGGACACCAAGCCGGCCGAACCGGTCGAGCGCGAACCCGCCGAGCGCAAGGCGGCCGAACCCGCCGAGCGCGAGCCTGCTGACCGGGAGCCGGTCGAGGCGGAGCGCGCCGCCGAGCCCACCGCAGCCGAGCCCACCGCAGCCGAGCCCACCGCAGCCGAGCCCACGGCAGCCGAGCCCACCGCAGCCGAGCCCGCCGCGGTCGAGCCCACTGCGGCCGAGCCGACCGGCGCGAGCCCCGCCCGGCCCGTCGACGAGGCCCCCACCCCGCCCCTGGACACCGCGACCCCGACCACGCCGTCCGACACCGCCCCGGTCGAGCACCCCGTCGCCGACCGCACCGAGGTCGACGGCCAGCCGGGCGTGGGCGACGACGCCAGCGTCCCCCGCGACTCCGTCAAGCGCGGGTTCGTGGACGTGGACCTGCCGGTCGAGGCGTCCGAGATCGAGGAGATCGAGCCCACCGCCGGTCGCCTGGAACGGCTGCGCGGCAAGCTGTCCCGCTCCCGCTCGGCCTTCGGCCAGGGCCTGCTGGGCCTGCTCGGCGCGGGTGACCTGGACGAGGACTCGTGGACCGACGTCGAGGACACCCTGCTGCTGGCCGACCTCGGCGCGGCGGTGACCGACCAGGTCGTCACCAACCTGCGTGAGCGCATCGCGAGCCGTGGCGTGCGCACCTCCGACGACGCCCGCGCGTTGCTGCGGGAGGTCCTCATCGAGGCGCTGCACCCGGAGCTGGACCGCAACGTCCACGCGCTGCCGCACTCGGGCAAGCCCGCCGTCGTGCTCGTGGTCGGCGTCAACGGCGTCGGCAAGACCACCACCACCGGCAAGCTGGCCCGCGTGCTGGTCGCCGACGGCCGCACGGTGCTGCTGGGCGCGGCGGACACGTTCCGCGCCGCCGCCGCCGACCAGTTGGAGACCTGGGGTTCGCGTGTCGGCGCGGCGACCGTGCGCGGCGCGGAGGGTGCGGACCCGGCGTCGGTCGCGTTCGAGGCGGTCAAGCAGGGCGTGGCGAAGGGCGTCGACACGGTGCTGGTCGACACCGCCGGCCGCCTGCACACCAAGACCGGCCTGATGGACGAGCTGGGCAAGGTCAAGCGCGTCGTGGAGAAGCAGGCCGAGGTGGACGAGGTCCTGCTGGTCCTCGACGCCACCACCGGCCAGAACGGCCTGACCCAGGCCCGCGTGTTCGCCGACGTGGTGGACGTGACCGGCATCGTGCTGACCAAGCTGGACGGCACGGCCAAGGGCGGCATCGTCTTCCAGGTCCAGCGGGAGCTTGGCGTGCCGGTCAAGCTCGTCGGCCTGGGCGAGGGCGCCGACCACCTGGCCCCGTTCGAGCCGGCCGCGTTCGTCGACGCCCTCCTGGGTTAGGCCCTCACGGGCAGTGGTGCCAGCACTCCTTGACCTCCCGGCGCTCCGGGAAGACGTGGTAGTGCAACGGTTCCAACGCCGACCGCACGACGTACGGCCGACCCGCGGGCGGCGGCTGCGGCACGACGTACCGCAGCCGCCCGCTCTCGGGCGCCCGCCAGTCGTCGCGGTTGGTGGCGCGGACCCGCGCGCCGGGGTAGGCGCGGCGGTACCGCGCGATCAGGTCCACCAGCCACTGCACCCGGTCCGCGGCGGGGTCCGCCGGCACGGGGTCCAGCCGGGACCCGTCGGACCAGCGGCCCACCACCTGGCGGTCGTCCCAGTGCAGGGTCAGCGTGCGTCCCTCGTAAGTCACGCGGGAGATCTTGACCGTTGGACGCGCACCCGGCACGCCGGGGTCGCTCGATGGTGGGAACCGTGCGGTGTCAGTCGCGCAGCTTCGCCAGCAGCGGCCCGAGTTCGCGGTCGCCGGTGACCGTGCCGAACGCGTCGCTCAGCGCCGCTTCGTAGACGGGCAGCGCCTCCGCGAGCACCGCGCGCCCCAGTTCGGTGATGCCCGTGTAGACGCGCCGCCGGTCGCGCTCGCAGTGGCGGCGCTCGGTCAGCCCGGTCCGTTCCAGGCGCACGACGAGCCGGCTGACCGAGCTCTGGTTGAGCTGGGTGACCTCTTCCAGTTCCTGCATGTGCAGCTCGCCCAGTTCGGCGTTGGCGAGGGCGACGAGGGCGAGGAACTCGGAGAACCCGATGTCGGCGCGCCGTTGCAGGACCTTCTGCATGGCGCCGCCGACCCGGGCGTGCAGCGCGGACAGCCGGGTCCAGAGCCGCCCGTCGCTGGAGAGGGCCACCGCGTGGTCCGAAGCGTCCGGCATGGTGGCCCTCCCGTTTCTATGGCCGTACATACATATGTTAGCTGGCCGGCGCCGCGCGTGACGTGAGCTTGAGACCGACCACGCCGCCGATGATGAGGAGGAAGCACAGGACCTTCGGCGCGGACAGCGACTCGTGGAAGACGATGCTGCCGAACACGACCGTGCCCACCGAGCCGATGCCGGTCCAGACGGTGTAGCCGACGCCCACGTCGAGGGTCTTCACGGCGAGGCTGAGGAAGAAGATGCCGCCGGCCGCGGCGACGATGGTGGTGATCGACCACCAGAGGTGGGTGAACCCGTTGGAGCCGTTGGTGCCGAGGGCGAAGACGACCTCGAACACGGCGGCGATCAGCAGGTAGGTCCAGGCGCGCTTGTGGTTGTGCATCTTTGCTCTGCTTCCGGTTCGGGGGCTGTCGGGTTCGGGGGCTGTGGGGTTCGGGGGGCTGTCGGATTCAGGCGCCGGCCGCGACGCGGAGGCCGACGACGCCGAGGATGATCACGCCGAAGCACACGGCGCGGGCGGCGGTCAGGCGTTCCTTGAACAGGAACGCGCCGATGACGACCGTGCCGATCGACCCGATGCCGGTCCAGATCGTGTAGCCGACGCCGACGTCCAGCGTGCGGAGCGCCAGGCTGAGGAAGAAGATCCCGCCCGCTGCCGCGACGAGCGTCACCACCGAGGGGAGCGGGCGGGTGAAGCCGTTGGCGGCTCGTGCGCCGAGGGCGAAGACGATCTCGAAGACGGTGGCGATGGCGAGGTGGAGCCAGTGCATGGGTCGACCTTCCGGTGTGACGAGTGCATGTGCATTAACTGTATGCGCATGAATATAACTCGGTCAACGGAGACCCACGCCACACGGTCCGCCGCGCGTCCGATTGCGTAGTTGACCGGTCGTCTACTTCGCCGTTGTATTAGTTGACCGGTCGTCTATTTGTGGGCGGACCGCAGTAATGGGCGGCTGTCCTGCTGCTCAGGCGAGTGCGGACTGGGCGGACAGGCGCTTCGCGATGGCCAGGACCTCCGGCAGGATGCGGTCCACGGCTTCCTTCGTCAGCCGACCCTCCGGGCCCGACACCGACACCGCCGCAAGGGTCGGCGCGCCCACCAGCGGCACGGCGATGCAGCGCACGCCCAACTCCTGCTCGCTCTCGTCCAGCGCGTACCCCCGCTCCGCGATCCGGTCCAGCGAAGCCAGCAGCTCCTCCGCGTCGGTGATCGTGTTCGGCGTGTAAGCCGGCAACCCGGTCCGCCCCAGCAACGCCCGCACCTCGTCCCGCGGCAGCTGCGACAGGATCGCCTTCCCGACCCCGGTTCCGTGCGGCAGCAGGCGGCGGCCCACCTCGGTGAACATCCGCATCGAGTGCCGCGACGGCACCTGCGCCACGTACACGACCTCGTCGCCGTCCAGCACCGCCAGGTTCGCCGTCTCCTCGACCTGGTCGACCAGCGCCGCCAGGAACGGCCGCGCCCACGTGCCGAACTGCCGGGACGCGCTCTCCCCGAGCCGGATGAGCCGCGACCCCAGGGTGTAGCGCCGGTTGCTGTTCTGCCGCACGTACCCCAGCGTGACCAGGGTGCGGATCAACCGGTGGATCGTCGGCAGCGGCAACCCCGACGTCGTCGCCAGTTCCGACAGGCTCGCCTCGCCGCCCGCGTCGGCGAGCCGTTCCAGCAGGTCGAAGGCACGCTGGAGGGACTGCACGCCACCCGAGGACTCCCGTGCCATCTCGACCAACCCTCCGTTGCCGTTCCGCGATGCGATAACTATAGTCCGCGAAGTAGAAATCAGCGCCAGGAAGGTGGGAACCATGTCCGGTATCCGCGTGCTCGGCGGCGAGGTCGAGCGCGGCGAGCAGATCCTGACCCCGGACGCGCTGGACTTCGTCGCCGGCCTGCACCGCGCCTTCGCCGCCACCCGGGACGAGCTGGTCGCCAGGCGCGCCGACCGCCGGCCGCTGGGCTTCCTCGACGAGACCGCGCACATCCGCGCGTCCGACTGGCGGGTGGCGGAGGCCCCGGAGCCGCTGCGCGACCGCCGCGTCGAGATCACCGGCCCCACCGAGCGCAAGATGACGATCAACGCCCTCAACTCCGGCGCCAAGGTGTGGCTCGCCGACCTGGAGGACGCCAACACCCCGCACTGGCACAACGTCGTCTCCGGCCAGGTCAACCTCTACGACGCCGCCCGCGGCACGATCGACCACCAGTCGCCCGAGGGCAAGTACTACTCCCTCAAGGAGGGCGACCACCCGACGATCGTGGTCCGGCCCCGCGGCTGGCACCTGCCCGAGCGGCACATCGAGGTCGACGGCCGGCCCGCCGTCGGCGCGCTGGTGGACTTCGGCCTGCACTTCTTCCACAACGCCTCGCTCGGCCGGCCGTACTACTACCTGCCGAAGATGGAGAGCCACCTGGAAGCCCGCCTGTGGAACGACGTCTTCACCGCCGCGCAGGCCGAGCTGGGCGTCCCGCACGGCACGATCCGCGCCACCGTCCTGATCGAGACGATCCCCGCCGCGTTCCAGATGGAGGAGATCCTCTACGAACTGCGCGACCACGCCTCGGGCCTGAACGCCGGCCGCTGGGACTACCTGTTCAGCATCATCAAGTACTTCCGCGACGCGGGCGCCGACTACGTGCTGCCCGACCGCAACAGCATCACCATGACGGCCCCGTTCATGCGCGCCTACACCGAACTGCTCGTGCGCACCTGCCACAAGCGGGGCGCGTTCGCGATCGGCGGCATGGCCGCGTTCATCCCCAACCGTCGCGACCCCGAGGTCACCGAACAGGCGCTGGCGAAGGTCCGCGACGACAAGACCCGCGAGTCCGACGACGGTTTCGACGGCAGCTGGGTCGCCCACCCCGACCTGGTCCCGGTGTGCCGGGAGATCTTCGACGCCAGGCTGGGCGACCAGCCCAACCAGCTCGCCAACCTCCGCGAGGACGTCTCGGTGCGGGCCGAGGACCTGCTCGACTTCGGGTCCGCCGGCGGCCACGCCACCCGCGCCGGCCTGGAGAGTGCCGTGGACGTGGGCGTGCGCTACCTGCTGTCGTGGCTCGCGGGTAACGGCGCGGCGGCGATCCACAACCTGATGGAGGACGCGGCCACCGCCGAGATCTCCCGGTCGCAGATCTGGCAGTGGGTGCACAACGGGGTCGTGCTGGACGACGGCACGCCGGTCACCGCCGACCTCGTCCGCTCGGTCCTCGCCGACACCCGGGCCAAGCTCGACGGCGACCACCTCGACCTGGCGGTGGAGCTGTTCGAGCAGGTGGCGCTGGCCGACGACTTCGTGGACTTCCTGACGCTGCCCGCCTACGAGCGGATCTGACGTGCCGCGGACGTCCCTGGACCCGGCGGCGGTCGCGGCGCTCACCGCGCGGCTGTCCGCCGTGGACCCGCGCTCGCCGTCGGGTCGCCAGCCGGTGCACACGTGCTACGTGCCGGCGGACCGCGTGCACGCCTCCACCCCCGCCGAGTGGGGCGCGCAAGCGCTTGCGGCACTGGAGAAGTACTCGCCGAAGGACTTCGCCGCGCTCTTGGGCGTGCCCGAGGACCTGTACGGGCGCGTCCGGGCGAAGCTCGAAGCGGAACCGGTGGAGGACCTGCGGATCGACTTCGAGGACGGCTACGGCGTCCGGCCAACCGAGGACGCCGAGGACGCCGACGCCGAGCGCACCGCCCTGGTCGTCCGCGACTGGGTGGCCGCGGGCCGTGCGCCGAGCCGGTTCGGCCTGCGCATGAAGTCCTTCGACACCAGGGCACTCCTGGAACGCGGCCTCCGCACCCTCGACGTCTTCGTCACCACCCTGGGCGAGGTGCCGCCGGGTTTCGTGGTCACGTTCCCGAAGGTGACCTCCGTGGCGCAGGTCGAGGTCTTCACCGACGTCCTCGACCTGCTCGGCGCGGACCTCCGCTTCGAGATCCAGATCGAGACCACGCAGTCCATTGTGGACACCAAGGGTCGCCTGACCGTCCCGCGGCTCATCGAGGCCGGCCGGGGACGCGTCACCGCCCTGCACTTCGGCACCTACGACTACACGGCGAGCTGCGGCCTGGGTGCCGCGCACCAGCACCTGGCGCACGGGGCGTGCGACTTCGCCCGCAACGTCATGCAGGTGTCGGCGGCCGGCCACGGCGTGGAATTGTCCGACGGTTCCACCAACGTCCTGCCCACCGGGGACAACGTCGAACACGGCTGGCGCACGCACTACGCGCTGGTCCGCCGCTCGCTGGCGCACGGCTTCTACCAGGGCTGGGACCTCCACCCGGCGCAACTGGTGACCCGTTACGCCGCCGTGTACGCGTACTACCGCGAAACCCTGGAGGCGGAAGCCGAGCGGCTGAAGGCATATGTCGACAAAGCGGGCGGGGCGGTCCTGGACGAACCCGCCACCGCCCAGGCCCTGTCCACGTCGTTCCTGCGCGCCCTGGACTGCGGGGCGGTGGACCAGGCCGAACTCCACGCCCTGACCGGTCTGGCCCTGTCCGACCTGCGCGCCCTGGCCCGCCGAACGCCCTGACCGACGCCGGCCGACGAGCAGGACCGCCACGGACGGCCTCCTGCGAGTCGGTGCGGGGAGGGTCGGTCAGAACGCCGGCAGCGAGTACCAGGCCTGGCCGGGGTCTTCGGCGTCGTCGCGCAGGACCGTGCCCTCGATCAGCCCGTACGGCCGGTCCGCCGCGTAGAACACCTCGTTGTCGTTCTCCAGCCCGAACGGCGAGAGGTCCACGACGAAGTGGTGCTTGTTCGGCATCGACAGCCGCACCTCCGCGACCTCCGGCCGTTCCTCCAGCACCGCCTCGCCCATGGCGTACAGCGTCTGCTGCAACGACAGCGAGTGCTTGGCCGCGAACGTCCGCAGCAGGACGGCCCGGATCTCCGCGAAGCTCTTCGCCCAGTCGATCCCGCTGCCCTGGTAGCGCCAGCGCGCGGTCACCGACGTGGCCAGGATGCGGTCGGTGACCTCCTTCAGGGTCGTGTACTTGTCGCGCGGGTAGCCGTGGAACTCCGAGCCCGTGGACTTCAGGACCACCAGGTCCTTCAGGCCCGACACGACCCAGGCCTGGTCGCCCTCCACCGTGACCGCGGTCGTCCGCTTCTCGTTCGAGCCTTGCACGAACGAGTGGTCGTTCTCCTCGATCCGGTTCCACGAGTGCTCGTCGATGAGGACGCGAGCGCCCGTGATGGCTTCCTGCGAGGACACGAAGTGGCGGCCGAGGCGCAGCGCGAAGTCCTCGATCTCGCCGACCGGGGCCTCCTTGGCGAAGGCGTAGACGGTGTTCTTCTGCGTGTCGGTGGCCAGGACCGCGGCGTTGTCGCCGGTCAGGTGGGTCTCGGCGAGGTCGCCGCGCAGTGAGGTGCTGACCGTCAGGTCCTTGATGGTGTGCACATCGCCGTCGCGGGTCACGGTGACGAGCCGGTTCTCCGCTTTGCCGTACTGGTTCGGGCCCAAGACGATGGCCATCGGTCAGCTCCCTTGCGTTTCGTGGGGGTGGAGCACCTTCCGCAGGCGCAGTGCGGCGATCTTGCGCAGCTCGCCGTTGACCACGCGCGTCTCGGTGCGCGGGTCGTTGGCCATGCGCGCGGCCAGGTCGTCCAACATCCGCTCGCCGCTCAGGCCGGTGGCGCACACCAGGTAGATGTGCCCGAACCGCTCCTCATACGCGGCGTTGGCCGCCTTGAGTCGGTCCGCGAGCGATTCGGCCACGCCGGACTGCTCGGCCGCCGACCACCGGGCGGACACGCCGCCGTGCTTGGCCTTCTCGCCGATGCGCGGGTGGCCCGCGATGGCGGCGCGCACCTCGTCGTCGGTGAGGGACGCGGCGTCGTCGGCGGCGGCGAGGAGCGCTTCCTCGCTCGCGTACGGGCGGCCGGCGAGGACGGCCTCGACCCACCGCGGCACGGCGAGGCATTCGGTGAGCAGCGGGCGGAGCTGCTCGGCCGGTGCGGAGTTGAACCCTTGCAGATCGGTCACCAGGGGCTCCCTTTTTCTGTATCGCGGAAACTCATTTCCGCCATAAGGGACGGTACGAGCGGCCTCCGAGCGTGTCAACAGTCTTGCGCCGGTCCGCGAGCCGTGCCTACTCTCTCGATGTACGGAAGATAGCTTCCGCATTGTGGAAGGAAGCCGAGAGATGCGGTACGACGTCAACCTGTCGATCCTGTTCACCGACCTGCCGGTGCTGGAACGGCCCGCCGCTGCGAGGAAGGCCGGGTTCGACGCGGTCGAGTTCTGGTGGCCGTTCGCCGAGGCCGTGCCCCCGACGGGCGAACTCGACGCGTTCGAGGCGGCGGTCCGGGACGCGGGCGTACGCCTGGTCGGCCTGAACTTCTTCGCGGGCGACCTGCCCGCCGGCGACCGGGGCCTGGTGGCGTGGCCCGGCCGCGAGGCGGAGTTCCGGGCGAACGTGGAGGTCGCGGTGGGCCTCGCCGACCGCCTCGGCTGCCGCACCCTCAACGCGCTGCACGGCTGTTTCCCGACCACCCCGGCGGCCCTGGAGAACCTCCGCCACGCCGCCGACGTCGCCGCCGAGATCGGCGCGACCGTGGTCGTCGAACCCCTCTCGGGCGCGCCGGACCACCCGCTGCGCACCGCGGCGGACGCGCTGGCCGTGCTCGACGCGGCGGGCCGCGACAACCTCGCCCTGCTCGCCGACCTCTACCACCTCGCCGTCAACGGCGACGACCTCGACGCCCTCACCGCGCACGTCGACCGCATCGGGCACGTCCAGATCGCCGACGCGCCCGGCCGCGGCGAGCCCGGCACCGGTGACCTCGACCTGTCGGGGCTGCTCGCGAAGCTCGACGCCGGCGGCTACGAGGGCTTCGTCGGCTTGGAGTACAAGGCGACGGTCTTCCGCGACGGCGTCCCCGACTTCGACTGGCTGTTCGGACCTAAGGACTACGCATGAGCAGGATCGGATTCATCGGGCTGGGCATCATGGGCACGCCCATGGCCGGCCACCTCGTCGCCGCCGGCCACGACGTGACGGGCTTCGACCTCAACCCCGACGCCCTGGCCAAGCTCACCGCGGCGGGCGGCACGGCGGCCGCCGACGTAACCGCGGCGGCCCGCGGCGCGGACGTCGTCATCACCATGCTGCCCAACCACCCGCAGGTGGAGGACGTCGTCCTGGGCACCGTGCTCGACGTCGTCGCCGAAGGCACGCTCCTGATCGACATGAGCACCATCCGCCCCGAGACCTCGCTGGCCGTTGCCGAAGCCGCCGCCAAGAAGGGTGTGCGGGTCCTGGACGCCCCGGTGTCCGGCGGCGAGACCGGTGCCAAGCAGGCCACGCTGTCGATCATGGTCGGCGGCGACGAGGCCGACTTCGCGGCGGCCCGGCCGATCTTCGAGGTGCTCGGCAAGACCGTCGTGCACGTGGGTCCGCACGGCGCGGGCCAGGTCGTGAAGGCGGCCAACCAGCTCATGGTCGGCGGCATCTACGCGCTGGTCGCGGAGGCCATCGTGCTGCTGGAGGCGTCCGGTGTGGACGCCAAGGCCGGCTTGGACGTGCTCGCCGGCGGCTTGGCCGCCAACCGCGTCCTGGACCTCAAGCGGGAGAGCATGGTCGCCCGCGAGTTCCAGCCGGGCTTCCGGATCGACCTGCACCACAAGGACATGGGCATCGCGCTGGCCGCCGCCCGCCAGGTCGACGTCGCGCTGCCCGTCACGGGCCTCATCGCCCAGCTCATCGCGTCCGCGCGCGCCCGGGGGTACGGCTCCCTGGACCACTCGGCGCTGCTCAAGGTCATCGAGAACTTCGCAGGGAGGGCCTGATGGCCAGGGTTCCCGTCATGCAGGCGGTCGTCGACGTCCTCAAGTCCGAGGGCATCGACACCGTGTTCGGCTGCCCCGGCGCGGCCATCCTCCCGCTCTACAAGGCGCTGGAGACCGACGGCACGATCGAGCACCTGATCGTCCGCCACGAGGAGGGCGCCACGCACATGGCCGACGGGTGGTCCCGCACCACCGGCAACGTCGGCGTCGCGATCGGCACCTCCGGCCCGGCTGGCACCAACATGATCACCGGCCTCTACACCGCGCAGGCCGACTCCGTGCCGATCCTGTGCGTCACCGGCCAGGCGGCGACCTCCAAGCTGCACCAGGAGGCGTTCCAGGCGGTGGACATCGTGGCCATCGCCGCGCCGGTCACCAAGTGGGCGGTCCAGGTCAAGGAGGCCGCGCAGGCGCCGTGGATCTTCCGCGAGGCCTTCCGGATCGCCCGCTCGGGCCGGCCCGGCCCGGTCCTCATCGACCTGCCGATCGACGTGCAGAAGCAGGAGATCGAGTGGGACGCGGCCATCGACGCCCCGCTGCCGGTCGCCAAGCCCGAACCGCACCCGGCCCGCGTCGAACGCGCGTTGGAGATGCTGCTGGCCGCCGAACGCCCGCTGCTGCTCGCGGGCGGCGGCGTGATCCTCGCCGAGGCGGGGGAGCAGTTGCGGGCCCTGGCCGAGCACCTCCAGGTCCCGGTCCAGGCGACGCTGATGGGCAAGGGCGCGATCGACGAGGACCACCCGCTGTACGCGGGCATGACCGGCATCCAGACCTCCCAGCGCTACGGCAACGCCTCCTTCCTGGAATCGGACCTCGTGCTGGCGCTGGGCGCGCGGTTCGGCGACCGGCACACCGGCGACCTGGCCACCTACCGGGGCGAGCGCAAGTTCATCCACGTGGACGTCGAGCCGACCCAGATCGGCAAGGTGTTCGGGCCGGACCTCGGTGTCGTGGCGGACGTGAAGCTGTTCCTGCAAGCGCTTCTGAAGCTCGCTCGCGAACGCGCGGCGGCGCGGCCCAACGCGTGGACCGAACGGTGCGCCGAGTTGAAGCGGACCCTGTTGCGGCGCGAGGACTTCGACACCGTCCCCGTGAAGGCTCCCCGGGTCTTCAAGGAGATCAACGAGTTCTACGGGCCGGACACGTACTTCGTCACCGCCATCGGGCTGTACCAGATCTGGTCGGGCCAGCACCAGAAAGCGCACAAGCCGCGGCACTACCAGGTGTGCGGCCAGGCCGGTCCGCTCGGCTGGGAGATCCCGGCGGCGATCGGCGTGAAGAAGGCGCTCAAGAACTCCGAGCCGGACGCCGAGGTGGTCGGCATCGTCGGCGACTACTCGTTCCAGTTCCTGGTCGAGGAGTTGGCCGTGGGCGCGCAGTACGACGTCCCGTTCGTGCTGATCATGCTGAACAACGAGTACCTGGGCCTGATCCGGATGGCCGAGGACCACGGCGGCTACGACATGGAGTACGAGGTGGACATCCACTACGACACCAACGGCTCGGACAACGTCAAGATCATGGAGGCCTACGGGTGCTCCGGCACGCGGGTCACCGAACCGGGCCGCATCCGGGAGTCGCTGGAGTGGGCCCGCAAGGAGGCCGAGCGCACCAGCCGGCCGGTCCTGGTCGAGATCATGATCGAGCGCGAGGGCAACACCGCCAACGGCACGTCCATCGCGGCGATGCGCGAGTACGAGCCGCTGCCCTGATGAGCCACGTCGTCGTCGCGCCCGACAAGTTCAAGGGGACGCTGTCCGCCCCGCGGGTCGCCGCCGCGGTCGAGCGCGGCCTGCGGGAGGCGGTCCCGGGCCTGGCGGTGCGCAGCCTGCCGGTGGCCGACGGCGGTGACGGCACGGTCGACGCCGCCGTGGCCGCCGGCTTCCTGCGGGTCGGTCGGTGGGTGACCGGCCCGGTGGGCAAGCCGGTGGCGGCGAGCTTCGCCGTGCGCGGCGCGACCGCCGTGGTCGAGGTGGCGTCGGCGGCGGGCCTGGCGCTGCTCGACGAGCCGGCCCCGCTGACGGCCACCAGCCGGGGTGTGGGTGAACTCCTGGTCAGCGCGCTGGACTCGGGCGCCCGGCGGATCGTGCTCGGGGTCGGCGGCAGCGCGTGCACCGACGGCGGTCGCGGGATGCTCGAAGCCATCGGCGACCGCGACTTCGCCGACGTGGAAGTGGTGCTGGCCGGCGACGTGGACAACCCGCTGCTCGGGCCGTCGGGCGCGGCGGCGGTGTACGGGCCGCAGAAGGGGGCCACGCCCGAGCAGGTCGAGGTGTTGGAGGAGCGGTTGGCGCGGTACGCCCGCGAGATCGGGCCGGAGTACGTCGACGTGCCGGGCGCGGGCGCGGCCGGCGGCATCGGGTTCGCCGCGCTGGCCGTGCTGGGCGCGTCCCGGCGGCCCGGCATCGAGGTGGTGCTGGAGCTGGTGGGGTTCGCCGAGGCGGTCGCCGGAGCCCGGCTGGTGGTCACCGGCGAGGGGTCGCTGGACGCCCAGACCCGCCACGGCAAGGCGCCGGCGGGGGTGGCGTCGGCGGCGGGGTCCGTGCCCACCGTCGCCGTCGCCGGCCGGACCTCCGTCGACCCCGCCGAGCTGGGCCTGCGCGCCGCGTACGCGCTGCTGGACGTGGAGCCCGACCTGACCCGCTGCCTGGCCGAGCCGGAGCCGCTGCTGGAGCGGTTGGCCGGTCGCATCGCCGCCGACTGGCTGGGAGAGTGACCCGCATGGACCTGGTGTTCCGCGCGAGCAGGGTGATCACGCCGCAGGGCGAGCGGGCGGCCGACGTCGGCGTCCGGGACGGTCGGATCGCGGCCGTCACCGGGCCCGACGAGCTGTCCGGCGACCGGGTGGTGGAACTGGCCGACGACGAGGTGCTGCTGCCCGGTCTGGTGGACACGCACGTCCACGTCAACGACCCGGGCCGCAGCGACTGGGAGGGGTTCCCGACCGCGACCCGCGCGGCGGCGGCCGGCGGCGTGACGACCATCGTGGACATGCCGCTCAACAGCCTGCCGCCGACCACGTCGGTGGCCGCGCTGGAGGTCAAGCGCGAGGCGGCCGAGGGCAACGCGCACGTGGACGTCGGGTTCTGGGGCGGGATCGTGCCCGGCAACGCGGCCGACCTGGTGCCGCTGCACGAGGCGGGGGTGTTCGGGTTCAAGTGCTTCCTGATCCACTCCGGCGTGGACGAGTTCCCGCACGTCGAGGACGACGAGCTGCGGGCGGCGCTGCGCGAGCTGCGGACCGTGGACGCGTTGGCGATCGTGCACGCCGAGCACCCGGGCCACGTGACCGAGTCCGGTCCCGGCTACCGCGACTTCCTGGCGTCCCGGCCGCACCACGCCGAGGGGCAGGCGATCAGCGGCCTCCTGGCGGCGGCCCGCGAGACCGACGCCCGCGTCCACGTGCTGCACCTGTCCAGCGGGGAGGCGTTGCCCGCGCTGCGGGAGGCCCGCGCTTCCGGGCTGCGCGTGACGGCCGAGACGTGCCCGCACTACCTGACCTTCGTCGCGGAGGAGATCGGCGACCGGGCCACGCACTTCAAGTGCTGCCCGCCGATCCGCGACGCGGCCAACCGCGAGCTGCTGTGGCGGGGGCTCGCGGACGGGCTGGTGGACCTGGTCGTCAGCGACCACTCGCCGTGCACGCCGGAGTTGAAGGAGGGCGACTTCGCCACCGCGTGGGGCGGGATCGCGAGCCTGCAACTGGGCCTGCCGGCCGTGTGGACGCAGGCCCGGCAGCGCGGCCACGCCCTCACCGACGTGGTCCGCTGGATGGCCACCGCCCCGGCCGACCTGGTCGGGCTGACCCGCAAGGGCGCGATCGCACCCGGTCGCGACGCCGACTTCGCCGTGTTCGCGCCGGACGACGCCTTCGTCGTGGACCGCGCGAAGCTGCACCACCGCAACCCCGTCACGCCCTACCACGGCCGCCCGCTGGCGGGGGTCGTGCGGCAGACGTGGTTGCGGGGCAACAGGATCACCGGAGACCGGCCCACCGGCCGGCTGCTGAGCAGAGGAGACGCATGACACCCACCTGGACCCGGCTGCCCGACCTGGCCTCCCGCGCGGTCGGCGGGAGCGTGGTGTGGGCCAACGACGAGCTGTTCGCCGAGCGGGAGAACCTGATCACCCCGGCGGAGGCCGAGTACCGGCCCCACACGTTCGGCCACAAGGGGCAGGTCTACGACGGGTGGGAGACCCGGCGGCGTCGGGAGCCGGGTTCGGACAGCGCCGTGGTGCGGCTGGGGATGCCCGGCGTGGTGCGCGGGGTCGTGGTGGACACGGCGTGGTTCAAGGGCAACTACCCGCCGTTCGCGAGCGTCGAGGGCACGCACGCGCCGGGCTACCCGAGCCCGGACGAGCTGACCGACTGGGAGCCGCTCGTGCCCAGGTCGCCCCTCGGCGGCGACCGGAAGCACTACTTCGACGTGGACGTGGAACGCCGGTGCACGCACGTCCGCCTGACCATCCACCCGGACGGCGGCGTGGCCCGCCTGCGGGTGCACGGCTCCCCCGTACCCGACCCGGCGCTGCTGGTCCCGGGCGCTCTCGACCTGGCCGCGCTGGAGAACGGCGCGGCGGTCGCCGGGTGCAGCAACGACTTCTTCGGCCGTCCCGGCAACCTGATCTCCCCCGGCGACGCGGCCTCGATGGGCGAGGGCTGGGAGACCGCCCGCCGCCGGGAAGAGGGCAACGAGTGGGTGGAGATCGCCCTCGCCGCGCCCGGTGTCGTACACCTCGCGGAACTGGACACCACCCACTTCAAGGGCAACGCGCCGGGCTGGGCGTCCGTGCGCGGCCGGGACGCCCGCAAGGACCCGGCCGAGTGGTTCGACCTGCTCCCGCTCACCCGCCTGCAACCCGACACGCGGCACCGCTTCCGCGTGGAGGGCCCGGAAGCCACGCACGCGCGCCTCGACATCCACCCGGACGGCGGTATGGCCCGGATGCGGCTGTTCGGCTCCCTGACCGCCACGGGCCTCGACCAGCTCACCGCCCGGTACGACGAACTCACCCGTTAGTGCGCGGTTGTCAGCCTTCGGGCTGACGCCGTCTGCGACTTCAGTCGGTTGTGCGCCAGTTCACGCCCCTGAAAGCCTGCGGTCACCCCAAAGGGTGACTGAACGGTGACAGGAACTAGGGAGGAACCTGTGCGACCGATCTTCCGAGCGTTGGGCGGTGTCGGCGCGGTGGTGGCGCTCGTCGCCGGCACCGCGTCGGTCGCGTCCGCGGACCCCGCGGACGCGACGCCGCTCGACGCCGACGTCCAGGCGCTCGCCGCGCCGATCGACTGGAAGCCGTGCCCCGAACTGCCCGAGGTGGAGTGCGGCACGCTCAAGCTGCCGATCGACTGGGCGAACCCGCGCGGCGAGAAGTTCGACCTCGCCGTGGCGCGGCGCAAGGCCCTCGACCCCGCCAAGCGGATCGGGGCGATGGTGATCAACCCGGGCGGGCCCGGCGGGTCCGGCGTGAACTTCGCGCTGGGGGCCGACCGGTTCTTCAGCAAGGACGTCCAGGACCGCTTCGACATCGTCGGCTTCGACCCGCGCGGCGTCGCGCGCAGCGCCGCGGTGAAGTGCTCGCTGGAGATGTTGGAGAAGCAGGTGTCGATCTACCCGGCCAACCAGGCCGAGTTCGACGCCCTCGCGCAGTACAACCGCGACCTGGCCGCGGACTGCCGCGAGCACAGCGGTCCGATCTACGACCACGCCGACACCATCGCGGTCACCAACGACATCGACGCGCTGCGCCGCGCGCTCGGCGAGCGCAAGATCAACTACTACGGCGTGTCCTACGGGACGCTGATCGGCCAGCAGTACGCCGAGCGCTACGGCCGCAACATCCGCGCCATGGTCATCGACTCGAACATGGACCACAGCCTGGGGACGTGGCGTTTCAACGAGACCGAGGCGGTGGCGGCGGAGGACGCGTTCACCGAGTTCGTGAAGTGGTGCGAGCGGACCACGTCCTGCGCGCTGCACGGCCGTGACGTGGCGAAGTTCTGGGACGACCTGCTGGCCCGCGCCGACCGCGGCGAGATCACCGCGCCGGGCGACCCGAGCCGCAAGATCCCGGCGGACCTGATCATCGGCAACGCCTTCAGCGCGTTCTACGGCCCGGACTGGGCACCGCTGGCGGAGTGGCTCCTGGCCCTGTCGGGCAGCGGCGCCGCGCCGACGGGCTTCGCGGCCGAGCCGGTGACGGTGAACAACCCGTTCCCGGCGGTGTTCTGCCAGGACTGGGCGATGCGCGTGAAGAACCACCGCGAGCTGGCGGCACTCGTCGCGCGGGCGAACCAGCTGGCCCCGCACATGCGCGGCTCCTCCCTGGGGCACTACGCGATCGCCGGCTGCGTCGGCCTGCCGGAGAAGGTGAACAACCCGCAGCACCGGCTGCGCATCAAGCACGCGCCGAAGATCCTGATGATGAACGCCCTGCACGACCCGGCGACGGGCTACGAGTGGGCCGTCAACGCCCACCGGCAGAGCCGCGACACCACGGTCCTGCTGACCTACGAGGGCTGGGGCCACGGCGTGTACGACCGGAGCGCCTGCACGATGGGGGCGACGGACAAGTACCTGGTCGAACTGAAGGCACCGCGCGACGGCACCCGCTGCGCGGCGGTCGAACCGCAGCCGTCCCTGACGACGGCGGACACGGGCATCTCCAAGCTGCCCGCGGGCCCGAAGCCCGGCCTGCCCGGCTGGCGCGGCTGACCCGCACCACTTCGAACGGGCCGTCCCCGATTCGGGGGCGGCCCGTTCGCCTTCCCGCGCACGGTCCGTCACGACGCACAACCGCACCTCCCGAGCTGGTTGCAGCCGAAAACCGTCCCTTCAAGCGTGCGAAACGTGCCCGTAACACCAGCCCCAGGACAGTTCACCCGCGCGAAACCTGGCACGTGACCGCGCGAAACAGGACGTATCGATGCTCCTCCGCAACCGACGTGCAGTGGAGGTCGACGTGGATACAGGGGACACCGCCTGGTTGCTCACCAGCTCCGCACTGGTGCTGCTGATGACCCCCGGACTTGCCTTCTTCTACGGGGGCATGGTCCGGTCCAAGAGTGTGCTCAACATGATGATGATGAGCCTGGGCGCGATCGGCGTGGTCGGTGTGCTCTGGGTGTTGGTCGGCTACTCCACCGCGTTCGGCACCGATGTCGGGGCCGGCCTGCTGGGCAAGCCGTTCGAGTTCTTCGGCCTGGACGGCCTGCTGGGCAAGGAGGCCCTCTCGGGCACCGTGCCGGCCACCGTCTTCGTCGGCTTCCAGGCCATGTTCGCGATCATCACCGTCGCCCTGATCTCGGGCGCGATCGCGGACCGCGCCCGGTTCGGTCCGTGGCTGCTGTTCGCCGGCCTGTGGGCGCTGCTCGTCTACTTCCCGGTCGCGCACTGGGTGTTCGACTTCGACGGCAAGGACGCCGACGGCAACGTCGTCGACCCCGGCGGCTGGATCGCCAACAAGCTCCTCGCGATCGACTTCGCGGGCGGCACGGCCGTCCACATCAACGCCGGTGCGGCGGGTCTCGCCCTGGCGATCGTGCTGGGCAAGCGCGTCGGCTGGCCCAAGGACCGCATGAAGCCGCACAGCCTGCCGCTGGTCGTCCTCGGCGCCGGTCTGCTGTGGTTCGGCTGGTTCGGCTTCAACGCGGGCTCCGCGCTCGCCGCGAACACCACCGCCGGCGTCACCTTCGTCAACACCCTGGTCGCCACGTCCGCCGCCATGCTCGGCTGGCTCGTGGTCGAGCGCGTCCGCGACGGCAACGCCACCACGCTGGGCGCGGCCTCGGGCATCGTCGCCGGCCTGGTCGCGATCACCCCGGCCTGCTCCGCCGTGACCCCGCTGGGCGCCATCGCGATCGGCGCGATCACCGGCGCGCTGTGCGCCCTGGCGGTCAGCCTGAAGTACCGCTTCGGCTTCGACGACTCGCTCGACGTGGTCGGCGTCCACCTGGTCGGCGGCCTGTCCGGCACCATCCTGATCGGCTTCTTCGCCAGCTCCGCGGCCCCGGCGGGCATCAACGGCCTGTTCTACGGTGGCGGCGTGGACCAGCTGTGGCGGCAGGCGGTGGGCGCGCTGGCCGTGCTCGCGTACTCCTTCGTCCTGAGCCTGGTCCTGGGCTACCTGGTCAAGCTGGTCGTCGGCTTCCGCGCCGACGAGGAGGCCGAGGTCGGCGGCATCGACGAGGCCGAGCACGCGGAGACCGCGTACGAGTTCGGCAGCGGCCTCGGTTCGCGTGGCAACACCAAGCCGAGTGTCGCCGCCGGCGCCACCGCGGTCCTTGAGGGGAGCAACAAGTCATGAAGCTGGTCACCGCCATCATCAAGCCGTTCACCCTGGACGACGTGAAGGCGTCGCTGGAGCAGCTGGGCGTGCTGGGCATGACCGTCAGCGAGGTCCAGGGCTACGGCCGCCAGAAGGGCCACACCGAGGTCTACCGGGGCGCCGAGTACGCCGTGGACTTCGTGCCCAAGCTGCGCGTCGAGGTGCTCATCGACGACGCCGCCGTGGACAAGGTGCTGGACGCGGTGGTCGAGGCCGCCCGCACCGGCAAGATCGGCGACGGGAAGGTCTGGGTGACCCCGGTCGACACGGTCATCCGGGTCCGGACCGGGGAGCGCGGCACCGACGCGCTGTAGAGATGGGGGACGGCCGTATGGACAACGCCGAGGCGGCCGTCGTCACGGCTGACGACCTGGTGCGAGCGAGGGACCGCCTGCTCGCGCCAGGTCGGCGCCGTCTGACGGGGGAGTCGTTGCGCGAGGCGCTGGTGGACCTGCACGAGTTCTGGCTCACCGCGCACGCCTCGCAGGCCGGCGTGGGTGGACCGGGCAGCGGGCTGGCCCTGGTCGCCGTGGGGGGACTGGGCCGGCGCGAGCTGGTGCCGTACTCCGACCTCGATCTGCTCCTGGTGCACAACGGGCACAAGGGCGTGGACGAGGTCGCGGAGAAGCTCTGGTACCCGTTGTGGAACTCGGGGATCGGGCTGGACCACTCGGTGCGCACGGTCGGCGAGGCGCTGCGCGTCGCCGCCGGGGACCTGCGCACCGCGTTGGGGTTGTTGGACATCCGGCACATCGCCGGGGACACCGAGATCAGCGCCCGGCTCGCCGACAGCGCGCGCCAGGCGTGGCGGACGGGCGTGCGGACCCGGCTGGACGAGATGGCCGAGTCGGCGCAACGCCGGTGGGCGCGCAGCGGCGAGATCGCGCACCGTGTGGAGCCGGACCTCAAGCACGGCCGGGGCGGGTTGCGGGACGTGACGCTGCTGGACGCGCTGTCCGCCGCGCAGCTGACCGACCGGCCGTCGGCCGAGGTGAACGAGGCCCGCAAGCTGCTGCTGGACGTGCGCACCGAACTGCGCCGGGTGGCCCGCAAGCCGCGGGACGTGCTGCGGGCGCAGGACGGTGACGAGGTCGCGGCGGCGCTGGGCCTGGCGGACCGGTTCCAGTTGGCGCGCGCGATGTCGTCGGCCGCCCGCACGATCGTGTACGCGGTGGACGTGGCCATGCGCACGGCTCGCGCGGCCGTCCCGAAGCGGGGCTTGGGCGTGTTCGCCCGGTCTCCGCTGCGCCGCCAGCCCGCGCGCCGTCCGTTGGACGAGGGCGTGGTGCTGCACGGCACGGAGGTCGCGCTGGCGAGGGACGCCGTCCCGAGCCGGGACCCGGCGCTGCTGCTGCGCGTGGCCACCGCCGCCGCCCGCAGCAAGCACCCGATCGCGGCGGGCACGCTGGCCAAGCTCGCCGACTCCGCGCCCGAGCTGCGCCAGCCGTGGCCGCGCGAGGCCCGCGAGGAGCTGCTGGCGCTGCTGGGCAGCGGAACGGGCCTGATCGACGTGGTCGAGGCGTTGGACCGCACCGGGTTGTGGGGCCGGCTCTTCCCGGAGTGGGGCGCGGTGCGCGACCTGCCGCCGCGCGACGCCGCGCACGTGTGGACGGTGGACCGGCACCTGGTCCAGGCGACCGCGCACGCCGCCCGCCTGGTCACCCGCGTGTCCCGCCCGGACCTGCTGCTGCTCGGCGCGTTGCTGCACGACATCGGCAAGGGCAGGCAACAGGACCACTCCGAGGTGGGCGCGGCCCTGACCACGCAGGTCGCCGAACGGCTGGGCCTGTGGCCGCAGGACGTCGCCACGCTCACCGCGCTGGTCCGCCACCACCTGCTGCTGCCGCACACCGCGACCCGGCGCGACGTCGAGGACGAGGCGACCGTGCGCCGCGTCGTGGACACCCTCGGCGGCGACCCGGTGCTGCTGGAACTGCTGTACGCGCTGGCCGAGTCCGACGCCATCGCCACCGGCCCGGGCGTGTGGTCGGACTGGAAGGCCTCCCTGGTCGGCGACCTGGTGGCGCGCTGCCGGGCGGCGATGGCGGGCGACCCGCTGCCCAAGCCGGAGCCGTTGGACCAGCGGCAACAGGACCTGGCGGCGGCCGTGCTCGCGTCCGGGAAGCCGGACGTGCTGGTCGACCCGGGCGACCACGCGGCGACCGTCACCGTGGTGGCCCCCGACCGGCCCGGTCTGCTGTCGCGGGCGGCGGGCGTGCTGGCGTTGAACTCGCTGGAAGTCCACTCGGCGGTTCTGGGGGCCCACAGCGTCGATCGTCTTGGGGCAGCCGCGGTGGACGTGTTCACGGTGTCCCCGCGGTTCGGGTCGCTGCCGGACGTGACGCTGTTGCGCGAGCAGTTGACGCGCGCGGTGGACGGGTCGCTGCCGTTGGCGGACAAGCTGGCCGCCAAGGAACGCGACTACGGCGGCCCGCCGCAGGACCCGCCCCCGCCGAAGGTGCTGTGGTTCGACGACGAGTCCTCGGGTTCGGTGGTCATGGAGCTGCGGGCGGCGGACCGCATCGGGCTGCTGCACCACGTGGCCGACGCGCTGGAGCAGTCCGGTGTGGACGTCGTGTGGGCCCGGGTGTCCACTTTGGGCTCGACGGTCGTGGATTCCTTCGCCATCACCACTTCCGGGGTCCTGGACGCGGCCCAGCGCAAGAAGATCGAACGCGCCGTCCTGGTAGCCGCCCGCTGAGGGGATGCGTAGGTCTACGCACAACCGATCGGGGGTGCTCACGCTGCCGTCGGCCCCGCGTCGTTGGGCAGGCTGTCACCCGTGACGCGAGGGGGCTGCCCGGTGCCGGGCGGTGCGGGAGCGTCACCGGCGGAAGACCCGGGGGCGGTCCGTTCGAGGGGTGCAGACCGCCTCCGGGTTCTGCCGGTTCCCGCCGGTTTTCGCCGGCGGTGCCGGGAACTCGGAGGCGTCCGGAACGTCTCTTTAGTATGGAAGCGATGACCGTCGTCGCCGTGGCGCCCCGATCCCTGGTCGTGCTCGCGGGACTGCCCGGGGCGGGCAAGACGACCATGCTCGCCGACGTCGACACCGGCGGCGCGGCGGCCGTGGTGCTGGACTCCGACCAGGTCCGCGGCTACCTGCGTTCCGTGCTGCCCGCGTCCCTCCCCTACCGCTTCTACCGGCCGTTGGTGCACCTGGTGCACCGGCTGCGCATCCTGTGGTTCGCCCTCTTCACCTCGGGGCTGCTCCTGGTCCACGAGCCCTCCACCCGGCCCACCACCCGCGCCGGCCTGGTCGCGGTCGGCCTGGTGAGCGCCCGGCCACGGCACTTCCTGTGGCTCGACGCGACCGCCGAACAGGCGTTGTCCGGGCAGGTCGGCCGCGGTCGGTTGATCCGGTCTCGGTCCTTCAGCCGGCACGTCAGGCGGGCGGATCGGTTGCGCCGCCGGTTCGCCGAGGGGCGTGCCCCGCGGGGCTGGCAGGCGATGACGCTCCTGGCCCGGGGCGACCGCCTGAGGCTGGCCGTGACCTGAGACCGGCTACCCTGGCGGGTGGTCATTGGTCCGACGACGTGCGAGGTCTGACGGCATCGTGTTCAACACCCTTTCCGACCGGCTCACCTCGGTCCTGAACAACCTGCGCGGCAAGGGGCGGCTCTCCGACGCCGACATCGACGCCACCGCGCGGGAGATCCGGGTGGCGTTGCTGGAGGCCGACGTCGCGCTGCCGGTCGTCCGGACCTTCATCGCCAAGGTCAAGGAGCGCGCCAAGGGCGCGGAGGTCTCCCAGGCGCTCAACCCGGCCCAGCAGGTCGTCAAGATCGTCAACGAGGAACTGGTCGCCATCCTCGGCGGCGAGACCCGGCGGCTCAACCTGGCCAAGAACCCGCCCTCGGTGATCATGCTCGCCGGCCTCCAGGGCGCCGGCAAGACCACCCTGGCGGGCAAGCTCGCCAAGTGGCTGCGTGGCCAGGGCCACACGCCGATGCTGGTCGCCTGCGACCTCCAGCGGCCCAACGCGGTCACCCAGTTGCAGGTCGTCGGCGAGCGCGCCGGGGTGCCGGTGTTCGCGCCCGAGCCGGGCAACGGCGTCGGCGACCCGGTGGACGTGGCGCGCCGCGGCATCGAGGAGGCCAAGCGGGCCCAGCACGACATCGTGCTGGTGGACACCGCGGGCCGCCTCGGTGTGGACGAGGAGATGATGCGCCAGGCGATCGACATCCGCGCCGCCGTGCAGCCCGACGAGGTGCTGTTCGTGGTCGACGCGATGATCGGTCAGGACGCGGTCAACACCGCGACCGCGTTCCGCGACGGCGTCGGCTTCACCGGCGTGGTGCTGACCAAGCTCGACGGCGACGCCCGCGGTGGCGCCGCGCTGAGCGTCCGCGAGGTGACCGGCCAGCCGATCCTGTTCGCGTCCAACGGCGAGAAGCTGGAGGACTTCGACGTCTTCCACCCGGACCGGATGGCGTCGCGGATCCTGGGCATGGGCGACATGCTCACCCTGATCGAGCAGGCCGAGCAGGCGTTCGACGCGGAGCAGGCCGAGGCCGCGGCGATGAAGATGGGGTCCGGCCAGCTCACGCTGGAGGACTTCCTGGAGCAGATGCTCACCCTGCGCAAGATGGGCCCGATCGCGAACCTGCTGGGCATGCTGCCCGGCGCGGGCCAGATGAAGGACCAGCTCGCGAACCTGGACGAGAAGCACCTCGACCGCGTGCAGGCGATCATCCGCGGCATGACCCCGGCCGAGCGCGAGGACCCGAAGATCATCAACGCGTCCCGCCGGCTGCGCATCGCCAACGGCTCGGGCGTCCGGGTCAGCGACGTGAACGACCTGGTCAACCGGTTCTTCGAGGCCCGCAAGATGATGTCGCAGATGGCCGGCCGGTTCGGCCTGCCCGGCGCGCGCGGGCCGAAGGGCAAGGGCAAGAAGGGGAAGAAGGGCAAGAAGGGGCGCGGGCCGACGCAGCCGAAGATCCGCGGCGGCTTCCCCGGCATGCCCGGGATGCTGCCCGGCGGCATGCCGCCCGGCATGGGCCAGCTCCCGCCCGGCCTCGACGGCGGTCTCAACGACCTGCCGCCCGGCTTCGACCCGACCAAGTTCAAGTTCCCGAAGTGACCGGCCTGCACCTGCGCGGGGTCGTCCTGCCCGACGGCGGCGACCCGCGCGACCTGTGGGTGGTCAACGGACGGGTGCGCACCCGGCCGGTGCCCGGCGCGCGGACCGTCGTGGACGGCGGCTACCTCGTGCCGGGCCTGGTCGACGCGCACTGCCACGTCGGCCTGGGCCCGGACGGGGCCGTCGACCTGCCGGCGGCGGCGGACCAGGCGCTGCTCGACCGCGCCGCCGGCACGCTGCTGATCCGCGACTGCGGCTCCCCGCTGGACACCCGGCCGCTGCAGGAACGCCTGGACCTGCCGCGGATCATCCGCGCGGGCCGGCACATCGCGCGGCCCAAGCGGTACATCAAGTACATCGGCGTCGAGCTGGAGGACGAGCGCGACCTGCCCGCCGCCGTGGCCGAGCAGGCGGCGCAGGGCGACGGCTGGGTGAAGCTGGTCGGCGACTGGATCGACCGCTCGACCGGCGACCTGGCCCCGCTGTGGTCCGACGACGTGCTGGCCGAGGCGATCAAGGTCGCGCACGAGGCGAAGGCCCGGGTGACCGCGCACGTGTTCGGCGGCGAGGCCCTGCCCGGCCTGCTCGCGGCGGGCATCGACTGCGTCGAGCACGGCACCGGCCTGGACGACGACACGATCGCCACGATGGCCGCCGCCGGCACCGCGCTGGTCCCGACCCTGATCAACATCGAGAACTTCCCGGGCATCGCGGACTCGGGCGCGGAGAAGTTCCCGAAGTACGCGGCCCACATGCGCCACCTCTACGCGCGCAACAAGGCCACGGTCGCGTCCGCGATCGAAGCCGGCGTGCCGGTGTACGCGGGCACGGACGCGGGCGGCGGCATCCGCCACGGCCGGATCGTGGACGAGGTCGCCGCCCTGCACGGCGTGGGCCTGAGCCGGGAGAAGGCGCTCGCGTCGGCTTCGTGGGCCGCGCGGGAGTGGCTGGGCTTCCCGTCGCTGACCGAGGGCGCGGCGGCGGACGTCGTGGTCTACGAGACCGACCCCCGGGTCGACCTGGAAGCCCTGAGGCACCCCAAGCTGGTGATGCTGCGCGGTCGCATCCACTGACCGTGCGGCCGTCAGGGTGATCTTGAGCCCTGCACAGGGTCCGTTCAGCCGGTGCCGCTACGTTCGGACGAGTGGAGGAACGGCGGGACACCGGGCGGGCGCACTGGGGCTTCCTCGCGCTGTTCGTCGGGCTGGGCGGCTACCACCTGTCCTCGCTGGTCTTCACCGCCGTCACGGCCGACCGGTTCGCCGAGGTCGACGTCACCGACCCGCCCGTGCTCGGCCCGTTGCTGCTGCTGGTCTTCCTGCCCAACGTCCTGCTCGGCCTCGGCCCCGTCGTCGTCTCCCGGTGGCGTGGTGACGGTCCGGAGCGGGACTTCGGGCTCATCCCCCACGCGCGTGACATCAAGGTGGGTTTGGCCTGCGGCGGGTTGTCGCTGCTCGCCGCGTGGGTACTCGGAGTCGTGCTGCTCCGCATCAACCGCGACTCCGGTTCCTCGCTGGAGCGGATCGGCGCGTTGAGCGGTGGTCAGTCCATTTGGCTGGCGTGCGCGGCGCTGTTCGTCTTCCTGGGCGCGCCCCTGACGGAGGAACTCCTCACCAGAGGCGCCCTGTGGAGCGCGCTGGAGCACTACAAAGTCCCCAGGTACGCCATCCTGGGCCTCACGGCGCTGATCTTCGCGTTCCTCCACGAAGAGTCGTGGCGCACCATCAGCCTGTTCGCCCAGGGCCTCGCCATCGGGGCCGCCCGGATGATCACCGGGCGGGTCGCGGCGAGCGTCGTGGCGCACGCGGCCAACAACCTCCTCCCCGCCGTCTACCTGTACGTAGGCGCCTCGTAGCTAGGGTTATCGACTGTGAATCCTCCGGATGAACCCCCGACAGGGCTGATCGAGGGCGTGCGCGCCGTCGGCCGTGAGCCGGTGCCCGAGCGCACCGGGCAGCGTTGGGGCTTTGGCGCGTTCCTGCTGGTGGAAGCGGTGTTCGTGCTCTCGGCGGTGTTCATCACCGCGGTCGCGCGCACATCCGGCACCGACATCGGGTCCTCGGTGGCGTTCATCCTGGTCGGCTCGATGGCGCCGACCGTCCTGGCCGCCGTCGTGGCGGTCGTCATCACGCGCGTGCGCGGCAACGGGCCGCTGGTGGACCTGCGGCTGGCGTGGAACTGGGCGGACGTCAAGGTCGGCCTCAAGCTCGGCGCGCTGGGCCTGGTGCTGACCTACCTGGCGGCGCTGGTCTGGTCGCGCGTCGTGGGCGACCAGAACGCCACCTCGGCGATCGGCGAGCTGGTGGACGGCGCGGCGCTCCCGCTGGCCGCCGCCATCGCGATGTTCCTGTACGTGTGCTTCGTCGGGCCGATCTGCGAGGAGCTGATCTACCGGGGGCTGCTGTGGGGCGCGATCGAGCGGCAGGGGTGGAGCCAGTGGGCCGCGTTCGTGCTGACCACCCTGATCTTCGCGGCCAGCCACCTGGAGCCGCTGCGCACGTCCCTGCTGATCGTGATCGCCCTGCCGATCGGCATCGCCCGGCTGATCACCCGCCGGCTCACCGCGAGCGTCGTGGCGCACGTGGTCAACAACTTCCTGCCCGGCCTGACGCTGCTGCTGGTCTCCATCGGGGTGATGCCCACGTGATCGACCTGAACTCCGACCTCGGCGAGGGGTTCGGCATCTGGAAGCTCGGCGACGACGCCGCCCTGCTCGACATCGTGACCAGCGCGAACGTGGCGTGCGGGTTCCACGCGGGCGACCCGTCCACGATGCGCCGGGTGTGCGCGGAGGCCGCCGCGCGCGGGGTCGCCGTGGGCGCGCAGGTGTCCTACCGGGACCTGGCCGGGTTCGGGCGGCGGTTCATCGACGCGGACCCGGGCGAGCTGGCCGACGAGGTGCTCTACCAGATCGGCGCGCTGGACGCGTGCGCCCGCGCGGCCGGGACGCGGGTGTCGTACGTCAAGCCGCACGGCGCGCTCTACAACGCGACCGTGCACCACGACGCGCAAGCGGCGGCCGTGGTCGCGGGTGTGCGGGCGTTCGGGGACCTGCCGGTGCTCGGGCTGCCCGGGTCGCGTCTTCTTCGTCACGCCGCCGACGCGGGCCTGCGGCCGGTGCGGGAGGCGTTCGCGGACCGCGCCTACACCCCCGAGGGCACGCTGGTGCCGCGCACCCGGCCCGGAGCGGTGCTGACCAGCACGGACGCCGTGGTGGAGCAGGTGCTGCGGCTCGCTGAGAAGGGTGAGATCGCCGCCGTGACGGGTGACGTCGTGCCCGTCGAGGTGGACTCGCTGTGCCTGCACGGGGACACTCCCGGAGCCGTCGAACACGCCCGCGCGGTGCGGGCCGCGTTGACCGGATCGGGCGTCGAGGTGGCCCGATTCGTGGTCGAGTGACCCCGTCTGGCAGAATGGTTGGCTGTTCGCCGTGGTCGGTCCCTCTCACCGTGCCCTGGCGCCAAGACCTCTGGGTCCTCCCACCCGTGCCCCACTCGGGTGAGGAGCGCCCGCACGATGCAAGAGAGAGCCTGAGGAGTACCCACACCCGTGGCCGTCAAGATCAAGCTTCAGCGGCTTGGCAAGATCCGTCAGCCGTACTACCGGATCGTCGTCGCCGACGCGCGCACCCGCCGCAACGGCAAGGCCATCGAGACGATCGGCAAGTACCACCCGAAGGAGGAGCCCTCGTTCATCGAGGTCAAGTCCGAGCGGGCGCAGTACTGGCTGGGCGTCGGCGCGCAGCCGACCGAGTCCGTCCAGCGCATCCTGGAGATCACCGGCGACTGGCAGAAGTTCAAGGGCCTGCCGGGCGCCGAGGGCACCCTGAAGGTCAAGGAGCCCAAGCCGTCCAAGGCCGACCTGTTCGCCGCCGCGCTCGCCGCGGCCGGTGACGCGCCGACGACCGAGGCGACCACGCCGAAGAAGAAGGCCGCCAAGAAGGCGGATGAGGCCGAGGCTCCCAAGGACGAGGCGTGAGCTTGTTGGCTGACGCCCTCGAACACCTCGTTCGGGGCATCGTCGACCACCCGGACGACGTCCGGGTGAACCTGGTCACGACCCGGCGCGGTCGCACGCTGGAGGTCCACGTCCACCCGGACGACCTCGGCAAGGTGATCGGCCGCTCCGGCCGCACCGCGACCGCGCTGCGCACCGTGATGGCCGGCATCGGTGGTCGTGGCGTGCGCGTCGACGTGGTCGACACCGACCGCTGAGCGCGCGCATGGACGTCGTCGTCGGCCGCGTGGCCAAGGCGCACGGCATCCGCGGCGAACTCGCCGTGGACGTGCGCACCGATTCACCCGAGCAGCGGTTCGCCGCGGGCTCGGCGCTGGTCGGCAAGCTGCGCGACGGCACGCGTCGCACCCTCACCGTCGCAGCCGCCCGGAACCACTCCGGGCGGCTGCTGGTGCGTTTCGAGGAAGTCCTGACCAGGGACGTCGCGGAACTGCTGCGCGGCACGCTGCTGTTCGTCAGCACCGAGGACCTGCCGCCGACCGACGACCCGGACGAGTTCTACGACCACGAGCTGGAAGGCCTGCGCGCCGAACTGCTCGACGGCACGCTCGTGGGCACCGTCCAAGAGGTCGTGCACGGTCCCGCCGGGGAGCTGCTGGTCATCAAGCGGGACGGCGGCGAGGTGCTGGTCCCGTTCGTCAAGCAGATCGTGCCCACGGTCGACGTGCCCGGCAAGCGCGTCGTGCTCGACCCGCCCGAAGGCCTGCTCGATGCGGATTGACGTCGTCACGATCTTCCCGGAGTACCTCGACCCGCTGCGCGCCGCGCTGCTCGGCAAGGCCATCGACAAGGGCCTGATCAGCGTCGATGTGCACGACCTGCGCAAGTGGACGCACGACGTGCACAAGGCGGTCGACGACAGCCCGTACGGCGGCGGTCCGGGCATGGTCATGAAGCCCCAGGTGTGGGGCGACGCGCTTGACGAGGTGTGCGCGGGGGAGAAGCCGCCGCGTCTCATCGTTCCCACGCCCGCCGGGCGCCCCTTCACGCAGGCTTTGGCGCACGAGTACGCCGCCGAAGAGCGTTTGGTGTTCGCGTGCGGCCGTTATGAGGGCATCGACCAGCGTGTGGTGGACGACGCGTCCCGCCGCATGCGTGTGGACGAGGTGTCCATCGGCGACTACGTGCTGGTCGGCGGCGAGGTCGCCGTGCTGGTGATCGTGGAAGCCGTGGTCCGGCTGCTGCCCGGTGTCCTGGGCAACCCCGCGTCCGCCGCGCAGGACTCCTTCTCCGACGGCCTGCTGGAAGGCCCCTCCTACACCCGCCCCGAGGTGTGGCGCGACCTCGCGGTGCCCGACGTGCTGCGCTCGGGCAACCACAAGGCGATCGACCGCTGGCGTCGCGACCAGGCGCTGCGCCGCACGTGGGAGCGCCGCCCGGACCTGCTCGCCGCCCTCCCCGAGGGCGCGCTGGACAAGCACGACCGCAAGCTGCTCGACGACCTGCGCTGAGCCCCGATTTCGTCGCCGACAGCCCCGTCTGGCACACTGGACAGGTTGCTGCACCCGGGTAGCCCGGTGTGCGCTTTGAGCCCGCCCCCATGCACGTGTGCTAGTTGAGATGGCACGTGCCTCTGGGGAAGTGAATGAAACGTAGAGGACGGACCATGAACACCCTGGACGCTCTTGACGCCCAGTCGCTGCGCTCCGACATCCCGAGCTTCCGGCCGGGCGACACGCTGAAGGTCCACGTCCGCGTCATCGAGGGCAACCGCGAGCGCGTCCAGGTCTTCCAGGGCGTGGTCATCCGCCGCCAGGGCGGTGGCATCCGCGAGACCTTCACCGTCCGCAAGGTCTCCTTCGGCGTGGGCGTCGAGCGCACCTTCCCGGTGCACTCCCCGAACATCGCGGAGATCGAGGTCGCCTCCCGCGGCGACGTGCGTCGCGCGAAGCTGTACTACCTGCGCGACCTGCGCGGCAAGGCCGCCAAGATCAAGGAGAAGCGCGAGGCCAAGCCGGCCTCCTGACGCCGGATTCACGCGTTACCGATAGCCTGCCCCACGTGGCAGAACCCGTGCACCGCTCCGCCGGCGAAGACGGTCAGGAACCCGACGCCGAGCCCACCGAGGGCTCGGCGTCGGGCGAGCAGCCCCAGGGCAAACCCCAGAAGAAGAAGCCCCCGCTGTGGCGCGAGCTGCTCGTCCTGGCGGCGACAGCCCTGGCGCTGACGTTCCTGATCCAGACGTTCCTCGCGCGGGTGTACGTCATCCCGTCGGCGTCGATGGAGCGGACGCTGCACGGCTGCACCTCCCCGTGCTTCGGCGACCGGGTCCTGGTCGACAAGCTGGTCTACGACTTCGGCGAGATCGAACCGGGTGAGGTCGTGGTGTTCCGCGGCCCCGAGGCGTGGGGCCAGAACGACTTCCAGTCGCCCCGGTCCGACAACCCCGTCGTGCGCGGCTTCCAGGGCCTGATGTCCCTGGTCGGCCTCGCGCCGCCGGACGAGCGCGACTTCGTCAAGCGCGTCATCGCGGTGGGCGGGCAGACCGTCGAGTGCTGCGACGACCAGCACCGCGTCAAGGTCGACGGCAAGCCGCTGGACGAGCCGTACATCTACTGGCAGCCGGGCACCGGTCCCGAGGACCACGAGCCGTTCGCGCCGGTCAAGGTGCCCGAGGGCCACCTGTGGGTGATGGGCGACAACCGCACCAACTCCACCGACTCGCGCCGGCAGGGCGGCGGCGGCGTCAACGGCGTCGTGCCCGAGGAGAACGTGATCGGCAAGGCTCGCGTGATCGTGCTGCCGCCGTCGCGCTGGCAGGGCATCGGCGACCACAACCCGCAGGCCGTGGCGCTGGGCGCGCCCGCGTGGCAGTCCGGGGTCCCGCTGGGCATGGGCCTGCTCGGGGCGTTCCCGCTGGTGTTCTTCGGCAAGCGGCTGCGGCGCCGGTTGACCAGGTCCACACAGGGTTGATCGGTACGCTGGGCCGGTGGTAGACGTCGCACCTTCGCACGGCCCCTCCGACGAGGACTCGTCTCGTGCCTCCGACGAGGAGAAGATCGAGGCGTGGCGTCGGCGCGCCCGCAAGAAGGAGAAGAAGAAGGGCTCCTTCTGGCGTGAGCTGCCGGTCCTGATCGTCGTGGCGGTCGGGCTCGCGTTCCTGATCCAGACGTTCCTGGCGCGGGTCTACATGATCCCGTCGGAGTCGATGGAGCAGACGCTGCACGGCTGCACCTCGCCGTGCTTCGGCGACCGGGTGCTGGTGGACAAGGTCACCTACAACTTCACCGACCCGGAGCCGGGTGACGTGGTGGTCTTCCACGGCCCCGACGCCTGGATCAACCAGGAGTTCGCGCCGGTGGAGCCGAGCAACCCGGTGGTCGGGTTCTTCCAGGGGCTGGGTTCGCTGGTCGGGGTGCCGACGGCGAACAAGGAGGACTTCGTCAAGCGGATCGTGGCCGTCGGCGGGCAGACGGTGTCGTGCTGCGACAACCAGAACCGCGTGCTGGTCGACGGCAAGCCGCTGGACGAGCCGTACCTGTACTGGGAGCCGGGCCGCGGGACGTCGCAGGACTCGTTCGCCGAGGTCAAGGTGCCCGAGGGGTACCTGTTCGTGCTGGGCGACAACCGCAATGACTCGTGCGACTCGCGGTGCCAGGCGCGGGACAAGGGTCCGCAGGCCGGGCTGGTGCCGGTGGACAACGTCGTGGGCAAGGCGCGGGTGGTCGTGCTGCCGCCGTCGCGGTGGCAGGGCATCGGCGACCACAACCCGCAGGTCGTGGCGTTGGGCGCGCCCGCGTGGCAGTCGGCCGTGCCGCTGGGCGTTGGCCTGCTGGGGGCGTGGCCGGTGCTGTTGGTGAGCCGTCGCGTCCGCGCCCGCGTCCGGTTGTTCCGCGACCGCCGTGGCTGAGGCCGGCACGCGCGGTCCCGGCCCGTGGCGGCTGGGATAAGGTCGGGTGGTGATCCGCAAGCCGCCTCGCGCGCAGGTACGGCAGACCGCGGGCATCTGGGCGTTCCAGGCCGCGTTGGACCGGCGCGGCCTCGGCCCGGTGGCCGGGGTGGACGAGGCCGGGCGCGGTGCGTGCGCCGGGCCGCTGGTGATCGCCTCCTGCGTGCTCAAGCCCGGTGACGCCGCGCGGTTCGAGGGCCTGACGGACTCCAAGCTGCTCACCGCCGCCGCCCGTGATCGCATGTACGACCTGGTGCTCAAGCGCGCCGTCGACTACGCGGTGATCGTGGTGCCCGCGGCCGAGGTGGACCTGATCGGCGTGCACGTGGCGAACATCGAGGGCATGCGGCGGGCCGTGGCGCGGTTGTCCGCGCACCCCGGTTACGTGTTGACCGACGGGTTCCCGGTGCCGGGCCTGACCGCGCCGAACATGCCGGTGGTCAAGGGCGACCGGGTGGCGGCGTGCGTGGCCGCGGCGTCGGTGCTGGCCAAGGTCACCAGGGACCGCATCATGACGTCGCTGCACGACGAACACCCCGTGTACGGGTTCGACGTGCACAAGGGCTACAGCACCGCCGAGCACCAGGCCGCGCTGCTGGAACACGGGCCGAGCGCGGAGCACCGCTGGTCGTATGCGAACGTGGCGTCGGCGGCGGCCCGGCACGGGTTGACCGCGCCGCACCGGGTGGCGCGCGACGTGCTTTCCGCCGCCGTGGTCCAGAATGGAACATCGCCGCAGACCAGCGGTGGCAGGCTCGCGACGAGGAGGGGCGCGGACTCGATGAGCACGACCCGCGCGGAGGCGTAATGAGTGCAGAGGATCTCGAAAAGTACGAGACCGAGATGGAGTTGTCGCTGTACAAGGAGTACCGCGACATCGTCAGCCAGTTCTCGTTCGTCGTGGAGACCGAGCGGCGGTTCTACCTGGCCAACTCGGTGGACGTGCAGGTCCGCAACGCGGACGGCGAGGTCTACTTCGAGGTGCGGATGTCCGACGCCTGGGTGTGGGACATGTACCGACCCGCGAGGTTCGTGAAGAACGTGCGGGTGATCACCTTCAAGGACGTGAACGTCGAAGAACTCGACAAGCCCGACCTGCGCCTGCCCGAGGACGGCCCGTTCAACTCCTGACCCGCCGCTCCGCTTGCGGAAGGGGTCCACCCGATCGGGTGGACCCCTTCTCCTTTTTCCGCCTTCCGAGCGCCAGTTGTCCACAGCCCTGAAGTTGTCCACAATCCCGGATTCGCTGCCGGCGCATCCCTTCCCTCCTCCGCCACAGTCGAGGCACACCACTCGACACCCCCGGAGGCGGAAATGAGCACGCGGGAACTGGGCAAGCGCGGCGAAGACCTGGCCTGCCGGTACCTGGAAGAGCAGGGCCTGGTGGTCCTGTCCCGCAATTGGCGCTGCAAAGCCGGCGAACTGGACGTCGTGGCGACCGATCGCGAACAACTGGTCGTCTGCGAAGTCAAATGCCGTTCGGGAACCACCCACGACCACCCGCTGGAAGCGGTGACCCCGGAGAAGCTGGGCCGAATAGGCGACCTGGCCCGCCGTTGGCTGAGGGCCCACGGCCTGGGCTGGCTGCGCATCCGGTTCGACCTCATCGGCATCCTGTGGCCGCCCACGGGCCCGGTCCGGCTGCACCACGTGCGAGGAGCCTGAGATGGCACTGGCACGAGCGTGGTGCGTCGCCCTCTTCGGGGTGGACGGCGTGCCGGTGGAGATCGAGGCCGATGTGGGCGCGGGCGCCGTGCTCACCAGGCTCATCGGCCTGCCCGACACGGCACTCCAGGAGTCGAAGGACAGGGTGCGCGCGGCCATCCGCAACAGCGGGCACGAGTGGCCAACCCAACGGGTCACCCTCGGCCTGTCGCCCGCCTCGCTGCCGAAGGTCGGTTCCAGCTACGACCTGGCCTTGGCGTGCGTGGTGCTGGCGGCCTCACAAGCGGTCCCCGCGGAGCGCCTGGAAGGCACGGTCCTGCTCGGCGAGCTGGCCCTGGACGGCCGGGTCCGCTCGGTGCGCGGCGTCCTACCAGCACTCCTCGCGGCCCGCCGCGCCGGCCTGCCCCGCGCGGTGGTCCCGACAGCATCCCTCCGCGAAGCAGCCCTGGTGGACGGCCTCGACCTGTACGGGGCGGATTCACTGGGCGACCTGCTGCGCTGGCTGGGCGGCGACTCGACGGCCTTGCGCGACCCGCCGCCGTTCACCCCGGCGCAGCCGCCGCCCGGTCCGGACCTGGCCGACGTGGTGGGTCAGCCGGAGGCCAGGTGGGCGCTGGAGGTCGCTGCGGCGGGCGGGCACCACGTCCTGCTCACCGGCCCACCCGGCACCGGCAAGACGATGTTGGCCGAACGCCTGGTGAGCCTCCTGCCGCCGTTGGGCCCGGAGGACGCGCTGGGCGTCACGGCGGTCCACTCCGTCGCCGGACTCCTCACACCGGAGACACCACTGGTCGCCACACCACCGTTCGTCTCCCTGCACCCGTCCACCTCCACGGTGGCCCTGGTGGGCGGCGGCTCCGGCTTGGCGAAACCGGGCGCGGTCAGCCGGGCGCACAAAGGAGTCCTCTTCATCGACGAGGCCTCGGAATTCGGTCCCACGAAACTCGACGCCCTGCGCACGGTCCTGGAAGAAGGAGAGGTCCGAATCGCGAGGAGGGACGGTGTGGCGCGCTATCCGGCCCGCTTCCAACTCGTATTGGCCACGAATCCATGCCCTTGCGCGCCCGCGAAGGACATCGACTGCACCTGTCTGCCGGGCGTCAGGCGCCGCTACCAATCAAAACTCTCCGGCCCACTCCTGGATCGCGTAGACCTGCGCGTTCTCATGCGTCCGCTCACCGTGATGATGGATGCCGGTCTCCCGGAACCGGAATCCACGGAAACAGTCCGCGAACGCGTGGCCAACGCCCGCGCCCGTGCCCATGCCCGCTGGTCCCGCCACGGCTGGCGCACGAACGCGGAGGTCCCGGGTCCCGTCCTCCGCCGCGAATACCGCCTGCCGAGGCAGGCGACCTCCCTGCTCGACCGAGCCCTGTCCCGGGGAGCGCTGACCGGCCGAGGCGCGGACCGCTGCCTGCGCGTCGCCTGGACCCTGGCCGACCTGGCCGGGACCGACCTGCCCACCGAGGACCACGTGGCGGCGGCCCTCGAATTCCGAGAACGGAGAAGCGCATGACCAGCCCCAACACCTGGCGCGTACGCCAAGTAACCCCCAAGCCACACCACCACCCACCCCCACCGGACACCGCCCGCGAAGGCCCCTACGCAGGCCGTCCAACCCTCCGCCGCCTACACCCCGCCACCCACACCTGGACGCTCGGCTACCCAGGCACCCGAATAGCCGCCCGAACCCCCGCTCACCACACCTCCGCCCGCACCGCCGACACCGGAAAGGCCGACACGCCATGACCACCGACTGCAACCCGCCGAACTGCCCCTGCAACCCCCACCACCGAAGCCGGCGCCCCACCCGTCAACTCCCCGACAGCCGCCCTTCCTGCCCGTGCGAGGCCACCCACCCACGCACGTGCCGCAGATGCTCGGCCGCCAGCCACAGCACCACAGCCAGCCACAGCAACACGGCCGGTCCGCACAGCAGCAACGCAGGCGCGCACTCGTCGGGTGAGAGCGGTCAGTCGTCCCTCGACGGGCGTGGCAGGTGTGCGTGTCGGGCCGACCGTGGTGGTCGGTGTTGGTGGGCGGTTCGCCGTGGTGGGTGGCCGTTGTGCGCCGGGGGCTGTGGGCCGTGTTCGGGTGGCGAGTGCGCGTTCGGTGGAGGTGGGCCGTGAGCGGTGGCGACGTTCGGCTCGCTCGGGCCTACCTCTCGCGGGTCGCCGAGCCGCCGGCACCCGCGTTGAGCGAGTTCGTCGCCGAGTGCGGGCCGGTCGAGGCCGCGCGGCGGGTTCGGTCCGGGGACGTGCCGGGTTCCGTCGCCAACCAGACCTCCGCCCGGCGCGGCGAGTACCGGGCCGAGGAGGACCTCGCGGCGGTCGAGGAGATCGGTGGTCGGCTGGTCGTGCCCGAGGACGACGAGTGGCCCGAGTGGCCGTTCAACGCGCTCACCATCGCCGCCGCCCACGGGCTCCGGTGCGGCCTGGCTCCGCTCGCCGTGTGGGTGCGGGGGAGCGGGGACCTCGCCGCGCTGACCGAGCGGTCGGTCGCGGTGGTGGGCAGTCGGTCGGCGACCGGGTACGGCCAGCACGTCGCGGCCGAGTTCGGGTTCGGGCTGGCCGAGGCCGGGGTGACGGTGGTGTCCGGGGCCGCGTACGGCATCGACGGCGCTGCTCACCGGGGCGCGCTGGCGGCGGGTGGTCCGACGATCGCCGTGCTCGCGTGCGGGGTCGACATCGCCTACCCGGCGGGCCACCAGGGACTGCTCGAACGCATCCCGCGGCACGGTCTCGTGGTGAGCGAGTACCCGCCCGGCTGCCGGCCCGCCCGGTACCGGTTCATCACGCGCAACCGGCTCATCGCGGCCCTCGGCGAGGGCACGGTCGTGGTCGAAGCCGGGCGGCGCAGCGGGGCGAAGAACACCGCCGCCTCGACGTCGGCGCTGGGACGGGTGCTGATGGCGGTGCCCGGGCCGGTCACGTCCTCGACGTCGTCGGGCTGCCACGAGCTGCTGCGCTCCGGCGAGGCGCAGCCGGTGACCAGTGTGGCCGAGATCATCGAGTCGACCGGACGGCTCGGTGTCGATCTCGTCGAGGCCACGCGGAACACCGAAGTCGGACTTCCACAGGGCGAGGCGCTGCGCGTCTACGAGGCGTTGGGCCTGCGGTCGGGCACGAGCGCGGAGGCGATCTCGATCGAGTCCGGGGTCGAGCTGTCCCGCGTCCGCGCCCTGCTGCCCGAACTGGAGCTGATCGACTTGGCCGAGCGGGTCGACGCGGGCTGGAAGCGCTCCCACGAGGGGAGTTCGCGTGGCGATACTTGACCAAGTCCGCCCGAGAGCGCAGCGTCAGGGTCTATGTCCCCGCCGCCGCCCGCTCGGACACCCCGCATCGACCTTGTCGGCCTGCGCCGCGAACTGCCCGAGGACGTGGCAGCCGTCGTCGACCGCTACGAACGCCACCTCGCGGTGGAACGCGCGCTGTCCCCGCACACGGTCCGCGCGTACCTCGCCGACGTCGTGGCCCTGCTCGTCCACCTCGCGTCCGGCACGCCCGGCGACGTCGCGGTGGAGGCCGTCGACCTCGCCGGACTCCGCTCGTGGCTGGCCGCCCAGCACGCGGCGGGCGCGAGCCGGACCACGCTCGCCCGGCGCGCGGCCTCCGCCCGCGCGTTCACGGCGTGGGCGACCCGCGCGGGCCTGTTGGCGACCGACCCGGGCCCGCGCCTGGCCGCGCCGCGACCGCACCGGACGCTGCCGACCGTGCTCCGTCCGGAGCAGGCGAAGGCGGCGATGACAGCAGCGGGAGTAGGTGCGGAACAGGGCGATCCGGTTGCGCTGCGTGACCAAGCCGTGGTGGAGTTGCTCTACGCCACAGGTGTTCGGGTCGCCGAGCTGTGCGGCCTCGACCTCGACGACATCGACTACTCCCAAAGGGTGATCCGGGTTCTGGGCAAGGGCAGGCGCGAACGCACCGTGCCGTTCGGCGTTCCGGCTGAACGGGCGGTACGGCGCTGGGTGGAACAGGGCCGGTCGGCGCTGGTCAGCGACCGTTCACACCGGGCGCTGTTCCTCGGTGCGCGCGGCGGTCGGCTCGATCCGCGTACCGCCAGGCGGGTTGTTCACGATGTAGTGGGTGCGGTACCGGAGTCGGCCGACACCGGCCCGCACGGTCTGCGGCACTCGGCGGCCACGCACCTGTTGGAAGGGGGAGCGGACCTGCGCACCGTCCAAGAGCTGCTCGGTCACGCTACGCTCGCAACGACCCAGCTCTACACACACGTCACCGTCGACCGGTTGAAGGCGATCCATGACCGAACCCACCCCCGCTCCTGACGTCGCAGGGGGAGGTTCGCGGACCGCAACCGTGACCTCTCCTGCCGCCGCGCACGTCGGGACCTCGTCGAAGGCGCCCGCGACGGCCGCGCCCGAGCCGACCGGGACGAACGGTCACGCAGCCTCCGACGACACCCGGCGCAACGGCCACCCCCACCCCCGCGCCGAAGCCGCCGCCCGAGCCGAAGCCGCCGACCGCGCCGAGACCGAGGGCGACCCGCTCGCCGCCGACCCGGCTGCCCGCGACCAGGCCGCCCGTGGAGTGGCGGCTCATGATCGGGCCGCCGGTCCGGCCGCTCCCGTCCTGGCCGCGCTCGCCGCGACCGCTCTCGACCCAGCCGCCCACGACCTGCCAACCTCGGACCCGATGGCCGACGACGACGCGGTGATCCCACCGTCCGCACGCCCCGCCCACCCGGCCTCGGAGTCGCGCACCGCCGACGACGTGGAAGCCGGGATCATCGCCCTCTGGCACACCTACGGCCAGTCCCACGACCAGGCGCTGCGCGACCGCCTGGTCCTGCACTACGCGCCGCTGGTCAAGTACGTCGCCGGCCGCGTCGGCACCGGCCTGCCCGCGCACGTGGACGTCGCCGACCTCATCCAGTCCGGCATCTTCGGCCTGGTCGACGCCATCGAGAAGTTCGAACCTGAACGCGGGCTGAAGTTCGAGACCTACGCGATGCAGCGCATCCGGGGCGCGATCCTCGACGACCTGCGCTCGCAGGACTGGGTCCCGAGATCGGTGCGCAGCCGCGCCCGGGACGTCGAACGCGCCCTCGAACGGCTCGGTGCCCGCCTCCAGCGCACGCCGACCGACCGCGAGCTGGCCGCCGAGCTCAAGATCGGCCTGGCCGAGCTGCGCGAGCTGTACGCCCAGCTCCAGCTCACCAGCGTCGTGGCGCTGGACGAGCTGATCGCCGCCGGTCGCAACGCCGGTGGCGCGGGCGCGTCGCTCGCCGAGTCCCTGCCCGACGAGGGCGCGGAGGACCCGATCGCGACCCTGGTCGACCAGGACAGCCGCCGCCAGCTCGCCGACGCGATCGCCCAGCTCGCCGAGCGCGACCGGGTCGTCGTGACGCTGTACTACTTCGAGAACCTGACGCTCGCGGAGATCGGCAAGGTGCTGGGCGTGACCGAGTCGCGGGTCTGCCAACTGCACACCCGGGCGGTCCTGCGCCTGCGGACGAAGTTGAACGAGCAGCTCGACTCCTAACCCGGCGGACCGGTCGGCAGCAGGCGGACGCGCGTGGCCGACAGGAGCCGCAGCGGGTCCAGGTACGTGCGGCCGGCCTTGGGCGTTGTTCGGTGCGCGCCCCAGTGGAGGCACGTCGTCGGGCAGCCCTCGTGGCCGGGGGTGAGGGTGGCTATCGGGGTTCCGCGGGTCACGGCGCGGCCGGTACCGACCGTCGGAGTGACCGGTTCGTAGGTGGTCCGGATGCCTCCTGCGTGGGACAGCGTGACCACCTGGCGGTCGGCCACCTGGCCGGTGAAGGTCACCGTGCCGTCGGCTGCCGCCAGGACCGGGGCGCCGGCGGGGGCGGCCAGGTCCACGCCCCGGTGGCCCGGGCCGTAGGGGGTCGCGGGGGCGTGGAAGGGCCGCAGCACCGTGTGGGGTGGCGCTAGTGGCCAGGCGTAGCGCGGTGGGCGGGCTGTCGCGGGTGCTGCGCAGGTCAGGAGGGTCGTGAGGACCACGGCCACGGTGATGGACGCGGTGCCTGCGGCGGCCGGGCGGAGGGCTGCGGTGGCTGGGCGAGGGGCTGCGGCGGCTGGGCGGAGGGTGGTCGTAAGCGGGTTCCGGGTGGTCATGTGTTCGACGGTCCTCACCTGGGTGGAGGGGTGCCAGGGGGTGGTCGCCGGCTGTGGACAACTCCGGGGCTGTGGACAACTTGAGGGGCGGTTCGGAGAGTCGCCGGGAGCGGCGTACACTCGTTGCGCGGCCCGTGTGAGTGCGGGGCGACTTCGCGTGCCATTGCAGATCCGATCCACCTCTCGTGGTCGAGTCACGGCGTCCGGCGGTCCTGAGGTCAAACTCCGGTTCGGGCGGCGGCAGGGGCACCAGGGCGGCGGTCCGACCCGGAACGCCGCGACCAACCGGAACGCGTGCCGGGCCACCCGGCGCGCCTGATCGAAGAGGTGCGTAACCGGCCATGGCCGTCGTCACCATGAAGCAGCTGCTCGACAGCGGCGTGCACTTCGGGCACCAGACCCGGCGCTGGAACCCGAAGATGAAGCGCTACATCTTCACCGAGCGCAACGGCATCTACATCATCGACCTCCAGCAGACGCTGTCGTACATCGACCGCGCCTACGAGTTCGTGAAGGAGACCGTCGCGCACGGCGGGTCCATCCTGTTCATCGGCACGAAGAAGCAGGCGCAGGAGGCCATCGCCAACGAGGCGCTCCGCGTCGGCATGCCCTACGTGAACCAGCGCTGGCTGGGCGGCATGCTCACGAACTTCTCCACCGTGCACAAGCGCCTCCAGCGGCTCAAGGAGCTGGAGTCGATGGAGCAGACCGGCGGTTTCCAGGGTTTCACCAAGAAGGAAATCCTGATGATGAACCGCGAGAAGGACAAGCTGGAGCGCACGCTCGGCGGTATCCGCGACATGTCCAAGGTGCCCAGCGCCGTGTGGATCGTGGACACCAAGAAGGAGCACATCGCGGTCGGTGAGGCGCGCAAGCTGAACATCCCGATCGTCGCGATCCTCGACACCAACTGCGACCCGGACGAGGTCGACTACCCGATCCCGGGCAACGACGACGCCATCCGGTCCGCCGCGCTGCTGACCAAGGTCGTCGCCGAGGCCGCCGCCGCCGGCCTCATGGCCCGTTCCGGCGCGCGCGCCAACGCCGCCGCCGGTGACGACAAGCCGGAGCCGGGTGTCGCCACCGACGAGCCGCTGGCCGAGTGGGAGCAGGAGCTGCTCGTCGGCGCGGAGTCGACGGAGAAGCCCGCCGCCGAGGGTTCCGAGACCGTCCAGTCCTGATCCGTCGCACGCCGCGCCCGCCGACTCGCGGGCGCGGCGTGCACCGGGCACTATCCCGCGCGTATCCCGCAGAAGGAACGGAAAACCGCACGATGGCGAACTACACCGCCGCTGACGTGAAGCGCCTGCGCGAGCTGACCGCCGCAGGCATGATGGACTGCAAGAAGGCGCTGGACGAGGCTGACGGCGACTTCGACAAGGCGGTCGAGATCCTGCGCATCAAGGGCGCGAAGGACGTCGACAAGCGCGCCGCGCGCACGACCTCCAACGGCCTGGTGGCCGCCGAGGACGGCGTGATGATCGAGCTGCGCTGCGAGACGGACTTCGTCGCCAAGAACTCCGACTTCCAGGACCTGGCTTCCCGGATCGTCGCCGTCGCCAAGGCCTCCCGCCCCGCGGACGTCGAGGTGCTCAAGGCGACCGACCTCGACGGCCAGACCGTCGACGCCGCCGTCCAGGAGCTGTCCGCCAAGATCGGCGAGAAGCTGGAGCTGGCCAAGGTCGCCGTCTTCGACGGCACCGTGACCACCTACCTGCACCGCCGTGCCGCCGACCTGCCGCCCGCCGTGGGCGTCGTGGTCGAGTACACCGGTGACAGCGAGGAGGCCGCCCGCGGCGCCGCCATGCAGATCGCCGCGATGCGCCCCCGCTACCTCACCCGCGACGAGGTGCCGGCCGACGTCGTCGCCAACGAGCGCCGCATCGCCGAGGAGACCTCGCGTGAGGAGGGCAAGCCGGAGGCGGCCCTGCCCAAGATCGTCGAGGGCCGCGTGAACGGCTTCTTCAAGGACGTCGTGCTCCTGGAGCAGGCTTCCGTGACCGAGTCCAAGAAGACCGTCATGGCTGTGCTGGACGAGGCCGGGATCGCCGTCACCCGCTTCGCCCGGTTCGAGGTCGGCGAGGCCTGATTCGCGTGAGGGCGGGGTTGCGCGAGGATGCAACCCCGCCCTTGCCGTGTCCAGAGGAGGACCTGTGAGCGCAGAGGTAGCCCACCCGGGGCCAGACAACAGCGAGTCCGGTGGTTACCGCCGGGTCATGCTGAAGCTCGGTGGCGAGATGTTCGGTGGCGGCGGCGTGGGTGTCGACCCCGACGTCGTGCAGACCGTGTCCCGCCAGATCGCCGCGGTCGTCCGAACAGGTGTCCAGGTCGCCGTCGTCATCGGTGGCGGCAACTTCTTCCGGGGCGCCGAACTCCAGCAGCGCGGCATGGACCGCAGCCGCGCCGACTACATGGGCATGCTCGGCACCGTCATGAACTGCCTCGCGCTGCAGGACTTCCTGGAGCGCGAGCACGGCATCGAGACCCGCGTGCAGACCGCCATCACCATGGGCCAGGTCGCCGAGTCCTACATCCCCCGCCGCGCCATGCGCCACCTGGAGAAGGGCCGCGTGGTCATCTTCGGCGGCGGCGCGGGCATGCCGTACTTCTCCACCGACACCACCGCCGCGCAGCGGGCGCTGGAGATCGGGTGCGAGGTCGTGCTGATGGCCAAGGCCGTGGACGGCATCTACACCGCCGACCCCAAGACCGACCCGGACGCGTTGATGTTCGACCACATCACCCACCGCGAGGTGCTGGAGCGCGGCCTCAACGTCGCCGACGCCACCGCGTTCAGCCTGTGCATGGACAACAACATGCCGATCATGGTGTTCAACCTGCTCACCGAGGGGAACATCGCGCGTGCCGTGCGTGGTGAGAAGATCGGGACACTGGTGAGCACCCCCGGTGGTCGCCCGTCCTTCTAGACCTGCTGGGATTCGAGCCGAACTGCGCACACCATAGGGAGTAGCCGTGATCGACGAGACCCTCCTCGACGCCGAGGAGAAGATGGAAAAAGCGGTGTCCGTGGCGAAGGAAGACCTCGCGTCCGTGCGCACCGGCCGCGCTACACCCGCCATGTTCTCCCGCATCGTCGTCGAGTACTACGGTTCGCCGACCCCGCTGAACCAGCTGGCCAGCGTCGCCATCCCGGAGGCGCGGATGGCGGTCATCAAGCCCTACGACACCAGCCAGCTCAACTCGGTGGAGAAGGCCATCCGCGACTCGGACCTGGGCGTCAACCCCAGCAACGACGGCTCGGTCATCCGCGTGGTGATCCCGCAGCTGTCCGAGGAGCGCCGGCGCGAGATGGTCAAGGTGGCCAAGGGCAAGGGCGAGGACGCCAAGGTCTCCATCCGCAACATCCGCCGCAAGGCCAAGGAAGAGCTGGACCGCCTGGTCAAGGACGGCGAGGTCGGCGAGGACGAGGGCTCCCGCGCCGAGAAGGAGCTGGAGAACGTCACCCACCGGTACGTCGCCCAGGTCGACGAGCTGGTCAAGCACAAGGAAGCCGAACTCCTAGAGGTTTGATTTGCCGGAGTCGTCGGGTTGGACCGGCCGGAACACCGGCCGTGCGGTGTCCCCGGCCGGGTGTCCGGCCGCATGGTTCGCTCGGCCGGGTAGCCGGTCGTGATGGGAGCACAGGTGTCAGGCGGCGGTGAGCAGGGCGCGGCCCCGAAGAGCCCGTCTCGGGCGGGACGGGACCTGCGCACGGCCATCGCCGTCGGCGTGGGGCTGGGCGCGGTCATCCTGTTCGCGCTGTTCACGGTGCGGCAGTTGTTCATCGGTGTGGTCGCCATCGCTGTCGCCGTGTCGGTCTACGAGCTGACGGGCGCGTTGAAGCGCGCCGCGGACATCCGGGTCGCGCTGGTGCCCGTGCTCGTGGGCGCCCAGGCCGTGGTGTGGCTGGCCTGGCCGTTCGGGCGCGACGGCGTGCTGACGGCGTTCGTCGTCACCGTCCTGGTGTGCCTGCTGTGGCGGCTCAAGGACGGCGCGGACGGCTACCTGCGGGACGTCACCGCGTCCGTGTTCACGGTCGTGTACGTGGCGGTCTTCGCCTCCTTCGCGGTCATGCTGGTGGTCCCCGAGGACGGGGTCTTCCGGGTCCTGTGCTTCCTGATCGGCGTGGTCCTGTCCGACACCGGCGGCTACGCGGCGGGCGTGTTCTTCGGCAAGCACCCCATGGCCCCCACCATCAGCCCGAAGAAGTCCTGGGAGGGCTTCGCGGGGTCGATGGTGGCGGGCGTGGTCGGCGGCGCGCTCACCGTGAACCTCATGCTGGGCGGCCAGTGGTGGCACGGCGCGCTGTTCGGCGCCGCGCTGGTGGTGACCGCGACGACCGGCGACCTGGTGGAATCGCTGATCAAGCGCGACCTCGGCCTGAAGGACATGGGCACCCTGCTGCCGGGCCACGGCGGCCTGATGGACCGCATGGACTCGCTCCTGCCGTCCGCGGTCGTCTCCTGGCTGCTGCTGAGCGCTTTCGTGCCCGCCTGAGCACCGCACCGGCGCAACGGCTCCGACCCCTCGAACGGGGCCGTTCCGCCGGTGGCGAAGCTCAGGCGTCCGGTGTTGTCCGGGACATGTCGACCAGCGAGAACGTCGAACCGTACGGGTCGCGCACCACCGCGATCCGGCCGTAGGGCGAGTCGAACGGCTCGACGGCGACCGTGCCGCCCAGCGCGGTCACCCGTTCCGCGGCCTTGTCCGTGCCCACCTCGGGTGTGACGCCGAAGTACAGCATCCAGTGCGGTTGCAGGTCGGGCGGGAACTCCGGGCCCATGCGCAGCCGCCCGGCGACCTCCTCGCCGCCCAGCGACCAGACCTTGTAGTCCAGCGCCTCGCCGTCGCCGAGCTGCCGCTCCTCGTAGGGGAACAGCGCGCCGTAGAAGGCGTCCGTCGCGGCGGCGTCGCGGGTGTTGACCTCCTGCCACGCGAGCGCGCCCGGACGGCCCGTGGCCAGGACGGTGTCCGATGTGGCCTGCCAGAACCCCACGACCGCGCCCGCCGGGTCGTGCACCAGCTGTACGTGGCCCGTGCCCGGGATCTCCAACGGCCCCATGACCGTCTTCGCGCCCAGCTCCGCCAGCCGCTCCGACGTGCGCGCGAGGTCGGCGGTGTGCAGGTAGAACAGCCAGCCCGGCGGTGTCGGCTCCTCCGACGGCGGGTAGAAGCCGGCGACGGGCTCGCCGTCGCTCATGGCGACGGAATAGCCCTCGTAGGCGTCGACGTAGGTCCAGCCGAACAGGCCCGTGTAGAAGTCGCGGGTCTGGGCGGGGTCGCCGGTGGGCGCCTCGATCCAGGCCGGGGTTCCAGGGGTGGACATCGCCTCTCCTCAGTCCGGTGCGGGTGTGGTGTGGATCGCATCGGACGCTACGGGAGGGGTACGACAATTTCGGGCGTGCGCGCTCGGGGAGCACTGCGGCCGGCTTTGGCCGGGCTCAGGCTCGGTGCGGCTGACCTGCTGTGGCCAGTTTGGCGCGGTGGGTTCGGCGCGGTGGGTTCGGGGCGGTGGAGTTTGGCGCGGCGGCATCGGAGCGGTGGGTTCGGGGCCGTGCGGCGGGTTGCGCGCGGGTCGCGGTCTAGCGTGGGTTTGGGCTGGCGTGGGTTTGGGCTGGCGTGGGTTTGGGCTGGCGTGGCCTCCGGCCCCCGGTTCCATTGTCCCATTGGGGGCCGACAATTCCCGGCGGGTGCGGGTGGGAGCGCCGGCGGATCAGTCGTCGAACGGGTCGTCGACGGGCGCGCCGATCTCCTGCTCCGACAGCGGCACCGCCCGGGACGGGTCGATCACCGAGAACACCGAACCGGTGTGGTCCGCGACCACCGTCACGCGTCCGTACGGGGTGTCGTAGGGCTCCACCGTGATGCGTCCGCCCAGCTCAAGCACCCTGGAGGCGACCGAGTCGGTGCCGATCTCGGGCGCGGCGGTGAAGTACACCATCCAGTGCGCGGGCGTGTCGGACGGGAACGCGCGGCCCATCCGCTGCCGCCCCAGCACGGTGTGCCCCTCGACGCCCCAAATCGTGTAGTCCACCGCGTGGCCGTCACCGATCTGGGTGATTTCGAAGCCGCACAGCTCGCGGAAGAACTCGTCCGCCACCGCGCCGTCCCACGTGTTCAGCTCCGCCCACGCGTACGCGCCGTGCCCGTCGGTGCCGAACAGCCAGTCCTGCGGGACGTGCCGGAACCCCACGACACCGCCGGTCGGGTCCGCGACCAGCGTGGACACGTCGTCCGGCTCGCGCAGGACGTGCCCGCCCAGCGCGTGCGCCTTCTCCGCCGTGGCGCGGGCGTGCGGGCTGTTGAGGTACAGCATCCACCCGAACCCGCCGTCGGCCGGCACCAGCTCCGCCACCGGCAGCCCGGCCACCATGGCGATCGTGCGGCCCCGCACGTCGGCGTAGGTCCAGCCGAACAGCCCGGCGTAGAAGTCGATGGCGGCCTGCTCGTCGACCACGGGCAGCTCCACCCAGCAGGGCGCGCCGTGGTGCAGCTCGGCCAAGGCGGGGGAGTTCGGGACGATCGACACCGGCTACCTCCTGCGAAGGGCCTCGGGATGATCACGCTACGGCTCTACAGTCGTCCCGTGAAGGGATTCGTCCGCGCCGCGTTGGCCGCCGTCCGCCCGGCCACGGTCCTGCCCAGTCCGAACATCTGGCACTGGCCCGACGTGTACGAGGTGGAGAACCGCGCACAGGACGTGACCGGCGCCATCTGGCAGGCGTTGCGCGAGGCCTGCGACTGGACCGGCGGGGACGTGGTGGACGTGGGTTGCGGCGACGGGTTCCACCTCGCCGAGTTCGCCAAACACGCGCGTTCGGTGATCGGCGTCGAACCGCACCCGCCGCTGGTCGAACGGGCCGCCAAGCGCGTCGCGGGCATCCCCAACGCCTCCGTCGTGGCCGGTCCGGCGCAGCGGTTGCCGCTGCCCGACGCGAGCGCGGACCTCGTGCACGCCCGCACGGCGTACTTCTTCGGTCCCGGCTGCGAACCGGGCCTGCGCGAGGCGGACCGGGTGCTGCGGCCCGGCGGCACGCTCGCGATCGTGGACCTGGACGGCACGGCCGAGCCGTACGGGCCGTGGCTGTGCGCCGACGAACCCCGCTACAACCCGGTCGACGTCGAGGAGTTCTTCACGGCTCAGGGCTTCGAGCTGCGCCGGGTGCGGGCGTTGTGGCGGTTCGAGCGGCGTGCGGACCTGGAGGCCGTGCTGCGCATCGAGTTCTCCGCGAAGATCGCCGCCCGCGCCATCGCGCGGACGCCGGGGTTGTCGTTCGAGGTCGGCTACCGGGTCCACACCCGACGCAAACCGACCGGTCTCGTGCTGCGATGAGAGCGTTCACATAGGATCGGGGTGTGGAGAACCGGAACGCGGTCAGGTTGGGACGCCGGGTCGGCGTGGTGGGTCTCGGGTGCTGGCAGCTCGGCGCCGACTGGGGCCAGGTGGACGAGAAGGACGCGCTGGCGGTGCTGCACGCCGCCGCCGACACGGGCGTGAACTTCTTCGACACCGCCGACGTCTACGGCGACGGGCGCAGCGAGACGCTCGTCGGCCGCTTCCTGCGGGAACGCGGGGACGACGGCATCACCGTGGCGACCAAGATGGGCCGCCGGGTCGAGCAGGCGCCGGAGAACTACTCGCGCGAGAACTTCCTGGCCTGGAACGACCGGTCCCGCGCGAACCTCGGCGTGGACACCCTCGACCTGGTCCAGCTGCACTGCCCGCCGACCCCGGTGTACTCCACCGACGAGGTGTTCGACGCGCTGGACGAGATGGTCGAGGCCAAGCGGATCGCCGCGTACGGCGTGTCCGTGGAGACCGTGGAGGAGGCGCTGACCGCCATCGCCCGACCGGGCGTGGCCAGCGTGCAGATCATCCTCAACGCGTTCCGGCTCAAGCCCCTGGAGCGGGTCCTGCCGGCCGCCGCCGAGGCGGGGGTGGCGATCATCGCCCGCGTGCCGCTGGCGTCCGGTCTGCTGTCGGGCAAGTACACCCGGGACACCCGGTTCGGTGAGGACGACCACCGCAACTACAACCGGCACGGCGACGCGTTCGACGTGGGCGAGACGTTCTCCGGCGTGCCGTTCGAGGTGGGCCTGGAGGCCGTGGAACGGCTGCGTCCCCTGGTGCCGGCCGGTGCGACGCTCGCGCAGTTCGCGCTGCGCTGGATCATCGACCAGCCGGGCGTGACCGTGGTGATCCCGGGCGCTCGCAACCCGGAGCAGGCGCGGGCCAACTCGGCGGCGGCGGACCTCGCCCCGCTGACCGTGCAGGACGAGGTCCGCGCCGTCTACGACGAGCTGGTGCGGCCGTTGGTGCACGACCGCTGGTAGGTCAGTCCTCGTCTTCCTCGACGTCGAGTTCGCCGAGGATCGCGTACAGCTTGCGCCGGGCCTCGTTGAGGACCTCCACGGCGCGGGTCTTCTGCTCACGCGTGCCCGCGTGGGCCATCTGGTGCATCGCCGCGCCCAAGTGCCGCGCGGCGGTGCGCAGCTTGGCCGCGCCCGCGTCCTGGTCGTCGGTCACCTGCTGCCACGGCGGGGTGTCCCCGAGCTTGGCCGCTTCGGCGCTGCCCGTCTCGGTGAGCGAGAACAGCTTCTTGCCGCCGGCCTCCTCGGTGGACGTCACCAGGCCTTCGTCGGCGAGCAGTTGCAGCGTCGGGTAGACGGAGCCGGGGCTCGGTCGCCACAGGCCGTCGGTGCGCTGCCCGATCTCCTGGATCATCTCGTAGCCGTGCATGGGCCGTTCGGCCAGCAGGCTCAACACCGCCGCGCGCACGTTGCCCTTGCGCTGCCGGCCGCGCCCGCCGCGGCGGAGGAAGTCCGGCGGACCCGGTGGGACCGGGGGACCGCCGAACCCGAAACCGCCGCCGAACCCGCGCCGCGGGTCGCCGAAGCCGTGCTCCCGCTGGTGGCGTTCGTGGAACCGGTGCCCTGGGTGGTGGGGGTGCATACGCATGTCGTTGCTCCTTCATCGATCGGTTCTGACACATCAACGATATATCGGAACCGGTCGCGATGCAACGGTCGGTGTTGTCGTGCGGTCGTGGGACACTGGGAGGTGCTATGACTGCACTCCCCCTCGTGTTCGACGCGCCCAAGCGCGGCCTGCCGCCGCGCCACCTCGCCGACCTCACCGCCGACCAGCGGAAAGAGGCCGTGGCGGCGCTGGGTGAGAAGCCCTTCCGGGCCGCTCAGCTCTCGCACCACTACTTCAGTCGGCTCACCGTCGACCCGGCGGAGATGACCGACATCCCGGCGGCGTCGCGCGAACGCCTGGTGACCGACCTCATGCCGCCGCTGTGGACCGAGCTGCGGTCGGTCGAGGCCGACGGCGGCACGACCCGCAAGACGCTGCTGCGCGCGCACGACGGGACGCTGGTCGAGTCGGTGCTGATGCGCTACCCGGACCGGGCGACGCTGTGCATCTCGTCGCAGGCGGGGTGCGGTATGGCGTGCCCGTTCTGCGCCACGGGCCAGGGCGGCCTGACCCGGAACCTGTCGACGGCGGAGATCGTGGACCAGGTGCGCCGGGGCGCGGCGGCCATGCGCGACGGCGAGCTGCCCGGCGGCCCGGGGCGGCTGTCGAACATCGTGTTCATGGGCATGGGCGAGCCGTTGGCCAACTACAAGCGCGTGATCGAGGCCGTGCACCGGATCTGCGACCCGGCGCCGGCCGGGCTGGGGATCTCGCAGCGGTCGGTGACGGTGTCCACGGTCGGCCTGGTGCCCGCGATCCGGAAGCTGACCGAGGAGAACCTGCAGGTCCGGCTGGCTGTGTCGTTGCACACGCCGGACGACGAGCTGCGCGACACGCTGGTGCCGGTGAACACGCGGTGGAAGGTCGCCGAGGTGCTGGAGGCCGCGCGCGGGTACGCGGACCGGACCGGGCGGCGGGTGTCCATCGAGTACGCGCTCATCCGGGACATCAACGACCAGGGCTGGCGGGCGGACATGCTCGGCAAGGTGCTGCGCAAGCACCTGGGCCAGCTGGTGCACGTGAACGTGATCCCGCTGAACCCGACCCCGGGCTCGAAGTGGGACGCGTCGCCGAAGCCGGTCGAGCGGGAGTTCGTGCGCCGGGTCAAGGAGCAGGGCGTGGAGTGCACCGTGCGCGACACGCGCGGCCAGGAGATCGCGGCTGCCTGCGGCCAGCTCGCCGCCGAGGGCTGACATCCACGTACGGCCCTCGCACCGTCATCCGAGGACTTCGAGCAGCAGTTCCGCGACGAGCGCGATGTCGTCCGGAGCGGCGCCGGCTCCGGCCGGGGTCGTGCGCACCAGGCCCAGGGTCCGGTCTGCTCGCCCGACGAACCAACTGCGGACGTGCAGGGCCGCGTCCTCCCTCAACCGCGCACCGGCCGCCGCCAGTTGGGCGCGAACCGCGGGCCCGGTCTGGCGGTCGAGGGTGAGCCGGACGATGTCGAGGAGGTCCGTGGCCTCCTTCGCCTTCGACCGGTCCGGCAGGGCTTGGAGCTTCGTGGCGACCAGTGGACCCGGCTCCGCGACCCGGACCGTGTGCTCGAACTCGGTCTCCCCTGCGGTGGCACGAATCCCGAGAGAGGTTGCCGTCCGCAGGGCCCAGTCGTGCGCGAGGGTGTAGAGGCGGCCGGTCGGGTCGGCGGGTAGGTGCAGGAGATCGGATTCGCTGATCTCAAGTACGTCGATCCGCACCTCGCCAGCCGGGGTCGCGACCACGGCGCCCGCACCGTCGACTGCCGTTGCACCGCTGTCGAGCAGGACCTCCAGCTGCCCGCGTTCCCCGTCGGCGCGCCGGTTGACGGTGTCCACGTCGGTGGTGACGCGGTGGGCTGCGGTTCCCAGCCGGGACAGCACGGCCAAACCGCCGACGAGGGTGATCGGCCGACCCAGCCGGTGTTCGACCTCGGGAATCGCCTGGAGCAGCGCGAGTGTGCCCTGGCCGAAGAGGTCGACTGTCGCGACCGGGTCACCAGACACGGGTCACGTCCGGAGGTGGCGTCCAGTTCTCGAGGATCTCGCGGCCACGTCCCGGGTCGGCGGCCAGGTCGAGGGCGACGTACATGGGATGGGCCAGGGGCCAGGGTGCCTGTGGACCTCGGGCGGGACGACGGGTGGCACACACCTGGGGAACCGGGGCGACGCGCAGGGTCGCGGCCCGGGCAACGTCGGACGACGGCGTCCCGAGCATCGTCGTCGCTCGTTGGGCCACCGTGGCGTCCGGCACGTAGAAGTCCGGGGGGTAGTCGGCGCGGACGCCCGCCGGTGCTCCGTACGCGGCTGCGGCCAGTGTGTCGGTGAGCGCCCAACCCGTGCCGGTTGCGTCGTCCCGGCCCGTGCGCAGCACCTTGGCGACCGTCGGGTCACCGAGCAGGTCGATCCTGCTCACGGTGATGGTGGCTGGTCGCCACGCGTCGGCGGCTTCCCAGAACAGATCGGGCACGACCGGGAGATTCCGGTCGTCGACGAGCCCGGCGTTCCGGAGCACGGTGACGGCGGTCGAGATGGTGCTGGGGGAACGGTCGAGTTCGCGGGCCAGGCTGCGTACCGAAGCCGGCCGGTCAGGAGTGAGGAGCATGGACGCGGCGACCTCAAGGGTGACCTTGCCGGCGAACACGCGCATGGGTCGCTCGGCCCGCGCCGCTACCGGAACGGTCGTGTCGATGTGCACGCCCGGCCCGGTCAGGCGCAGGTGCCCACGCAGGTCGAGCCAGCCCCAACCGCGGCCCACCAGCAGTTCACGCGCTCCGGAAACCACGCGGTCCGCGACGACGAGGCGAGCCGGGTCGTTCGCGGACGAGGAGGGGGGCAGTTCGCGAAGCCACTTGCCCACGCTCTCCGGCGTAGCGGTCGCCATGCTCTTCAACTCCACGGGCAAATGCGAACCGTGGATGTCGAGCACGAGGTCTGTGCCCGAGTCGGGCGGCGTCTGCGGCTCGGCCCTCACACCCACAGCGGCGAACGCGGCAATTGCGGCATCCAGCGCAGCTTCTGGACCGGTGGGCACCGCTTCATAATCAGCGCTGTTCGGTGTTCTGTCAATACCGAACACCGAACAGTGGAGTCATGGAAGGCGCACCACGATGGCGGTCGCGTTGTCGTTGCCGCCTGCGGCTTCCGAGTCGGCGAGCAGGGCGCTGACCGCCTGTTCCGGCGTGGACGTCCGGAGGATGTCCAGGATGCGGTGGTACGGGACCTGTTCGGCTACGCCGTCTGTGCACAGCAGGTAGACGTCGCCCGCCTGCGGCCGGATGTGGAGCAGGTCCGGGTCGGGGTGGGACGGGTGGCCCACGTAGCGGGTCAGTTGGTAGCGGGCCGCGTGGGCTTGTGCCGAGTCGTGGGGCCACCAGCCGTGCACCGCGCCCAGCCACGCCATCGTGTGGTCGACCGTCAGCAGTTCGAGCAGGCCCGAGCGCAGGCGGTACGCGCGGGAGTCGCCCAGTTGGCACAGCCACAGGCCGTCCGGGGACTCCGCCAGCGCGGTCAGGGTGCAGCCGGCCAGGGTGCCCGACGAGCGGCCGAAGTCGGAGACGGCTCGGTGGGCTTCCGCCAGCGCCGGGCGGAAGCCGGCCACACCCGAAGCGGCCACGTGGGAGACGACCAGGTCCACCGCCGTGCGGCCGGCCATGGCGCTGCCCGGACCGTCGCCCATGCCGTCGGCCACGACCGCGAGCAACGGGTCGGCGCCGAGGTGGGCGACGTCGAAGTTGGCGTGGTAGCGGCGGCCGGTGTCGGTGCCCGCCGCGGCGGTGGGCACCGCCGTCAGCGGCGCCAGGAGGTGCGGCTGCGGACCTGCTCCCAGATCAGCAGGATCGCCATGCCGGCGCCGAACGCGACCACCCAGATGTCCTCGGTGCGGCCGTGGTGGTTGCCGATGAGCAGCGAGAACGTCGCCAGCACGGACAGCCACCCGGCGATGCGGATGCCCTTGGGGAAGGTGCCGTGCCAACCCCACTCGGCCGACGGCTCGTCGTGGGTGTCGACCGCCGGACGCTTGTCCAGTTCAGAGGACGAAGACACAGCCGCACGACCTTCCTGCCCGATCAAGTTCACGTACGGCGTCATCGTCGCACATCATGAGCACGGGGGAGACGTGAGGTGCGCGGCACTGCCCCGACGTCTAACGTCACGCGCTGTGCCAGAGGTGACCAGTTGACCGACCAGCCCGGCTTCCACCCGGTCGAGGAGCCCACGCCGGACACGTTCGCCCCCGTCGAGGTCGGCCTGTACGGGGTCACCAAGCGGTTCGCCGACCAGACCGCCGTGGACGACCTCTCGCTGCGGGTCCACGAAGGCGAGTTCTTCTCCGTGCTCGGCCCGTCCGGGTGCGGCAAGACGACGCTGTTGCGCATGATCGCCGGGTTCGAGCACCCGGACGCGGGCCGCATCGAGCTGGACGGCGTGGACATGGTCGGCGTGCCGCCCTACCGCCGGGACGTCAACACCGTCTTCCAGTCCTACGCCCTGTTCCCGCACATGTCGGTGTGGGACAACGTGGCGTACGGCGTGAAGCGCAAGGGCGTCCGCGGCGACGCCTTGAAGAAGACCGTCGGCGAACACCTCGAACTGGTGCGGCTGAGCCAGTACGCCAAGCGCCGCCCGGCGCAGCTGTCCGGCGGGCAGCAGCAACGGGTGGCGATCGCCCGCGCGTTGGCCGCAGGCCCTCGGTTGCTCCTCTTGGACGAACCGCTGGGCGCGCTGGACGCCGTGCTGCGCAAGGAACTCCAGATGGAGCTGATGCGCATCCAACGCGAGGTCGGCACGACGTTCCTGTACGTCACGCACGACCAGGAGGAAGCGCTGGTCCTGTCGCACCGCGTGGCCGTGATGAACGCCGGACGGGTGGAGCAGGTCGGCTACCCCGAGGACGTCTACGAGCGCCCCGCGACCCGGTTCGTGGCCGGGTTCATCGGCACGTCCAACATCCTCGACGCCAAGGTGTCCGGTGTGGACGGTCGCTGGGTCGAGCTGGACGCCGCGGGCGCCACCCGGCTGCGCGCGCCCCTGAACGGCGAGGTCCGCCACGGGCAGCGGGTCGCCGCGACCGTGCGGCCGGAGAAGGTCCACCTCTACGACGACGACGCCGAGCCGCCGACGGGCTGGTGCGTGGTCGCCGGCACCGTCCGCGACGTCGTCTACACCGGGGTGTCCACCCAGTTCGTGGTGGACGTGCCCGGTGGCGGCGAACTCGTCGCGTTCGTGCAGAACACCCGCCGCATCGACGACGCGGGCGCGCCCGGCCAGCCCGTCCGGATGGGCTGGGACCCCGACTTCACCGTGCTGTTGGAGAGCGCCGATGACTGACCGAGACCTCCGGATCGCCCGCCTGTGGGACACCGGGGTGAGCCGCCGCGCGATGCTGCGCTCCACCGCGTTCTTCGCGCTCGCCGCGACCGGCGCGTGCGGCGTGGGCGAAGCGCCGTCGAACACCGCCGCGCCCACGTCGAAGGCCAAGGCGGTCAACGCCAAGGACGAGCCGAAGCTCAACTTCTACAACTGGACCGACTACATCGCGCCCGACACGCTGTCCGGCTTCAAGACCGCGACCGGCATCGACGTCACCTACGACAACTTCAGCACCAACGACGAGATGGAAGCCAAGATCGCCTCCGGCGCGGCGGGCTACGACCTCGTCGTGCCCAGCGACAACTTCCTGCGCCGGTTCCTGCGCGCGGGCCTGCTCTCGCCGCTGGACCACGACCTGCTGCCCAACCTCAAGAACCTGGAGAAGCGGTTCACCGAGGCCGACTACGACCCGGGCAACGCCTACTCGGTGCCGTGGGCGTGGGGCACGACGGGCCTGGCGTACGCGAAGTCCCAGCTCGGCGACGTGTCGGGGTTCTCCGCCTACGACCTGGCCGCCGCGCAGGGCCGCAGCACGATCCTGGACGAGGCCCGCGACGGCCTCGCCCTGGGCCTGCTCAAGGCGGGCCACGACCCGAACACCACCGACCCGAAGCACCTGGACGACGCGGTCAAGCTGCTGCTGGAGCTGAAGAAGAAGATCGGCCAGATCACCTCCGACGTCATCGAGCCGCTGACCGGCGGCCAGGTGCCGCTGGCGCAGGCCTACTCCGGTGACGCGTTCCAGGCGCGCGACGCCAACCCGGACATCGCCTACGCCATCCCGGCCGAGGGCGGGCTGTCCTATGTGGACCTGCTGTGCATCCCGAAGGACGCGCCGCACGCCGCCAACGCGCACCGGTTCATCGACTACGTCCTGGGTCCCGAGGTGGGCGCGGCCCTGGCGAACGCCGTCCGCTACGGCAGCCCGAACGCCGCCGCCAAGCCGCTGATCGACAAGGAGCTGCTGGACGACCCGCTGGTGTACCCGTCCGACGAGCAGTTGGCGAAGCTGCCGTTCACCAAGGACCTCGGCGGCGAGGTCGAGGCCCGCTACGCGGACGCGTGGACCAAGGTCAAGACCGGCTGACCGGCAACGTCGCGTCGCCCGGGTCGGTCGGCGGCGGACGCTCGGACGTCCGCCGTCGGGCACAATCACGGCTCGTGTCCTCGACCCGGCGCGGGTGGCTCGTCGCCACCGGCCTCCTCACCCCGACCGGCCTGTGGCTGGGCGTCTTCCTGATCGCACCGCTGGTGCTGGTCGTCCAGTTCAGCTTCGCCACGCGGGACACCGGCGTGGCGCGGGCCGTGCTGCCGTGGACGACCCGGGCGTACCGGACCGCGCTGGACCCGGCGTTCCTGCCGATCTTCGGGCGCACCCTGGCCTACGCCGGGATCACGACGGCGCTGTGCCTGCTGCTCGGGTTCCCGCTCGCGTGGTTCATCGCGCGGCACGGCGGGCGGTACCGGACGGCGCTGCTGGCGGCGGTGCTGGTGCCGTTCTGGTCGTCGTACCTGGCGCGGATCTACGCGTGGAAGGCGCTGCTGGACGGGGAAGGCCTGGTCAACCGGGTGCTGGAACCGCTGGGGCTGGACCGCGAAGGCGGGTTCCTGCTGACCGACGGCGCCGTGGTGCTGGGCCTGACCTACGGGTTCCTGCCGTTCATGGTGCTGCCGCTGTACGTGGCGTGCGAGCGCTTCGACCACCGGTTGGTGGAGGCGTCCCACGACCTCGGGCACGGGCGGGTCTCGACGTTCTTCCGGGTCGTGCTGCCCGGGGTGTTCCCGGGGGTGCTGGCGGGGTCGCTGCTGGTGCTCGTGCCGGCGGCGGGCGACTTCGTGACGCCGCGGCTGCTGGGCGGGGTGGACCAGTCGACGTTCGGCAGCGTGATCGACGACCAGTTCCGCGGCGGCAACAACTGGCCGCTGGGGTCGGCGATGGCGGTCCTGCTGCTGGTCCTGGTGGTCGTGGTGCTGGTGCTGCGCGGGCGGCGCGGGGAGGACGTGCTGTGAACCGGCGGCCGTGGGCGCTGGGCGCGGTGGCGGCGCTGGTCTTCGCGTTCCTGTACCTGCCGATCCTGTGGTTGGCGCTGGTGTCGTTCAACGAGTCGCGCTCGCTGAGCCGGATCACGGGGTTGTCCGGTCGTTGGTACGCGGAGCTGTTCGACGACGCGCGCGTGCTGGAGTCGCTGGGGCTGACCCTGCGGCTCGCCGGGGCCAGCGCGGTCGTGTCCACGGTCATCGGGACGTTGGCGGCGTTCGGGTTGCGGCGGGCGTTCCCGGGGCGCGGGTTGTGGACGGTGCTGTTGAGCCTGCCGCTGGTCGTGCCCGAGGTGGTGTTGGGCGTGGCGCTGCTGGGGTTCTGCGTGAAGCTCGCCGGCATCCCGCTCGGGTTCGGGGCGTTGCTGGCGGCGCACGTGGCGTTCTCGCTCAGCTTCGTCGTCGTGGTGGTGCGGGCCCGGGTCGCGGGGATGGACTCGCGGCTCGAAGAAGCCGCCGCGGACCTCGGGGCCGGGCCGTGGCTGGCGTTCCGGACGGTCACGTTGCCGCTGGTGGCGCCGGCCGTCGCGGCGGGTGCGGCGTTCGCGTTCCTGCTGTCGTTCGACGACGTGGTGACCTCCAGCTACCTGACCGGGGTCGGCTCGACCACGCTGCCGGTGTTCGTCTACGCGCAGGCGAGCAAGCGCGGGGTGTCGCCGGAGATCGTGGCGCTGTCCACGCTGCTGGTGGCCACGAGCGCGGCGCTGCTCGTCGCCGGTGTGCTGGTCGCCGCGAAACGCGCGCGGGCGTCAACTTTCGTCGGCTCGATCAGCGACGAATGAACGCCGTGGCGCGCCGGGGGAGTGTCTACCGTTGTCCGTTGTGACCTCTGTCGTCCAGCGCCTGCGGCCCGAGGCGGCGGCCCTGAAGGCCGCCCCGCGGGAGTTCCTCCGCACGCACGCCGAGCGGCTGCGCACGGTCACCGCGTGGCGGGTCGGCCGCGAACTGCTGGCGATCGCCGTGCTCGTGGTCCTGGACGTGTACCCGGGGTTCATCGCGGGCGAGAAGCCGTTCCAGGGCTGGTCGGTGGTGCTGGTCGGCCTCGGGTACGTGGGGCTGTACGTCCTGCGCCTGGGGTTCCCGGCGCTCGCGCTGCTGGCCGCCACCTGGGTGGCGTTCACCCTGGAGCACGGCGGGGTCGCGACGATCATCATGCTGTCCTACGCGGCCGGCTACCGGATCGGGTCGTGGCAGCGGTCGCTGGTGACCGCCGCGCTGGGCCTGGCCGTCTACATGGTCGCCTGGGACCTCTCCGCGCCCACGCTGAACGGGCCGCTCGGGTCGTGGATCGTCCTCACCGTCTACGGCATGGTCGTGGTCCTGCCGTTCCTCGTCGGCCGCTACACCGCGCAGCGCAACGCCCTGGTGGCGGCGTTGCAGGAGCGTGAGGAGCGGGTCGTGCGGGAACGGCGCATGGTGTCGCGCCAGGTCCGGCTGCGCGAGCGCAACCGCATCGCCCAGGACATGCACGACAGCCTCGGCCACCGGCTGAGCCTGATCTCGGTGCACGCGGGCGCGTTGTCGCTGGACTCGGAGCTGGGCGAGAAGCAGCGCGAGGCCGTGCAGGTGCTGCGCAGCGCGGCGTTGACGGCGATGGAGGAGCTGCGCGGCGTCATCGGCGTGCTGCGCCGCGACGAGCCCGACGAGGAGCAGGTCCGGCGCACCGTGGACGCCATCGACGAGCTGGTTGAGGGCGCGCGGCGGGCCGGGGTGCGGGTGAGCCTGGTGCGCGGCGGCCAGCCGTGCCCGCTGCCCGCGAAGGTCAGCCACGCGGCGTACCGGATCGCGCAGGAGGGCCTGACCAACGCCAGCAAGCACGCGCCGGGCGCGAGCGTGCAGGTGACCGTGAAGTACGAGCCGGACGCGCTGGTCGTGGAGGTCCGCAACAACCCGCCGCGGGTCAAGCCGCGCGACGGGGTCGGGTTCGGGCTGGTCGGGCTGGGTGAGCGGGTGCGCCTGGCGGGCGGCATGCTGCACGTCGGCGAACTGCCCTCCGGCGGGTTCCGGATCGCGGCCGTCCTCCCGTACGAGGACACGGCGGCGGCCGACGACGAGCCGTCCGACGACGGCATCCCGGTGGAGCAGAGCAAGCCCGCGACCGGCATCCGCAAGTGGGCCGGCGTCGGGTCGATCGTGCTGGCCGGGATGGTCGTGCTGGTCGTGGTCGCCGGGTACGTGTGGCTGGGCAGCCGGCCGCTGACCAAGGTCGTGCCGGCGCAGCTGTACGAGCGGGCGTCGGTCGGGGACGACGAGTCGGCGTTGCGGGCGGGGTTCCCCGGCGGGTCGTCGCCGGTCCTGGGCGACATCACGCAGGGCGCCGACCCCGAGCCGGCGGGCGCGGACTGCGAGTACTTCGTGACCGACGACCAGAGCTACACGTCGGGCGGGGTGAAGGTCGTGCGCTTCTGCTTCGCGGACGGCAAGCTCGTCGAGAAGAAGATCCACCTGCACCATGGGGCGTGAACGTTGATCCGGGTCCTGATCGCCGACGACGAGCCGTTGATGCGCGCGGGCATCAAGGCCATCCTCGGCACCGCCGACGACATCGAGCTGGTCGCCGAGGCCGGTGACGGGCGGGAAGCGGTGCGGATCGCCCAGGAACGGCGGGTGGACGTGGCGGTGCTGGACATCCGCATGCCCCGCCTGGACGGCTTGGCGGCGGCGCGCGAGCTGCGGTCCGTGGCACCGTCGGTGCGGGTGGTGATGCTGACCACGTTCGGTGAGGACGACAACATCGTGCGTGCGCTGTCCGACGGCGCGGCGGGGTTCCTGCTGAAGGACTCCGCGCCGGAGGAGCTGCTGCGGGCGGTGCGGGCGGTGCACGCGGGGGAGGCGTACCTGTCACCCATGGTGACCAGCCGGGTGGTGGGGATGGTCGCCCAGGTGGGTCAGCCGCGGCGGCAGGAGGCGATCCGGCAGGTCGAGGGGTTGACCGAGCGCGAGGTGGAGGTGCTGGCGCTGCTGGGGCTGGGGATGTCGAACGCCGACGTCGGGCAGCGGCTGCACATGAGCGAGGCGACGGTGAAGACGTACGTCAGCCGGTTGCTGGCGAAGTTGGGGCTTACCAACCGGGTGCAGGCGGCGTTGTTGGCGCGGGACGCCGGGCTGGCGGGCTGAGCCGGCGGCGGTTCCGCCGGTCCAGCCGGATGCGCGCGTGAAGCAGCCCCCTGCCGACCGGGGGGATGGTCGACAGGGGGCCGTGGGTCGCGGCGCGCGAGGGGGTGCGCGCTCCGCGAAGTGCGGTGCGGGTTATGCGCGTGCGCGGTTGCCCGTCACCAGGCGGTAGATGCCCAGCACGACCAGCGAGCCGAGGATGGCGAGCAGCCACGTGCTCAGGTCGAAGAACGTGTTGATGTCGGTGCCGAACAGGGCCTGGCCGATGAACCCGCCGATGATGGCCCCGACGATGCCGAGCAGCATCGTGATGATGATGCCACCCGGGTCGCGACCAGGCATGATCGCCTTGGCGATGGCGCCTGCGATCAACCCGAGTACGATCCAACCCAAGATGCCCACGGGGGCTCTCCCTTCCTGCCGGCCGCGACGGGCGGAATCCGTCGTGGCGCTTGATCAGGGGTTGCCCACGTTCGAGTGAGCCCACTCCTCCGTTACCATCTCGTGACCTGAGTACCGCTGTGCGGTCTATCAGCTCCCCTCCGGAACAATGGGCGGTGATGAGCACTCCACGCACGGTCCTGGTCCTCGGGTCCACCGGTTCGGTCGGCACCCAGGCCCTCGACGTCATCGCCGCCAACCGCGACCGCTTCTCCGTCGTCGGGCTCGCCGCCGGCGGCTCCGACCCGGCCGCGCTGGCCGCCCAGGCCGTCGAGCACGGCGTCGAGGCCGTGGCGGTCGCCAAGGCCACCGCCGTCGAGGACGTCACCCTCGCCCTCTACGCCGAGGCGCAGAAGCGGGGGTACGCGAAGGGCGGGTTCACGCTGCCGCGCGTCCTCGCCGGGCCGACCGCCATGGTCGACCTCATCGACTCGACCCCCGCGGACGTCGTCCTCAACGGCATCACCGGGTCCATCGGCTTGGAGCCGACTCTCCGGGCGCTCGACTCCGGCTCGACGCTGGCGCTGGCCAACAAGGAGTCGTTGATCGCCGGCGGGCCCCTGGTGCTCAAGGCCGCCAAGCCCGGTCAGATCGTGCCCGTGGACTCCGAGCACTCCGCCCTCGCCCAGTGCCTGCGCGGCGGCACGGACGCCGAGGTCGCCAAGCTCGTGCTGACCGCGTCCGGCGGCCCGTTCCGCGGTCGCAAGCGGTCCGAGCTGGAAGGCATCACCGCAGCTCAAGCCCTGGCCCACCCCACCTGGTCGATGGGGCCGGTGATCACCGTCAACTCCGCCACCCTGGTCAACAAGGGGCTGGAGCTGATCGAGGCGCAGCTGCTGTTCGGCGTCCCCTACGACCGCATCGACGTGGTCGTGCACCCCCAGTCGATCATCCACTCGATGGTCACCTTCACCGACGGCTCGACCCTCGCGCAGGCGTCCCCGCCGGACATGCGGCTGCCCATCGCGCTCGCCCTGGGCTGGCCCGAGCGCGTCCCCGGCGCCGCCGCCGCGTGTACCTTCGAATCACCGACCGCCTGGACGTTCGAGCCGCTGGACGACGAGGTCTTCCCGGCGGTCCGGCTGGCCAGGCAGGCGGGCTCCGGCGGGGGCTGCCTGCCGGCGGTCTACAACGCCGCCAACGAGGAAGCGGTCGCGACCTTCCTGGCCGGCGGCACGTCGTTCACGTCCATCGTGGACACGGTGGAACGGGTGCTGACGGAGGCGGACGGCTGGGCGCACGAGCCCGCCGACGTCGCCGAGGTGCTCGCCGCCGAGGATTGGGCCCGCACGCGGGCGCGGGAACTCGTGGCCACTTCGGTGGGGTCTGGAAGGGACTGAGAGTGGTCTTCTTTTTGGGCATCTTGCTGTTCGCCCTGCTGATCGGCATCTCGATCGCCCTGCACGAGCTGGGCCACCTGGCCACCGCGAAGATGTTCGGGATGAAGGTGACCCGGTACTTCATCGGGTTCGGGCCGAAGATCTGGTCGTTCCGCCGCGGCGAGACCGAGTACGGCCTGAAGGTCATCCCGGCCGGCGGGTTCTGCGAGATCACCGGCATGACCGCGCTGGAGGAGGTCCGGCCCGAGGACCGGCACCGCGCCTTCTACCGGCAGAAGACGTGGAAGCGGGTCGTGGTGCTCAGCGCGGGCTCCATCACCCACTTCATCCTGGGCTTCTTCATCCTCTACCTGATGGCCGCGATCATCGGCATCCCCAACCTGCGCAACACGCCGCTGGTGGCCGAGGTCGCGCCGTGCGTCACCAGCGTCACGGTCACCGAGTGCAAGCCCGGCGACACCTCGCCCGCGGGCAAGGCCGGGTTCCAGGCGGGCGACGAGATCGTCGCCGTGGCCGGCACCCCCACGCCGACCTGGACCGACGTGCTGAAGGTCACCCGCGACCGGTTCGGCGCCACCGACTTCACGGTCAAGCGCGGCGAGCGGGAACTGGTGCTCAGCGTGGACGTGACCCGGGTCGACCGGGAGTACGTGCGCAAGGACGGCTCGACCTACAAGAAGGAAGTCGGCGCGATCGGCATCCTCCACCAGACCGAGTTCAACTACAACGCGCTCACGGCCTTCGGCGGGGCCGCCAAGTACACCGGCGACATGTTCGTCAACACCTGGCACGGCCTGCTGAAGTTCCCGGAGAAGATCCCGGCGGTGGTCAAGGCCATCGGCGGCGGCGAGCGCGACCTGGACACGCCGGTCAGCGTGGTCGGCGCGTCCCGGCTGGGCGGCGAGGCGGTCGAGCAGGGCCTGTGGCCGTTCTTCTGGCTGATGCTGGCCGGCCTGAACTTCTTCGTCGGCGTGTTCAACCTGCTGCCGCTGCTGCCGCTTGACGGTGGTCACATCGCCGTCAACCTGTACGAACGGGTGCGAAACTGGATCCGGAAGCTGCGCGGTCTGCCCGCGGGCGCGCCGGTCAACTACCTGCGGCTGCTGCCGCTGACCTACTTCGTGATCTTCGTGGGCGGTGCGGTGACGTTGCTGACCGTGACCGCGGACATCGTCAACCCCATCCGGCTCCAGTGATCGTTGTGAGAGGTGTTTGTCCATGAGTGACGGCGTGCTGCTCGGGATGCCGGCGTTGCCGCCCCCGGTGCTGTCCGAGCGCCGCAAGACCCGCCAGCTGATGGTCGGGTCCGTCGGTGTGGGCAGTGAGTTCCCGGTGTCGGTGCAGTCGATGACCACGACGGTCACGGCGGATGTGAACGCGACGTTGCAGCAGATCGCGGAGCTGACCGCGGCCGGCTGCGACATCGTGCGGGTGGCGTGCCCGTCGCAGGACGACGCGGACGCGTTGTCGGCGATCGCGCGCAAGTCGCAGATCCCGGTGATCGCGGACATCCACTTCCAGCCCAAGTACGTGTTCGCGGCGATCGAGGCCGGGTGCGCGGCGGTGCGGGTGAACCCGGGCAACATCAAGAAGTTCGACGACAAGGTCCGCGAGATCGCCCAGGCCGCGAAGGACCACAACACGCCGATCCGGATCGGGGTCAACGCCGGGTCGCTGGACCCGCGGTTGATGGCCAAGTACGGCAAGGCCACCCCGGAGGCGCTCGCGGAGTCGGCGCTGTGGGAGGCCTCGCTGTTCGCCGAGCACGACTTCCACGACCTGAAGATCAGCGTCAAGCACAACGACCCGGTGATCATGATCCGGGCCTACGAGATCCTCGCCGAGCAGTGCGACTACCCGCTGCACCTGGGGGTCACGGAGGCGGGTCCGGCGTTCCAGGGCACGATCAAGTCCGCCGTCGCGTTCGGCGCGCTGCTGCGCCAGGGCATCGGCGACACCATCCGGGTGTCGCTGTCCGCGCCGCCGGTGGAGGAGGTCAAGGTCGGCCACCAGATCCTCCAGTCGCTCAACCTGCGCCCCCGCAAGCTGGAGATCGTCTCCTGCCCGTCCTGCGGACGCGCCCAGGTGGACGTCTACACCCTGGCCGAGCAGGTCACCGCCGGTCTGGAGGGCATGGAGGTCCCGCTGCGCGTCGCGGTCATGGGCTGCGTGGTCAACGGGCCGGGCGAGGCCCGCGAGGCCGACCTCGGTGTCGCCTCCGGCAACGGCAAGGGCCAGATCTTCGTCAAGGGCAAGGTCATCAAGACCGTCCCCGAGCACCAGATCGTGGAGACCCTGATCGAGGAGGCCATGCGGATCGCCGAGGAGCTGGGCGAGACCGCGGGTGACGGCGAACCGGTCGTCACGGTCGGCTGAGCGGGTGGCGAACGCGCGTGGAATGCGGTCCATCTGGCAGGCTTGAAGCGTGCTGAGGCTTGCCGGCGCGCGCGTCCTGGACGAGCGGGACCTCAACGAGGTCCTCGCGGTGTTGTCGGGCGACCCGGTGGCCGCCTGCATGGTGGCCGCCCGGGTCGAGGTCGCCGGGCTGGACCCGTGGCGGCTGGGCGGTGAGGTGTGGGCCTACGACCACCGGTCGCTGCGCGGCGCCCGGCTGGACGCCCTGTGCTTCGCCGGGCCCAACCTCATCCCGCTGTGCGGCAACGCCACCGCCATCCGCAGCTTCGCCGACCGCGCGCGGCGCCGGGGCCGCATGTGCTCGTCCCTGGTCGGGCCCGCCGAGCAGGTGCTGGCGCTGTGGGAGGAACTGGCCCCGGACTGGGGCCCGGCCCGCGAGGTGCGCGGTGACCAGCCGCTGATGGCGCTCGGGCGGACCCCGTCGGTGGCGCCGGACCCGCTGGTGCGGCCGGTGCGCCCGGAGGAGCTGGACCGGTACCTGCCGGCGGCGGTGGCCATGTTCATCGAGGAGGTCGGCGTCGACCCGTGCGCCGAGGACGGCGGCGCGTCCTACCGGGCGCGGGTGGCGGAGCTGATCTCCAGCGGTCGAGCGTTCGCCCGCTTCGAGGGCGGTGACGTGGTGTTCAAGGCCGAGATCGGGGCGATGTCGAACAAGGTCGGCCAGATCCAGGGCGTGTGGGTGCGGCCGGACCGGCGCGGGCAGGGCATCGGCACCGCCGGGACCGCCGCGGTCGCCGAACGCCTGGTCCGCGGCCTGGGCCGGACCGCCTCGCTGTACGTGAACAGCTACAACGACGTAGCCCGCGCGGCCTACCGGCGCATCGGTTTCACGCAGGTAGGCCAGTACGCGACAGTCCTGTTCTAGCCACTCCCGCCGCAGGCGCTCTTCACACGCCGCAGACGCGACGCCGTGCTGCAAGCCCACGGGAAGGGCCTCGGTCTCCCTCCGTACGGCCTGGGCGCAGCCCAACCACGGATCGCCGGGGTCGGCCTGAAAAAGTTTCGCGAGGAACGAGCGAAAGTTTTTTGGACGACCCCGGCGATCCGTGGTTGCCTCCGGCAGGCCGTGCGGAGGGAGACCGACGCCCTTCCCCTCCGGGGGCCTGCCGCGCGGCGAGCGCCGCTTTTCATCTTGAGAGCGCGCAGCGCGTCCGCTCAGACCCCAAGCTCAGCTAGGCCGGACAAACGGAAACAAGACCGTCTGCCGGATCGACGCCCCCGTCAACATCATCAACACCCGATCCACCCCCATCCCCAACCCGCCGGTCGGCGGCATGCCGTGCTCCAACGCATCCAGGAAGTCCTCGTCCAACTCCATGGCCTCCACGTCACCGCTGGCGGCCTTCAACGACTGGACCTCCAGCCGCCGCCGCTGCTCCAACGGGTCGGTCAGCTCCGAATACGCCGTCCCGATCTCCGCCCCGAACGCGACCAGGTCCCACCGTTCGGCCAGCCGCGGATCGGCGCGGTGCTGACGGGTCAGCGGAGAGACCGAAGTCGGGAAGTCCGTGTAGAACGTGGGCTGCACGGTCCGCGGTTCGACCAACTTGTCGTAGGCCTCCAGCACGACCTGCCCGTGGTCGAGGTCGTCCTCGACATGAACACCCCGTGCGCCGACAAGTCCGCGCAACGACTCGATCGGCGTGTCCGGACCGACCTCCGCACCCAAGGCGCTCGACACAGCCTCGTGCACGGAGACCACCGGCCACTCCCCCGAGATGTCCACCTCGACCCCGTCCCGCACGGCCACCTGCTTCCCGTGCGCCGCAACGGCCGCGTACTGCACCAGCTCGCGCATCAGGTGCAGCATGGTGGTGTAGTCGGCGTAAGCCTGGTACGCCTCCAGCATCGTGAACTCGGGGTTGTGGGTGGCGTCCGCGCCCTCGTTGCGGAAGTTGCGGTTCAGCTCGAACACCCGGTCCACGCCGGCCACGCACAGCCGCTTCAGGTACAGCTCGGGCGCGATGCGCAGGTACATCCGCATGTCGTAGGCGTTGATGTGGGTGACGAACGGCCTCGCGTTCGCGCCGCCGTGCACGGTCTGGAGCATCGGGGTCTCCACCTCCAGGTAGCCCCGCCCGTGCAGGAAGTCCCGGATGCCCCGGACCACGTCACTGCGAACCCGCAGCATCCGGGCCGAGTCCGGGTTCACCACCAGGTCCAGGTACCGGCGGCGGACCCGGGCCTCCGGGTCGGCCAGGCCCTTCCGCTTGTCCGGCAACGGGTGCAGGCACTTCGCCGTCACGGTCCACGAGTCGGCCAGCACGGACAGCTCACCCCGCCGCGACCGCGTCACCTCACCCCGCACACCCACGTGGTCGCCCAGGTCCACACCGGACTTGAACGCCGCCAAGCCCTCCCGCCCGAGGTGTTCGGCGTCGAGCATCAACTGGAGTTCGCCGCTGGAGTCCCGGACCCGGGCGAAGACCAGGCCGCCCAACTCGCGCAACGCCACCACGCGGCCGGTGACCGACAGGACCTCCCCGAACCGGTCGGGCACCTCGGCCAGCAGGCAGTCGCGCGGGAAGTCCACCGGGTACGGGTCGATGCCGCCGGCGCGCAACCGGTCCAGCTTCTCGATGCGCACGCGCACCTGCTCGGGTCGCCGCACGGGCTTCGGCTCGACCTTCGCCGCGTCGATCTCGGCGACCGCGGCGGCGAACCGGGCGCCCGTCGTCTCGTGGCGCAGCGCCCGCCCGGAACCGCGCTTGAACAGCGACCGCAGGTTGGGCACGAACCCCTCGGCGACGCCGGCGGCGATGCTCACCCGCGGCAGGTGCCGGGTCCGCGCGTAGCACAGGAACCGCGGCACCCAGTGCGGGTGGTACTTGGCGTTCGACCGGTACAGCGACTCCAGCTGGAAGAACCGCGACGCCAGGCTCAGCACCCGCCGCCACGCCCGCAGCACCGGTCCCGCGCCGATCTTCTCGCCCTCCTCGAACACCGCGCGGAACATGGCGAAGTTCAACGAGATCCGCTGCACCCCGAGACGTCCGGCGGCATCGGCCAACGCGGCGACCATGTACTCGTTGAGGCCGTTCTCGGCCGTGCGGTCGCGCCGCATCAAGTCCAGCGACACGCCCCGCCGGCCCCACGGCACGAACGACAGCAGGCCGCGCAGGGCACCCTCGGCGTCGTAAGCCTCGACCATCACGCACCGGCCGTCGGTGGGGTCGCCGAGCCGGCCCAACGCCATCGAGAACCCGCGCTCGGTCTCCGCGCCGCGCCACCGCTGCGCCGAGTCCAGCAGCGCCGCCATCTCCTCCGCCGGGATCTCGGAGTGCCGCCGCACCCGCGCGGTGTACCCGGCGCGCTCGACACGGCTCACCGCCTGCCGCACGGCCCGCCGCTCCGGCCCCGCCAGGCTGAACTCGCGGACGTCCAGCACCGCCTCGTCGCCGATCTCCAACGCCTTCAGCCCCGCCGCCGCGTACACGTGCGCGCCGCGCTCGCTCGCGCCCAGGACACCGGGCATCCACCCGTACCGGCGGGCCTCGGCCAGCCACGCGCCCACGGCCAGCGGCCACGCGTCCTCGTCGCCGATCGGGTCGCCGCTGGCCAGCGTGGTGCCGGCGAGCACCCGGTAGGTCAGGGCCGCGCGGCCGTTGTCGGCGAACACCACGGACTTGTCGCGGCGGGTCGCGAAGTAGCCCAGCGAGTCCGGCTCGCCGTGCGCGGCCAGCAGCCGCCGCACGCCCAACTCCTCGGTGTCGTCGAGCAGCCGGCTCGACCGCTCACCGCGGAAGAACACGTAGAGCGCGGCGATCGCGACCAGCGTGCCCGCGAGGCCCAGCACCACGCTGAGCCACTGCGGCCCCTCCCCGACCCCGGCGCGGCCCAGCGGCAGCACCTCGCCGGTGACCTGGTTGGCCGCCCACAGGAACTTCTCCCACCAGTCGATCAGCGTGCCCGGGAACACCTCGGTCACGCCCCAGCCGACCAGGCACGCGAGCACCATCCCGGTGGCGAACACCGCCAGGCCCTGCCGCCACGCGCCGCGCACCAGCCGGGCCGGGAACGCCGGGCGCAGCGACCACAGCAGCACCAGCAACGCGGCCGACACCACCGCGCCGCCGCCGATGAAGGTCGCCACCTCCACCCAGTCCACCGGCTCGGCCAGGCCCTGGAACTGGCCCGGGTCGACCAGGTAGACCAGCAGCACGACCAGCGTCACGCCGAACCCGAGCGCCTCGAACAGCAGCAGCGTCCACAGGGCGGCCTGCTTGCGCCGCCGCGCCGCCGCGCCCAGCACGAGCAGCACCAGCGCGATGAACAGGTTGGCGTCCACCGGCAGGCCCAGCCAGTACGCCACGATGAAGATGCCGGAGGCGAGGCCGGACTCCTCGTCGACCACCAGCAGGAGGAGGGACGCCAGGCCCGCGAGCTGCACGACCGTCGCCACCACACCCGCCGCGCGCCACTTCCACCCGGTGACCGCCACGACCACACCTCCGAGGAGAGCCTTGCGGACCATGATCGCCTCCCTGGCCGGTCGGGTGCATGTCGTGACCACCGGTCGGGTCGCCGACGACGGGTCGCCGGCCGTCGTGCTGGCCTCCGGGCTCGGGCACGCGTGGTTCGACTGGGACCGCGTGGTCCGGCTGCTCGCCCCGCACGCCCGCGTGCTGGTCTACGACCGGCCCGGCACCGGGGACAGCGGTCCCGCGCTCGCGCCCGCCACGCTCGCCCGGGAGGTCGCCGTGCTGGACGCGGTGCTCGCCGGCGTGCCCGGCGCGGTGCTGGTGGGGCACTCCATGGCGGCGCTGCACGTCGAGGCGTGGGCGCGGCTGCGGGCCGGGCGGGTGCGCGGGCTGGTGCTGGTGGACCCCGACCCCGAGGCGCCCGGCGCGGGCCGGCCGTTCGACCTGTCCGCGCTGGTCGCGCGGTGGTCGCTGCGGCTGCGCCTGGACCGGCTCGTCGCGCGGCACGGGGTGCGGCTGCGGCGGTGGGCGGTCACCGGGTCCACGCTCGGCCGCCGCGACCCAGCTCCACCCGATCAGGTGAGGGCGGTGTACGGGCGGCCGGAGGTGACGCGGGCGGTCCTGGAGGAGTTGGCGTCCTACCCCGGGCAGGTGGCCGCGCTGGAGCGGCTGCGCGCGTTCCGGCCGCTGCCGCGCGTGCCGTTCACCGTCCTCACCGCCGGGCGGCGGGTGTTCCCCGAGCACCTGGCGCTGGCCGGGCAGGTGCCGTGGGGCACGAACGTGCTGGTCCCCGGCAGCCGGCACATGGTCCCCGTCGACCGACCGGACGCGGTGGCGCTGGCCGTCCTCAAGGCGGTGCGCGGCGCCGCAGTGTGAGGTCACTCGCACACCGCGCACAAGCCCGGTCCTCGGTGTCACGCTGTCCCGGTAACCGTGCAACGAGGCCCGGAGACCCGCGACGAGGCGGGCTTCGAGGGAGGACGGTCGACGATGACCTCTGCCGAGGTAACCGCGCCCTACGGGACCGGAGCGTCCAACGCCCCGGCGAGCACCAAGAAGGTGCGCATCCACCACCTGCGTGAGCTGAAGGAACGCGGCGAGCCGTGGCCCATGCTCACCGCCTACGACATGTACACCGCCGAGCTCTTCGACGAGGCCGGCATCCCCGTGCTGCTTGTCGGCGACTCCGCGTCGAACAACGTCTACGGGTACGACACGTCCCTGCCGGTGACGGTGGACGAGATGATCCCGCTGGTGCGGGGCGTCACCCGGTCGGTGAAGCGGGCGCTGGTCGTGGCGGACCTGCCGTTCGGCTCCTACCAGGTGTCGGTCGAGCAGGCCGTGGCCACGGCGGTGCGGTTCATGAAGGAAGGCCGGGCGCACGCGGTCAAGCTGGAGGGCGGCCGGCACTTCGCGCCGCACATCAAGGCCATCGTGCAGGCCGGCATCCCCGTGATGGCGCACATCGGGTTCACCCCGCAGAGCGAGCACCAGCTGGGCGGGTACCGGGTCCAGGGCCGCAACGACAAGTTCGACGAGGTCGTGGCCGACGCGGTCGCCGTCCAGGAGGCCGGGGCGTTCGCGGTCGTGCTGGAGATGGTGACCGCCGAGGTGGCCAAGCAGATCACGCACGACCTGGCCATCCCGACCGTCGGCATCGGCGCGGGGCCCGACACCGACGCGCAGGTGCTGGTCTGGCAGGACATGCTGGGTCTGCGGCGCGGCAAGGCGCCGCGGTTCGTCAAGCGCTACGCCAACCTGGCCGACGTCATGCTGGGCGCGGCGCGCGAGTTCGCCTCCGAGGTGCGCGGCCACCAGTTCCCCGGCCCGGAGCACACCTTCCACTGAGCGTGACGCGACGGTGACCGTCGGTCGGCGTCGAGCGGGTGATCGGGTAAGAGTAGGGGTCATGTACCCCGAGATCGAGCCCTACGACCAGGGCCTGCTCGACGTCGGCGACGGCAACCGCGTGTACTGGGAGGTCTGCGGCAACCCCTACGGCAAACCCGTGGTGTTCCTGCACGGCGGGCCGGGCGGGGGCAGCGCGCCCGCGCACCGGCGGCTGTTCGACCCCGCCGCGTACCGGATCGTGCTGGTCGACCAGCGCGGCTGCGGGCGGTCGGTGCCGCACGCGAGCACCCCCGGCGCGGACATGTCGACGAACACGACGTGGCACCTGGTCGCGGACCTCGAAGCCGTGCGCGGACACCTCGGGATCGACCGCTGGCAGGTGTTCGGCGGGTCGTGGGGCAGCACGCTGGCGCTGGCGTACGCGCAGACCCACCCCGACCGGGTGACCGAGCTGGTGCTGCGCGGGATCTTCACCCTGCGGCAGCGCGAACTGGACTGGTACTACGGCGGCGGGGCGGGGTCCCTGTTCCCCGAGGTGTGGTCGCGGGTGGTCGAGCTGGTGCCCGACGGCGACGTGATCGGCGGGTACGCGAAGCTGCTGCACGACCCCGACCCGGCGGTGGCCGAGGCGGCGGCGGTCGCGTGGAGCGTGTGGGAGGCCTCGACGGTCACCCTGCTGGAACGGCCCGAGCTGGTGGCGGCGTTCGCGCAGCCCCGGTACGCGCTGGCGTTCGCCCGCATCGAGAACCACTACTTCCTCCACCGGGGCTGGCTGGAGGAGGGGCAGCTGCTGCGCGACGCCGGGAAGCTCGCCGGCATCCCCGGGGTGATCGTGCAGGGCCGGTACGACGTGGCCACCCCGGCGGTGACGGCGTGGGAGCTGCACCGGGCGTGGCCGGGGTCGGAGCTGGTGGTGGTGCCCGACGCGGGGCACGCCCACGACGAGCCGGGCATCCTGCGGGCGCTGGTCGCGGCTACCGACCGGTTCCGCTGAGCGCCCGTTCCAGGGCGGGGCGGGCCTCCACCAGGGCCGGGCCGTACCAGGTCAGGAAGCGGCCGGAGACGTGCACCGGGCGCTGGTGGGGGAAGAACTGCGGGCCGTCGTCCGGGGTGAACAGGTACGGCTCGTCCGGGAGCACGACCAGGTCCGCCGGTTGCGCCTGCAACTCCTCCAACGTGGGGCGGGGGTAGCGCTCGGCGTGCTCGGCGTAGGCGTTGAGCACGCCCAGGCGGCGCAGGACGTCACCGGCGAACGTGTCGCGGCCGACGACGACCCACGGCTTGCGCCAGACCGGGATGATGGCCCGCGCGCGGGGCGGTTCGACGTGCCGCCACAGGTTCTCGGCCTTGACCAGCCAGTCCGGTTCGGCGTCCCAGGCGGTGCCGAAGAGGCGGCGCAGCGAGCCGAGCGCGGCGGGCACGGACGCGGGCGCGGCCATCACCCAGACCGGGACACCGTTGGCGCGCAGGCGTTCCACGTCCTCGGGGCGGTTCTCCTCGCTGTTGGCCAGCACGAGGTCGGGCCGGAGCGCGAGGACCTGGTCGACCTTCGGGTACTTGGAGCCGCCGACCCGGTCGACCTCCAAGCCCTCCGGGTGGGTGCAGTAGTCGGTGGCGCCGACCAGGACGGCCGGGTCCACCGCCTCGGTCAGCGACGGGACGAGGCTGACCACGCGGCGCGGCGGGCCCGGCAGGGGCACTGGTTCGCCGAGGTCGTCCACGGGCAGCATCAGGCCTCCAGCGCGGTGGTCACGGCCGGACCCGGGCGAAGACGACCTTGCGGTCCTGCGGGTCGGCCTCGGTGAGCCGGACCCGGACCCGTTCGCCTTCCGGCAGGTCGTCGCCGGTGCAGCGGCCCATGACCGGCGGGTGCGCGACGAACACGTCCGCGCCGTTGTTGTCCGTCCGCAGCACCACGGCGTCGAACTCCTGGCCCACGCGGTCGGCCAGCACCCACGCCTCGACCTGGTCCAGGCAGGCGCGGTCCACCTTGCTCGCGAGGGTGTCGCTCGCGCCCATCAGGCCGGGCAGCAGCGGGAGGGCTTGGCGCAGCCAGTCCGGGACGTCCTCGCCTGCGGTGACCGCGAGGCAGACCTCGGTGGCGAACCGGTCCACCAGGCGGCGCAGCGGCGCGGTGACGTGCGTGTACGGGGCGGCGACGCCGGCGTGCGTGGTGACCGGCGGGATCTCCCCGTCGAACGCGGTGTACCCCGCGCCGCGCAGCAGCCTGGTGGCGTCCACGAACAGGGCCAGCGATTCGGGGCGGCCCGGGTCGAGGCTCGCGAGCAGCTTCGCCGGGGTCGTGCCGGGCGGCCACGGCACCTTCAGCGCGTGCGCGGACCGCTTGAGCGCGTCCACCGCGCCGTCGTCGGCGTCGGGGAGGGTCCGCAGGACGCCGATCCGGGCCTCGATCATGATCTTGGCCGCGGACATGCCGGTCAGCAGGGAGATCTCGGCGTTCCAGGAGTCCACGTCGACGCGGGGCCGGACGGCCAGCTTCCAGTCGCCGTCGCCGTTGGGGACGATCTCCTGCTCGGGGAGCTGGAGCTCGACCGCGCCCCGCTCGGCGGCCCGTTCCCGGCGCAGGCGGCCGAAGTCGGCCAGGGCCTCGATCGACGGGTGCGGGGTGCCGGCGTCGAAGGAGTGCTGGACGGTCTCGTAGTCGAACTGGGCGGTGGACCGGACCACCGCCCGGCGGACCCGGACGTCCACGGGTTCGCCCGTGCGGTCGCAGTCGAACGTCCACAGCACGGCCGGTCGCGTCTGGCCGGGCAGCAGGCTCGCCGCGCCCTCGGACAGGACCGTCGGGTGCAGCGGGACGTTGCCGTCGGGCAGGTAGAGCGTCTGGCCCCGCCTGCGGACCTCGGCGTCGAGCGCGCCGCCGGGGACCACGACCAGGCCGAGGTCGGCGATCGCGTAGTGGACGCGGAAGCCGTCGCCGACCCGTTCGAGGCAGAGGGCCTGGTCGAGGTCCTTCGCGCCGGGCGGGTCGATCGTGACGAAGGGCAGGGCCGTGGCGTCCTCGCGGGCCCCGGGCTCGCGGGACAGCGCCTGCTCGGCCTCCGCGAGCGCGGCGGCGGGGAACTCGGCGGGCAGCCCGAACTCGGCCCGGATCCCGCTGAAGTCCAGGTCCGCCCTGCCGGTACGGATCACCATCGAGGCCACAGGTGCACCTTAGCCCGCGCGCGAGGCGTCAGTCGGCCGCGCCGCGGGAGGCGGTCAACTGTTCTTCCACTTGCGGTCTTTCTCGTCCTCGGCCTCGGTGCGCTGCCGGGCGAGTTCGAGGGCGCGCGTCGCGGTGGCCTCGTCGGGGTAGGGCCCCATGCGATCACCGCCGCGGCAGCCGACGCCCTTCTCGGCCTTCTGGTGGGTCAGGCAGTAGTACCAGGCATTCGGATCACCCATGCGTCAAGGCTGACATGCGTGAGCGCGCATGTCATGTCCGGCGGAGGGGTGTCACCGCAGCACCACCCACCGCCAGTCGCGCGGACAGCAGCGCGCCGACCTGCCCCACCCACCACGCTCCCCGCCGACCCACCTCGCGCAGAACGGGCCGGCGGCGCGTCAGCGCTGGTGCGGGGCCTGCACCGGCAGCGGCCCGGAGTTCGGGTACGGCTGCCGGGGCGGCTGCGGGAACTGCGGCGCCGGGAAGCCGCGCGGCGGCGTGTTCTGGGTCGCGTTCGCGTAGTTCGCCGGGATCGGGTCCAGCACCGACACCAGCACCGTCTGGTTCTCCGGGTCCTCGATCCGCTTGCCCGAGCGGTCCCGGTAGACCAGGTCGCCGTCCGCGTCGATCTCCATGATCGCGCCCACCTCGGCCAACTGGTCCTCGTCCAGGTCGGTCAGGCGCTCCCGGCGCGACGGGACCACCCGGTACACCGGCCACCCCAGGTGCGCCACCGACCGGTGGAACTCGGCCAGCAAGTGGGTCATCTGCTGCTGCCACGACAGCGGCATCGCCTCCACCAGGCCGCGCGGCAGGACCGCGTACCCCGCGTCCACCCCGGGCGGTTGCGAGTTCAGGTAGTCGCGCAGCGGCGTGCTGGACGCGGGCGGACCGGCGTGGCGCTGGATGGGGTCGGGGGTGAACATCGGTGGTGCCTCCCTCACACGATCACACGCCCGGCCGGACGGCCAGTGGCATCAGCTCGTAGTAGTCCCAGTTGAGCTTGCTGATCTTCACCACGTCCCCCGTCTGCGGGGCGTGGATGTACTCGTCGTTGCCCAGGTACATGGCGACGTGGTGCACGGTGACCGGGTTGGCGGGGTTGGTCGCCCAGAAGATCAGGTCGCCCGCCTTCGCCTCGCGCACCGGCAGGTGCGCGCCGCCGGAGATGTACTGGTCGTTGGCCACGCGCGGGATCTTCACGCCCGCCTGCGCGAACGCCTTGACCAGGATGCCCGAGCAGTCCCACTGGTCCGGACCGTTGCCGCCCCACAGGTACGGCTCGCCCAACTGCTGCTTGGTGAACTCGATCGCGGTGCCGGCCGCCGACGACGCGAGCAGGTAGTTGCCCACGCCCTCCCCGCACCCGGCCGGGTCGGGGACGCCGCCGAGTTCGCTGATCAGGAAGGCCGCCATGGCCTCCCAGTTGTGGTAGCGGTCGGGGAAGGCCGAGCGCTCCACGGCCTGCGCCGAGTCGCCGGGCCGGCGGTTCTCCCAGTCCGGGACCTTCTCCAGCACGTCGTAGAACTTGTTGATCGCGTAGATCGGGTCGGTCACCTCCGCGGGCGACCCCCAGCCCATCGACGGGCGCATCTGGAAGATGCCCAGGGAGTCCCGGTCGCCGTAGTTCAGGCTGCGCAGCCCCGACTCGGTCATGCCCGCCTGGATCGCGATCTGCCACGCCAGCGGCGGCAGCTTGCGTTCCTGCCCGATGGAGATGATCTTGGCGACGGTGTCCCGCTGCTCGTCGTTCAGGCGGCTCGCGTCGTTGCGGCCCTTGTCCGCGCCGCCGCCCTCCCACGGGCCGATGGACGCGTTGCAGCCGACGGTCCGGTACTGGGCCGCCGCGCCCTCGGCGGGTTGGGTGCCGTTGACGACGGTGGAGACGCCGTTGGTCACGGCCACGGCGACCACGGCGACGACCGCCACCACCGCCAGCGCGATCTTCAGCATCTCAGCCCACCCTGCTGTACTTGTGCACGCGCCAGCCCTCAGGCAGCTTGACCACGGTCACCACGAGCTTGCCGGTTTCCAGGTCGGCTTCGAAATCGACCGAATCGGTGGTCGCGTTCTTCGGCGTGACCTTGCTCTTGAGCTCCTTGGGCACGTTCTGCGGGTCGACGGATTGCAGCGTCGGCAGCAACTCCTTCGACGTCCACCGCTCCATGCCCTGGAGCCACTTGGCGTTGGTGATGCCGGGCGGGTGGTTAAGCCAGGCGTCGATCCAGCTCTCCGCGACCAGCTGCGCGTCCGCGCTGACCGGTGCGGACGGCGCGGCGTTGGTGGGGCTCGGCGCCTTCGTCGGCAGGGGGGACGTGGTGCCCGTGCTCGGCAGCACGCCGATCTGGTTGCCGCCGGACGCCTTCGGCGCGCCGGACGTCGTCGTCACGACCACGCCGCCCGCACCGTTCTTCTTGTCCCCCAACGTCTTGTCCACCACGATGCTCACCGTCGCCACGACCGCGACCACCCCGACGATCGTCGCGACCAGGTGGGTGGGCGACTTGAGCGGCCACCCCCACAGGCGGCGGTAGACCGCCGCGCGCCCCCGGTTGGTCCTGATCGGCATCAGCTGTCCCTGACCTCAAGCCCGCGCGACGGCCGGTAGATCACGTGGACCTGCCGCCCCGCCACGACCTCCGTCTCCGCCCGCCGCGGCCCCGGCACGACGGTGCTGTCCGAGAGCCGCGAGAACCCCGGCTGCACCCGCGAGGGCACCAGCACGGCGTCGTCCAACCTGTCCCAGTTCCGATCGGCGACCGGCGGCGCGTCCACCACCCGCGACCTACCGGACGGCAACGCGGCCGGCCCGCCGTACCCGTTGCCGGGCAAGGCGTTGTGCCCGTTGACGGCCACCCCGCCACCCAGTTCGCCCGCCACACCGTTCCGGTCGAGCCGGTGCGCGGTCGCGACCACGGGGTTGGCGGCCTCCGGCCGAACCCGCCCACGAGCCCGCTGCGGCACATCGCCATCCGGATCCGTGTCCCGCACGGTGTCCCAGAACTCCTCCTGCGGCGAAGGCCCACTGTCCTTCCTGCGCCGCAACATGGACAGCAACCCGCCACGCATCGGCAGCGCGTTGGCCGCCGAACCGGCCGACATCTCGACCATCTGCCACATGCGCCGCATGGGCTTGCCGACCATGAAGCAGACCAGCGTCAGCATCAGGCCGAGCAACGTCCGGGTGAGCAGCGACAGGCCCGAGGCGTTGAAGATCGCCTGCAGCAGCAACGCGTGCGTGCCCGCCAGCACCGCCAGGACCAGCACGTTGAACACGGTCACGGCGGCGGCGCGGCCGACCTTGCGCAGCAGGTCGTGGTGCACCAGGGCGACCAGGCCGATCAGCGGCCCGGCGAGGGTCAGCACGCGCAGCAGGAGCTGGGCGAGCAGGACCGCGGCCTTGGCGAACAACTGGAACAGCGAGAACGCGATGGCCTGCAGCAGCGACAGGAAACCCGCGCCGGTCCGGCCGCCCGCCTCGCCGGTGAAGTAACCCTTGGCGGGACCGAGCTGCGCGTAGATGTTCTTGTACTCGTTGCGCTTGGCTTCCAGGGCGGCCTGGTCGCCGTCCTTGTGCTCGCCGATCTCCTGCACCGTCCACGCCTGGGCGGCCAGCAGCTTGGGCCCGAACTCGGTCGCCTGCGGCGCCTCGGGCGAGCCGAACTCGCCGCGCAGCCAGCTCTGGTAGACCACCGAGTCGTGCAGCCGCGACGGCAGCACGTCGAGGCTGTCCTTGTTCTCCTCGACGTCCACGAACCCGGCCTGGATCTCGGAGGTCCTGGTGACGAGCGTGTTGTCCAGCACGTCGTAGAACTGCGGCAGCGCGAGCGTGGAGGTCGCGAGCCACATCGCGGCCAGCGCCCACAGGCCGCGCTTGCTGATGTTGGCCAGGTCGCCGTTCCAGATCTGGCGGAACATCAGGATCGCCAGGATCAGCGCCACCAGGCCGAACCAGCGCAGGTAGACGTTGTCGTAGACCTTCTGCACGCCCGCCTTCACGGCGTCGTCCAGCGGCTGGAGCAGGCCCTGGCCCACGACGGTGTAGTGCAGGGCGTTGGTCGCGCCGACGATGTTCTTGCCGGCGTTGAACAGCTGGTTGCCCATCCACGTGTCCAGCACCGGGGTGGCGTTGGGCACCAGGCACTTCTCCTGGTAGGTGTGCCAGACCATGCCGGCGTACCCGTAGACCAGGTACGGCGAGTCCTTCACGCCGTTGCCGATCGGCGGGTCGATCGCGCCGACCATGCCCGAACCCGGCCGCTCGGGCCCGGGCGCCTCGCCACACGGCGCGGCGTGGGCGGCCGGTGCGCCGAAGACCACCTGGAGGCTCATGATCGCGGTCACGGCCGTCATGGCGGCCCAGCGCGTGCGACGGGGACTTGCCGGTGCCGCGGGGGTCGCGGCACGGGCGCGTCTGAAGCGCCGCCGCGCGTAGAGCGCGGCGGCGATGGCCGCCACCAGGAGGAGGGTGCTCATGCCGCACCTTCCCGGCCCTGGCGGCGGGTTCCTCCCTCACCGTGCGTCGAGTCGACCAGGTCGTCGACCAAGCCCACTTCGAGGTCGGCGGCCAGTTCGTCGTCGATGTCGTCGGTCAGGTCGTCCGCGTAGGCGAACGGGTCCTGCGGCGGGGACGACAGTTCGAGCTCCGCCTGGTCCGGGCCGTCGCGCAGCGCGTCCGGGGTGGTGTCCAGGGCGTTGCGGAGGTGTTCCAGGTGCGGGCCGGAGAAGTCGATGCGGATGCGTTCCACGCCGCCCGCGCCGTCGCCGAAGATGAACTGGCGGGGGGCGCGGTCGCGTTCGGTCGCGGTGCGGGCGCCGCCGGGGCGGCGGCCCAGGGACGCGACCACCTGCTCGTAGCCCGCGCCGACCGGGACCTTCAGCAGGCGCAACGCGTCCGCCTGGGCCTGGTCGTCGTCCAGGCGTCCCACGAAGACCGAGTCGAGCAGGGTCACGAAACCCTGGATCTTCAGGAAGTCCGCCGGGATCTGGGACGACAGCAGCACGCGCACGTTCCACTTGCGGGAGTCGCGGGCGAAGCGGTTCATCAGCACGCGGCCCGTCGGGACCTCGGACAGGAAGAACGCCTCGTCGATCCACACGCCCTTGCGGAGGTCCTTCGGGCGCTCGTAGATCGACCGCTGGGTCAGCCACGCGGCCAGGTTGAGCATCTCGACGCCGAGCGCCTCGGCGTCGGTCCAGTGCTCGCGGCCGACGCCGTCCTTCGGCAGGTTCAGGCCCGCCATGGTCAGCACGGTCAGGCGGTCGTCGCGCTGCTCGTTGTACGGGTCGGCGTCCTGTTCCGGGATGAGCAGCGACATGCGCTCGCGCATCTCGTCCAGGAAGTCCGCCACGACCACGGCGTGCTCGTGGTGCTCCGACGCGTCCCGCCGCAGCGCCTCGAACACCATGCCGGGGTGCGCGTCGGGCCGGCCGCCGACCGTGCGGACCGCGCGCAGCAGCACGATCCGGGTCTGCGGCAGCCGCGCCACCTCGAACGGCAGCAGGCCGGACAGCACGTCCAGGACCAGGCGGCGCCGGGTGGCCGCGGCCAGCGCGCGTTCGCGCCGCCACGCCCGTTCCGGGTCCTCCTCGTCCATGAAGTGCTCCAGCTGCGGCTCCGCCACCACGCGGTAGGGGTTGAGGATGCCGGGCTGGGCGTTGAGCAGGTTGATCGGCCGGGCGTAGGGCCGCAGCTCGGGCAGGTCGCACAGGGCGGCCAGCGGGCCGGACGGGTCGAGCAGCGTCCAGTGCGCGCCGGACCGCAGCGTCTTGTAGACGATGCCGCCGCCGAGGAACGACTTGCCCGCGCCCAGGCCCGCGACCATCGCGGTCAGGCCGGACGCGTCCCGCAGTTCCTGCGCCATCCACGGGTCCCACGCCACCGGGCGGCGGGTCGCGGTGACCGTCTCGCCGAGCAGGATGCCGCGCCGGTCGCCGACCTCGGCGGTCGCGGTGGGCACGGCCGACGCCGCCCACAGCACCGACCCGCGCCGCAGGTACGCCGACGACGACAGCGGCTCGCCCGGGATGAACTCCCGCGCGATCGCGTACTGCGCCTCGGGGTGCTCGATGGCGACCTTCGGCTTGTAGAGGTCCAGCAGCGCCTGCGCCAGGCGCAGCGCCTCGCGCTCGGTCGGCCCGGACACCGCCAGCCGCCACCAGCTGCGCACCCGCGTGCCCAGGGCGGTGAAGCCCGACGTCATCTCGTCGTCGATCTCCAGCACCCGCGACGCCTGCCGCGCCAACGACTGCGGCGGCTCCAGCTCGTGCTCGTCGGTGTAGTGCCGGACCTGCGAGCGGACCTTGGACATCTGCCGCTGCAGCTCGCCGGACACCTCCTCCGGCCGCCGCACGTAGATCCGCGCCGACCACTCGACCGCCGCGGGCAGCCGGTCGGACCGCTGCACCCACGGGTCGTCGACCTCGGGGATCTGGAGGCCGTGCATGAGCCCGACGGTGAGCACGGCGACGTGCCGCTTGATGCCCGCGTTGGAGCCGGTGCGGCCCCGGACGGTCACGGTCGGCGCGTACGGGTCCTGGTGGAAGTCCGCGGCGTCGGTGAACGACGCCAGGTCCTCCGGCTCCCACGGCGCGCCCGGCACGGCGGGCAGGTTGCGCGGCGCGGGCAGGCCCAGCGAGCACGACCGGTGCATCAGCCAGGACATCTCCTCGGCCGTCACCGGGCGGCCTTCGAGCCCGGCGGACCCGATGACCTGGTCGAGGTGGTCGATCTCGGACTCGATCGCGACCAGCTCGGCGTCCACGGCGTCGGGGAAGACCTTGCGCAGCACGGGCGCGGCGCGTTCGACGGCGCGGTCCATCATGTTGCGGGTCTGCACCTGGACGCCCAGGTAGACCTCTTTCTCCGCCATCGAGCGGCCCATGAGCTGCTGCTGCTCGCCGACCATGTAGTCGTCGAAGGACAGCGTGCCCGGGGTGTCGGGCAGGCGGCGCACCGCGTTGTGCACGTGCGCCTCGGCCCACATGCGGATCGGGTAGGGCCGGGTGGTCACCCGCAGGTGCATCCAGCGGCCCTGGAGCTCGGCGTACTGGCCCGCGATGGCGGCGATCAGGTCCTGGCGCTGCGAGTCCGAGCGGAACGACCAGCGCTGCGGCGCGAGCTTGTACCAGGCGTAGACCTCCTGGCCGGTGCGCAGCAGGTGGCCGTCGATGCTGCGCGCGGCGATCGACGGGGTGTAGCTCGGCACGGCCTGCTCACCGGGCAGGCGGCGACCGCGCTTGCTGTAGACCTTGCGGTCGTCCCGGGACGCCGCCGCGTGCTGGGCGACGTGCGCGGCGGAGCGTCGGTTGCGGTCACGCCGGCGTCCGAACACCGCGAACCTCCTTCTTACGGCGGTCTGACTGCCTGCGGTGCGGGGTCGGGGTGGCGGTCGCCGAGCGCTTCGCCCCCTTGTTCTTGGGACGCCTCCGGGGGCGCTGCGGGTTGACCCGGATGCGGGCGGCGCTGGCGGCGCCCCCCTGGCCGGAGGTCTTCTCCCGCGGCGCGGTCAGCTCCCGCACCCACATCGTCATGACCGACGACAGCGGGCGTTCGTGGCTGATCCGGGCGGTGATGAACCGGGTCAACGCGATCGTGATCACGAAGCCCCAGCCGGTGTTGATGAAGTCGAAGCCGAAGCCGATCTGCCGCTGAACCGCGGTGACCAGCAGGAACACCACGATCCCGACGCCCCAGGCCACGTAGCGGGCCCGCCACGGGAAGGTGGCCTTGGGCGGCCCGAGCCAGACGGCGTCGACCCGGTAGACCTCGTCGTCAGTGCGTACCCGCAAGGGTCACCCGCCGGTGAACAGGCCGGCGATCCACTGGCCGATGTTCGCCCCGGCGTTCGTGGTCACCGCCAGTCCGATGATCGCCAACGCGATGATGACGCCGCCGAGACGGCGCATGACCCCGGCGTTGTCGCCCTTGCCGCCGCCCAGCCACAGCAGGAGCAGGGCCACGGTCAGCAAGAGCAGCGGAACCAGGTTGTCGAGGATCCACTGGCGCAGGCCGCCTGTGCCGGGCGCGACCGGTTGCTGCTGCGCGAGTGTTACCAGGGTCTGGGCGGTCATCTCGTACTCCTGAGTACGCAGGACTTCGCCGGGCGGGTCGAGGGGTTCCCGTCCGGTTCGTGCGCTATCGAGTAGAACACGTCTTCGTCACGAGGTGTATCGGTCGGCTAGCGGTGGGTAGATCAATAGCGGTTCCCCTGGATGTTGATTACGTCTAATCTGACCACGCACATCATCGTTCGAGGGGAGCCGGTGGAGAACCGGCGACACTGGATTCTCCCGATTGCTGAGATAGTTCACCCGACTGCGAACTCCCTGGTCACGCACTGTGTGCACGACCCTGGTCCCCCTATCCAAACCGCCGCAGCGATGACCCGTCCGGCCGGGACGCGGACCCGATCGGGCCGCACCCCGGAGTGACGACGCCGAGGAGGCTCGCAGCATGGTCCAACCGCCTGAAGCCGCACCCGAACCAGCCTCCGGAGTGAAGGAAATCACGGTCTCCGTGGCCGTCCCGGGCACGGATCAGGCTACCGGGACGGACGGCCGCCCGGGGCGGCGGGTTCAGCGGACGGTCAACTTCGACCAGGACGTGCTGGAGCGCGCCCGGGCGGCGGCGACCTACCTGGCGGCGTACGAGCCGGCGGCGGGGGTGCGCAGCCTGGCGGACATCGTGAACCCGGCCGTGGAGGCGTACGTGGCCGAGCTGGAGCGGCGGTTCAACGAGGGCGAGCCCTTCCGCCCGGTCCACCGCATGCCCCCGGGCCGCCCGTCCCGCCGTTCCTGAAGTCCCCGTGCGACCCGTTCCCGAGGTTCCCGTGCCACGGTGGAAGCCATGCCCCGAACCGAAGTAGACCCGCGCTACGGCGACCCGGACGCCCCCGCCACCCCGTGGCCGGTGGCCGAGCGGGCGCTGTCCTCGGCGGAGCTGTACCGGCTGACCACGGTCCGCCCCGACGGCCGCCCGCACGTGACCCCGCTGATCGCCGTGTGGCACACCGACGCCCTGCACTTCTGCACGGGGGCCGACGAACGCAAGGCCCGGAACCTGACCGCCAACCCGCGGGTCGTGCTGACGACGGGCGACAACGCCCTGCACGGCGGCTTGGACGTGGTCGTGGAGGGGGTGGCGGTGCGCGTGGCGGACGAGGCGGGCTTGCGCGTGCTGGCGGCGGAGTGGGAGTCGAAGTACGGCCCGGAGTGGCGCTTCGAGGTGGTGGAGGGCGGCTTCGCGAACCCCCACGGCACCGCCCTGGTCTTCCGCGTGGAACCGACGACCGCCTTCGGTTTCGCGAAGTCCCCGTACTCCCAAACCCGCTACCGCTTCTGACGACGAGAGCCGGGATGGAATGGGGCCGGCCGCTGTTCCGCGCTCCTTGTTCACGGGACGCGCGAGTCGGCGATCGGTGCCGAGATCGACATGTCGCACGATCGGGTGAGGCTTTCGACCTGCCCCGAAGCGGCGGTCGGCGTCCTTCCGCCCCCAGTCGCGCGGAAGGACGCCGACCTCCCGATCAAGAGATCATCATCCGGCTCAGCTCGTGCCGGACAGGCGCCAGAAGCCCACCGTCGGCAGGGTGTCCGGGCCGACCGGGCCCTTGGTCCAGAAGTAGTCGTTGAAGTTCGCGATCCACGCGTTGCCGATCGGCCCCATGGTCGCCCACACCACCCACGCCGGCTGGGTGTCGATCGACGCCTGCGCCCACGCGTCGCGGACCTTCATCGGCTGGTTCCACCACAAGAACGGCGTCCGCAGCATGTAGTGGCCGAACCGCCCACCGTGCACCGCGCTGTGCATCGACACCGTGTCGAAGCTGTTGATCTGGTGCAGCCCCCGGAAGGCCTTGCCCCACCGCTGCGCCCAGTTCAGCCCGCCCGACGTGTGCTGCAGGATCGAGCACGTGAACAGGCTCATCCACTCGACGTCCCGGTTGCCCCACCGGGCGTCGTTGTTGGACAGGAAGCCGTCCGTGTTCGCGCTGCACCCCGAGAACGAGAAGCCGGTCGGCGAACCGTGCCCCTGCCAGTACGTCATGTCCACGTCGTCCGCGTACATGTGGTCCCAGCCGCCGGGGAACGCCGGGTCCTTGAAGTCCCGCTCCCACGCGTTCTGGTTGAGCCAGCTGAACTGGACCGGGATGCCCCGGCTGGTGAACTGGTTGTTGAACGCCCCCACGTTCAGGTGCGTCCACGGCAACCCGGAGCACGCGCCGGTGCCCTCGCTGCCGACGTCGACCCGCGAGGTCCACTGCGGCGCGATCGCGCCCTCCGTGCGCGGCGGCTGCTGGGGGCCGGGCTCCGGCAGGGAACCGTCGACCGCGGCGGGCACGGTCAGCGACTGCGCGGCCGAGCCGTCGGGGGTCGTGCCGGCGCAGCGGATGCTCGGCTCCAGCTTGTCGATGCGCTCGGACAACGCGGGCGCGTCGTAGACGTACGAGACGTCGGTGACCTTCGCCGCGCCGCCGAACTGCTTGGCGCACCGCTCCCGGCCGGCGGTCAGGTCGAGCACCGGGATCGTGCCCGCCTGCGCCAACTCGCGCGTGCTGTGCGTGAGACCGGCGACCGCGCCCTGGCCGTCGAACGCGACGCGCAGCTTCGCGCCGGCGCCTTCGAGCGGGATGCCGTCGAGGGTGAACGTGAAGGACACCGCGGTGTCGATGGGCGCCGAGTACAGGGGGCGCCCGTTGACGTCGAGGACCTCGAACGTCGTGTGCTTCGCGGCGGCGAAGGCGTTCGCGGGCAACAGGCCCGCGCCGCGCAGGGTCTCGACCGCGCGCTTGGTGGCGTCCTCGACGGGGAGCACGCGGATGCGCTTGAGGCCTTCGAGGTCCAGGGCGGTCTGGCGGGTCTCCAGACCGTCCTCGTCGGCGCGGCCGGCGCCCTGGTCCAGGCCCGGCACCTTCAGGTAGGTGGTCTCGTCGGCGAACGCGACCGCACCGCTGTCGTCGCGCTGCACGTCCTTCAGCCCGAACGCCCGTTGCAGGGCCGCGGCCTGGTCCGGGCTGAGCCCGGCGCCGCGGACCTCGTAGACCGGCAGTTCCGTGACCGCGGCCGAGGCGGTGACGGTGCTGGTGACCGACGCCGCGCCGATCAAGCCGGTCAGTGCGAGCCACGTGGCGGCCCGCTTGGTACTGGACATGGCTTTTCCTCCTCTTCGACGACCGCGGGAGCAGGGCCCCGCGGTTCGGCAGGAGGACTCGGTCCCGGACCCGGTGATACCGAGGACCACTCGAACGGCCCCAAATGTGTAACGACGTTGTGGCGCAAGGGACTTATAGGCGGACCAGTGCGCCCGAAACGCGTTTACCACCTGCGCCGGAGCCGAATGGCGCAACACGTTGCTCGTGCGGAAAACCGCAGTGGGTCGGATGAGTCGGCATGTAAGCCGGATTCTGTTCCCGGGCGCCTCGCGGCGGTCCCGTTCGGCGGCCATCCATCTCGGCCTGCCGTCGCCGACAGGCTCGTGCGGCCTACCCGCAGGCATCGGGCGGGCCGCCCTCGATCGCCTGCGCAGGTGCCCTGGGGCACCCTCTTGGCCTTGCTCCGGGTGGGGTTTACCTAGCCGCCCCGGTCACCCGGGGCGCTGGTGGTCTCTTACACCACCGTTTCACCCTTACCCCGGCTCGTCGCCGGGGCGGTCTGTTCTCTGTGGCACTGTCCCGAGGGTCGCCCCTGGTTGCCGTTAACAACCACCCTGCCCTGCGGAGTCCGGACTTTCCTCGGCGACAGACACGAAATCTGTCGACGCGACCGCCCTGCCGACTCATCCGGCCCCCATCGTACGCGACGACGTCCCAGGCAGTGGAACCGGCCGGCCGAAACCTTGTCGTGATGTGGAACGTGCTGCTCTACTCGGAACATGGCAGGAATCGGGGGACTCACCCGCCGCAGGCACATCGACTTCGGTCGGGCGGCCACCGCGATCTGTTGTCGCTGACACATTTCATCTCGTAGTCCGAGCCTTTTCCCGGAAGGTGTCAGCGAGCCATGTCGTCCATTTTGGTCATTTCCGGAAGCCCTTCTCCCGCGTCGCGCACCGGCGTGGTCGTGCGGTACGTCGACGACCTGCTCCGGGAGGCCGGCCACGACGTGCGGGTGCTGCACGTGCGGCAGCTCCCGACGCTGTCGCTGCTCACCGAGGACCTCCGGGACCCGGAGATCGGCGACGCGGTGAGCGCCGTGCTGCGCGCGGACGGCATCGTCGTGGCGAGCCCCGTGTACCGGGCGGCCTACAGCGGGCTGGTGAAGGCGCTGCTCGACCTGTTGCCGAAGAAGGCGTTGCGCGGCCGGGTGGTCCTGCCCCTGGCCACCGGCGGCAGCCAGGGCTTCCTGGTCGCGATGGACTACGCCCTCAACCCGCTGCTGGCGGGCAAGGGCGCGGACACCGTGCTGCGCGGCGAGTTCGTGCTGGACCCGGACATCGTGGACGACGTGATCGCGCCCGGCCCGGCCGACGACATCCGCACGGCCGTGGACAGGTTCACGCTGGCCGTGCGGGACGTCCGGTTCCGCCGCGAGGGAGCCCGGCTGCGCCCGGCCGGCTAGCCGAGGTGCGAGGTGTCGTTGACCAGCCGGACCGAGCAGTGCCCGTCGGGGTAGAACTCGACGACCGACAGCGACGCCAGGTCCAGGTGCAGCCGGAACAGCAGCGACGGGCCGGAGTCCAGCGCGATGCGCAGCAGCTGCTTGATCGGCGTGACGTGGCTGACCACGACGACGTTGCCGCCGGCGTGGCGGTCGAGCAGCTCGTGCAGGGCGCGGCGGACGCGGTCGTGGACCTCGTCGAAGCTCTCGCCGCCGGGCGCGGGGACGCCGGGGTCGCCCAGCCACAGCCGGTGCACCTGCGGGTCGCGCGCGGCGGCCTCGGCGAAGGTCAGACCCTCCCAGGCGCCGAAGTCGGTCTCGATGAGCCCGTCGTGCGTCGTGGCCTCCAGCCCGACGGCCTGCGCCACGGCCTGCGCGGTCTGGTGCGCGCGGTCCAGCGGTGAGGAGACGACGGCGGTCAGGCGGTCCACCTTGGCCAGGCGGCGCGCGGCGGCTTCGGCCTGCCGCCGGCCGACGTCGGTCAGCGGCGGGTTGCCGCGCCCGGAGTAGCGGCGGGCGACGGACAGCTCGGTCTGGCCGTGGCGCAGCAGGTAGAGCCGGGTGGGCTCGCCGATCGCGCCGGTCCACGAGGAGGGCGGCGCGGTCTCGGCCTGACCGACGCCCTCCTCGGCGGCCGACAGGTTCAGGTCGAGCATGCCGTCGGCGCTGCCGTCGCCGGCCGGGGCACCGACCCCCCGCCGCGCTCCAGCCGTTTCGTCAGCGCCGGCCGGGGCACCGGCCCCACGCCGCGCTCGGGCCGTTTCGTCAGCGCCGGCCCCACGCCGCGCTCCGGTCCTTTCGTCGGCACCGGCCGGGACACCGGCCCCACGCCGCGCTCCGGCCGTTTTGTCGGTGCCGGCTGGGACACTGGACCCCGAGGGCGCTCCGGCCGGATTGTCGGTCCCCCGTGGGACAATGGAAGCGGGGGCCGGAGGCCGCGCCTCGCCGCCCCGCGCGAGGCCGGCCTGGGTGTCCATCGCCTCGTTCGCCAGCCGGTCGGCGTGCTTGTTCTCGTTGCGCGGCACCCATTCGTAGGTCACCGACTCGAACGCCCGCGCCGCCTCACGCGCCTGGGCCGCCAGCGGCTGCATGGACGGGTGCTTGACCTGCCAGCGGCCGGACATCTGCTCGACGACCAGCTTCGAGTCCATGCGGGCGACGACCGTCGAGGCGCCCACCTCCGCCGCCGCGCGCAGGCCCGCGATCAGGCCCCGGTACTCGGCGACGTTGTTGGTGGCGACGCCGATGCCGGCCGACCGCTCGGCCAGCACGTCACCCGACGGCGTCCGCACGACCGCCCCGTAGCCCGCCGGGCCCGGGTTGCCGCGCGAGCCGCCGTCCGCCTCGACGACGACCTTCACAGGCCCGATTCCGCGGTCCGCACCATGATCGCGCCGCACTCCTCGCACTGCACGACCTCGTCCGGAGCGGACTCCTTGACGTTGTTGAACGCGCTGCGGTCCAGCTCGATGCGGCACGCGCCGCACCGCCGCGACTGCAGCAGCGCCGCCCCGATGCCCTTGTGCGCCCGCACCCGGTCGTAGAGCGCCAGCAGCGGCTCCGGGAACTGCTTGACCACGGTCGCGCGCTCGGCCGTGCGCTTGGCCTCGGTGGACTCCAGGTCGGCCAGCGCGCTGTCCCGCCGCCGCGCCGCGTCGGTCAGGGCCTCCTGCGCCTTGTCCAGCTCGACGCGCGCGTGCTGCACGTCCGCCTCGACGGCCTCGCGCCGCTCCATCAGCTCCAGCAGGTCGTCCTCCAGGGCGGCCTGCCGGCGCTCCAGCGTCGCCAGTTCGTGCTCCAGGTCGGTGAGCTGCTTGGCGCCGACCGTCCCGGAGGTGAGCAGCTTGCGGTCGCGGTCCTCGCGGGCGCGGACCTGGTCGATCTCGGTCTCCTGGCGCTTGACCTCGCGGTTGAGGTCGCCCAGCGTCGTCTCGATCGTGGTCAGGGCGTCCTGCTTGGCGCGCACCTGCTTCTCGGCCTCGGCGATCTCGGTGATCTCCGGCAGCGTCCGGCGGCGGTGGGCCGCGCGCGACAGCTCGGCGTCGACCTGCGCCAGGTCGAGCAGCCTGCGCTGCACGGCGGGTTCGGCTTTCACTTTCAGCGCCCTCCAGTTCGGCTCGTCGCACCCACGGTCCACGGGTCGGTCCGGCGGGTGGAGACGAGGACATCGACCGTACCGCCGAACGCGGCCCGCACGACTTCGGCCGCCTGCCCGCACCACGGCCACTCCCCGGCCCAGTGCGCCACGTCCACCAGCGCGGGGCCGCCCTTCGCCACGTGCTCGCCCGCCGGGTGGTGGCGCAGGTCGGAGGTGACGTAGGCGTCGACGCCCGCGCGGGTCGCGGCGGACAGGTAGCTGTCGCCCGCGCCGCCGCACACGGCGACGGTCCGGATCGGCCGCTCCGGGTCGCCGGCGGCGCGCACACCCCACTCGGTCGGGGGCAGGGCGTCGGCGACCCGCTGGGCGAACACGCGCAGCGGCTCGGGCTCGGGCAGCACGCCGACGCGGCCGATGCCGGTGTCCGACGGCAGCGCCGGCACCTCGTTCAGGTTGAACGCGACCTCTTCGTACGGGTGCGCGGCGCGCAGGGCGCGGACGACGTCGGCGCGCAGCCGGCGGTCGAGCACGATCTCGATCCGGGTCTCGGCGACCCGTTCCAGCTCGCCGACGCTGCCGATGGCCGGGTTCGCGCCCTCGACGGGCCGGAACTGGCCGGTTCCGTCCACGCTCCACGCGGTGTCGCGGTAGTCGCCGATCGAGCCCGCGCCGGCGGCGTGCAGGGCGTCGAGCACCTTCGCCGCGTCGGCCACCGGCACGTACGTGGCCAGCACGTCCAGCTCACGGCCGGGGTTCGGGGTCAGCGGACCGGTGACGGTCAGCCCGATGGCCTGGGCCAGCGCGTCGGAGACGCCGGGGTTCGCGGCGTCGGCGTTGGTGTGGGCGGTGTAGAGGGCGACGCCCGACCGGATGAGCCGGTGCACCAGCGCGCCCTTCGGGTCGTCGGCCGGGACGCCGGTCACCCCGCGCAGCAGCAACGGGTGGTGCGCCACCAGCAGCTGCGCGCCCACCTCGACCGCCTCGTCCACAGTGGACCGGTCGACGTCGACGCAGAACAGCACCCGGGACACCGGTTCCGCGCGGTCGCCGCACACCAGGCCGACCGCGTCCCACGACTCGGCGGTGGCGGGCGGGTAGGCCTGTTCCAGGGCGGCGAGGACGTCCCCCAGCGTGGTCACCGTTCCTCCAGCACGACTCGCAGCGCGTCCACCAGCAGCGCGAACTCCTCGGGCGCCCGCACGGCGACCCGCAGGTGGTCCCGGGTCAGGCCGGGGAACGTGTCCCCGCGCCGCACGGCGATCCCCTTGTCCCGCAACGCCAACCGCACCCGTTCGCCGTTCGGCACGCGCAGCAGCGCGAACGGCGCGTGCGGCGGGACGACCACCAGGTCACCCAGCGCCTCCACGGCGTGCCGGGTGTGCTCCCGGCACTGCACGGCCAGCGCCTCGGCCTCGGCGACCGCCGCGGGCTCGCAGCACGCCGTGACCGCCTCCAGCACGAAGCTGCTCACCGGCCACTGTGGACGGTGCAGGGCGAGCTTGGCCAGCAGCTCGGGCGCGCCGAGCACGTACCCGGCCCGCAGCCCCGCCAGCCCCCACGTCTTGGTCAGGCTGCGCAACACCAGCAACCCGGGCACGTCCCCGCGCCCGGCCAGCGACTCCGGCTCGCCGGGCACGGTGTCCGCGAACGCCTCGTCCACCACCAGGACGCGGCCGGGCCGGCTCAACGAGGCCACCACCTCGGCCGGGTGCAGCACCGACGTCGGGTTGGTCGGGTTGCCCACGACCACGAGGTCCGCGTCGTCGGGCACCAGCGCGGGCCGCAGCCGGTAGCCATCCGCCGCCGACAGGTGCACCCGCTGCACCGGCACACCCGCGTCCCGCAACGCCACCTCGGGCTCGGTGAACGAGGGGTGCACCACGGCCGCCAGCGACGGGTGCAGCGACGGCAGCAGCGCGAATCCCTCGGCCGCGCCGGCCAGGATCAGCACCTCGTCGGGCCGCCGGCCGTGCCGGGCCGCGACGACCTCGCGGGCCGCCCGGTCCGCCGCCGCGCTCGGGTAGGCCCCGAGGCCGTCCAGCACCGCCGCCAGCCGGTCCTTCAACCAGGCCGGCGGGGCGGGCATCCGCACGTTCACCGCGAAGTCGACAAGGCCGGGAGCCGCGTCGACGTCCCCGTGGTGGCGCAGCAGCGCCCGGCCGGAATCCTGGCTGGTCATCGCGGGAAGTCTAGGCGATCCCCACCCCCGGCCCGCACCGCGCTCAGGTGATCCGGGACGCCGCCCAGTCGAGGTAGGCGCGGGGCAGCTCGCGCAGGACGCCCAGCGCGTCGGACTCCGGCAGGTCCGGCAGCGCGTGCGCGGTCTGCGCCGCCAGGCTGGTGCAGTAGGCGAGCGTGTCCGGCACCAGGCTCGACCCGCGCAGCTCGTGCAACAACCCGGCGACCTCCGCGTCGGTCAGCTCACGCCCGCGTGTCGCCAGCAGTTCGCGCTGCTCGTCGGTCACCGCCCGCAGCAGCGGGAACGTGTAGACGCCCTGGCGGATGTCGTTGCCGGCGGGCTTGCCCAGGCGTTCGGTGGTGGACGCCAGGTCGAGCAGGTCGTCGAGGATCTGGAACAGCAGGCCGAAGTGCGCCCCGTACTCCGACATCCGCACGGTGGTCTCCTCGTCGGCGTCGGCCACGTGCGCCGCCAGCACGCAGCCGACCCGGAACAGCGCGCCGGTCTTCAACGCGATGGAGCGCAACGCGTTCTCCGGTGTCCGGTGCGGGTCGAACAGGTCGAGCACCTCCAGCACCTGGCCCTCCACCAGGTCGGCCACCGCCGCCGCGAGCTTGCCCGCCGCGAACGGGGAGATCCGCTCCAACGCGGCCTGGCTCGCCCGGGCCAGCATGAAGTCGCCGACCAGCACGGCGGGGCCGGCGCCCCACTCGGCGTTGACGGTGCGCACGCCGCGCCGCTCGACGGCGTTGTCCATCAGGTCGTCGTGCACCAGGGAACCGGCGTGCAGCAGCTCCACGCACGCCGCCGAGGTGACCGCCCTGGGCCCGATCTCGCCGGACAGGGCCAGCGCGCCGGACAGGATCAGCATGGAACGCAGGCGCTTGCCGCCGGCGGCGGTGATGCGGCCGGAGAACGTGTTGACGATCGGCAACGTGGACGACGTCGCCAGCCGCCGGATCTCGTCCTCGACCACCGGCAGCGCGTCGGCGAGCGCCGGGATGGTCGGCATGGTCGTGGTGCTCACGCCATCGATCGTCGCGCGGGCCTGCTGAGAGGCCGCTGAGATGCGAATGATCTACAGAATCGACGCCGCGACCGCGATGAGCACCAGTAGGACGCACAACACCCAATGCCACCGCATCGGCGGACGTGCGTCATGGGCTGCGAAGTCCCTCATGGGGTCGCTCAGGTCCTCTCAAGAGGATTTACCGCTACACACAACACTTCGCGCGAATACCCTTCGACGTTACTCCTGATCGCGTTTGCGGAGGTTTGCGTCCAGGTCGGAGATCAGCTTCGCCCGTTCGCGTCTGGCCTGCTCAAGACGCTCGCGCTCACGCACGAGAGCCACCACGTCACCCTCCGAACAACCGGCGGATTCGCGGTAGAAAGAGTCCTCGAACCACCACCAGGAACGGATACCGACCCGTGCCACCCGCACGGGCTGCACACGCCTGCGCACGTCCAGTGACGGGAAGTCCGCGATTCGGGTCGGCGGGCACCCGGTGGCGACGAAGAAATGCCGTTTCCGGAACAGGAAGCCGCGATCGGTGAAGAAGCCGGCGTTGGCGTCGGGCCACAACCCGCGCTCCACCGCACCCGACGGGCGGGGCCGGGCGAACACGGGCGTCTCCGGCCACGACCGCTGCCACCACGAGAGCGCGACGAACACCGCCGCTCCCGCGCACAGCAGCAGCACCACGCCGACGACGCCTGACATCGAAAAGTCCCCCAACGAGCCGGTGCTCGACGATGGTCGTGCGTGCCGGACGGCGCCGTCCAGAACCCTCACCCGGAGCGCCCAACCTGGCACACTCTCGTGCCGTGACGCTTTCGGTGACCTTTGTATGCACCGGCAACATCTGCCGCTCTCCCGTGGCCGCGATCATATTCCGCGAGCACCTGCGGCGGGCCGGGTTGGGTGATCACGTGACCGTCACCAGCGCGGGCACCGGCGGCTGGCACGTCGGCGACCCGGCCGACCCGCGGGCGGCGAAGTCGTTGGCGGACAACGGTTACCCGACCGAGCACACGGCCGCGCAGGTGGACGAGAACCACCTGGACGCGGACCTGCTGGTCGCCCTGGACTCCGGGCACGCCCGGTCGCTGCGGCGGATGGCGCCCGACCACGACCGGGTCCGCCTGCTGCGCTCGTTCGACCCGGACGCCGACGGCACGGACGTGCCGGACCCGTACTACGGCGACAAGGCCGGCTTCGACCTGGTGATCGAGCAGGTCGAAGCGGCGATGCCCGGCCTGCTGGCGTGGGTGCGGGAGAACCTGTGACCCCCGGCGAGGCCGCCGCCGAGCTGACCGGCGTCCCCGCGCTGGAGGTGCGGCCCCTCGGCGGCGCGGTGTTCGAGGTGGACCTCGCAGACGGCGACCTCGTGGTGGTCAAGCGGCACGACGACCCGAACGCCGTGCTCGCCGAGGCCAAGTCCCTGGAGTGGCTGGCCGAGCCCGAGGGGCCGCCGGTGCCCGGCGTGCGCGGCCACGGCGGCCACTGGCTGGTCATGGACCAGGTCGAACGCGGCCGGGCCACCCCGGGGGCCGCCGAGGAGTTCGGCCGCCGGCTCGCCGCCCTGCACGCCACCGGCGCGCCCGCGTTCGGCGCTCCCCCGCCCGACGGCCCCGAGCACGCCTCCATCGGCCTCGCCCCAATGCGCAACCGCCCCCACGACACCTGGGCGGACTGGTTCAAGGCCGACCGCATCGACTTCTACCTGCGCAGAGCCGTCAACCAGGGCGAGTTGACCACGGACCAGGCGAAGCTGGTCGACGCCGTCCGGGTCGAAGCGCCGGACGAGCCACCGGCGCGGCTGCACGGCGACCTGTGGAACGGCAACGTCCACTGGGCCGCCGACGGCCGGGCCTGGCTGATCGACCCGGCCGCCCACGGCGGGCACCGGGAGAGCGACCTCGCCATGCTCGACCTGTTCGGCTGCCCCCACCTCGACCGCGTCCTGGCCGCCTACCAGGAGGTCGCGCCACTGGCCGACGGGTGGCGCGACCGCGTCCCGTTGCACCAGCTCTTCCCGCTGTTGGTCCACGTGGTGGTCTTCGGCGGCAGCTATGTGCAACGAACCCTGACGGCCGCCCGCGCGCTGCCATGATGGCCGCATGGGGATCTCGGCGTTCGACCGCGACGACTGGCAGTGGCTCAACGAGCCCGCCTCCTGGTCCGACGAGGGCGGGCTGACCATCACCACCGACCCGGACACGGACTTCTGGCGCACCACGCACTACGGGTTCACCCGGGACACCGGCCACGTGCTGGGCGTCCCCCTGACCGGCGACTTCTGCCTGCTGGCCGCCTTCACCGCCGACTACGCCGCCCAGTACGACCAGGCGGGCATCGCGCTGCGCGTGGACGAGCGGAACTGGATCAAGGCGGGCGTCGAACTGGTGGACGACGAGTTCCAGGTCAGCACGGTCGTCACCCGCGACTTCTCGGACTGGTCGGTCGTCCCCGCCGGGCCGATCACCCGCGTCACGATCTCCGCCGCGCGCGAGGGCGACACGGTGACCGTCCGGTACGGCCTGGGCGACGACGAGCCGACTACGATGCTGCGGCTCGCGTACTTCCCGCCCGAGGTCGAGGTGCTGGCCGGGGTGATGGCGGCGGCGCCCACCGGGCCCGGTTTCGCCGCCCGGTTCGACCGGGTGCAGGTCACAACGGCCTAGGGCTTACCGTGGAACCGTGCGGTTGAGCTTCCTGTTGCGACCCGGCTGGCTCGCGTTGACGCTGGCGGTCTGGGTGTTCGCGGGCGCGTGCTTCGCGCTGCTCGCCCCGTGGCAGTTCAGCCGCGACACCGAGCGCGAGGCCCAGAACCACGCCGTGACCTCGTCCATCCGCGACCAGCCGGTGCCCGTCGCGCAGGTCCTGGGCGAGCCCAACGCGGCCAACGAGTGGCGGCGGGTCACCATGACCGGCCGCTACCTGCCCGAGGGGCAGGCCATCGCGCGGCTGCGGACCGTGCAGGGCGAGGCGGCCTCCGAGGTGCTGACCCCGTTCCGGCTGGACAGCGGCGAGACCGTGCTGGTCGACCGCGGGTACGTGCGGCCGGTGAACGGGCTGAAGGTGCCCGAGCTCAAGCCCGTGCCCACGGACACCGTGACGCTCATCGCCTGGGTGCGGGCCGGCGAGAACGACAACCGCGACGCCATCGAGCGCGACGGCCACCGCGAGGTCTACGCGATCAACTCGGCCGTCGTGGGCCGCGCGGCGGGCCTGGACATCCGCCCCGGCTACTTCCAGCTCACCGAGGGCCAGCCGGGCCTGGAAGAAGCGCTGCCGCTGCCCAAGCTGGACGCCGGCCCGTTCTTCTCCTACGCCCTGCAGTGGATCGCGTTCGGCGCGATGGCCCTGGCCGGGTGGCTGTACTTCACCGTCCGCGAGGCCCGGCCGGGCGGCGCGCTCAGCGAGCCGAGGCCGAAGCGGAAGTCCGTCGCCGAGATGCTCGCCGAGGACGAAGCAGGAGCGCCAGCGCCGAGGTGACCGCGGCGGCGCCCGCGCCGACCACCCGCGACAGCTCCACCGCCCGCGTCACGTGGCCCGCGTCCGGGTTGCGGCCGTGGCCCAGCACCGGGCGGTCCTCCGCGCCGTGCGCGTACACCGTGCGGCCACCCAGCCGGATCTCCAGCGCGCCCGCGAACGCCGCCTCCACCTGGCCCGCGTTCGGGCTCGGGTGGGCCGAGGCGTCCCGCCGCCACGTCCGCCACGCCTCGCCGCCCGAGCCGCCGACCACCGGCGCGCCCGCCGTGGTGAGCAGGGCCGCGAGCCGGGACGGCACCAGGTTGGCCAGGTCGTCCAGCCGGGCCGAGGCCCAGCCGAACCGGCTGTAGCGGGCGTTGCGGTGGCCCACCATGGCGTCCAGCGTGTTCGCCGCGCGGTAGCCGAGCAGGCCCGGCACGCCCGCGACCGCGCCCCAGAACAGCGGGGCGACGACGGCGTCGGACGTGTTCTCCGCCACGGATTCGACGGTCGCTTTGGCCAGGCCGAGGGTGTCCAGGCGGCTCGGTTCCCGGCCGCACAGGTTCGGCAGGCGGCGGCGGGCCGCGTCCAGGTCGCCGCCGTCGAGCTCGCGGCCCATCGCGGTGCCCTCGTCGGCCAGCGACGACCCGCCGAGCACGGCCCACGTGGCGGCGGCGGTGGTCACGGCCTGGAAGACGGGGTGCCGCTTGCCGAGGCGTTCGACGGCGACGCCCGCCAGCACGGCGCCACCGACCAGAGCGGCGGTGTAGGCGGCGCCGGCGGCCTCGTGGTCGCGGTAGACCTTGCGCTCCAGCGACGCGGCGACGCGGCCGAATCCCGCTACCGGGTGATATCTGCGGGGGTCTCCGAACACCGCGTCGGCGGCCACCCCCAGCACCAACCCGACCGCGCGTCCCACACTCACGGGGGCACGGTATCCCGCGAGGAGTCGGTGCCCCGCATTAGGGTGCCTCCCGTGGAACCGGCCCGTCTGAAGCTCTACGCGTACCTGGACGCCCGTGATCACCAGCGCACCTACCTGGCGATCATGCGGCTGTTCACGTCCACGCTGCTGGCCGACCTGTCCGCGGGCGAGGTCGCCGGCGCGCTGGCCGGGGCGGAGCGGGAGGGCCGGGTCGAACCGGGCGAGTCGCGCATCGAGAACGTGATCAACCGGCTCAAGCAGCTGGTCGAGTGGGGCAACCTGGTGCAGGGGCGGCGCGAGGTGGTGGCCTCCAGCATCGCGGAGTTCCAGCACGGCAGCGTGCGCTACCAGGTGTCCAAGCTGGCCGTGCGGGTGCAGCGGGACGTGGACGAGCTGCTGCGGGTGCCCGAGGGCGCGCGGGAGGTGTCCCGGGAGCTGCTGCCGGCCGTCGAACGCGGTCTGGGCGCGTTGGGGCGCACGCTGTCCGAGGCGCTGATGAGCGAGGGCCGCCGCCCGCGCGAGGTGCTGGCCGAGCAGGTGACCACGCTGTTCCTCCAGCACGCCGAGCTGGCCGCCACGGTCCGCGACTTCTACGCCTACCTGGGGCAGGTCGTGACCCGCCACCACCTGGCGCCCGAGGAGATCTCCGGCTTCCGCAACCTGCTGGTCGAGTACATCCAGATGGTCGTGGAGGACGTGCTGCGGCACACGCCCGCCATCGCCGACGCCCTGTCCCGGTTGACCGGCGCCCGCGGCGAACTGCTGCGCCTGCTGGGCCGCGCCGACCTGGGCGACCGGGTGGAGCGGGCGCGCGGGCGCACCGACGCGGACTGGCAGGAGCTGACCGACTGGTTCGTCGACCGGCCCGGCCGTCCCAGCCAGGTCACCGCGCTGCGCGAGGCGACCGCACGGGCCATCGGGTCGCTGCTGGCCAGCGTGAAACGGGCCACGTCCGGCGGCGGGCTGCTGCCGTCCCGGCGCGCGGACCTGCTCAAACTCGCCGCCTGGTTCGACGCGGGCACCCGGTCGCAGGCCCACACCCTGTACGCGGCGGCGTTCGGCCTGCACTCCGCGCGGCACCTGTCCCCGGCGCCCGAGCACGACAGCGACAACGAGCGCACCCCGTGGCGGGACGGCCCGGTGGTGGACGTGACGGTGAGCGTGCGCAGCCGCGCCGACCGGGCGGGCCGCGGCAAGACCTCGCGCATCCTGGACGACCCGATGACCGAGCAGTCCCTGCTCGCCGAGGCGCGCGAGGCCGACGAGCGGCGCGCGGCGTCGGTGGCCGAACTGTCCGCCGCCGCGCCCCGGCTGGCCACCACGACGCTGTCCGGCGAAGCGCTGGGCGTGCTGTGCGAGCTGCTGACCCTGGCGATGGCGCAACGCGACACCGCTTCGGACTCCGGGTCGGCCACGGACCCGGTGCGCGGCCTGCGCGTGACCGTGGCGCACGCGCCCGGCCAGTCGGCCGTGGTCCGCGCGCACGGCGGGACGCTGACCCTCCACGACTCGACGCTGGTGCTCGACTGATGTTCGACGACCTCTCCGACATCGACGCCGCCAACGTCGTCCGCTGCGCGCGGACCCTGCTGCGGCGGCCCCTGCTGCGCGCCGACGGGCCGGACGGCGAGCTGGTGGCCCTGGTGTACCGGCACCGGTTCGCGCTCCAGGACCTGTTCGCGCGGCTGCTGGGCTACCGGCTGGTGGTGGAACGGCGGTTCGCCCGGCTCTACAAGGCCGGTCCCGGCGAGGACGACTCGCGCGGCGTGCTGGGCCTGTCCCCGCGCGGGTACGCCTACGTGGCGCTGACCATGGCCGTGCTGATCGGCATCGGTCGGCAGACCCTGCTGTCCCGGCTGGTCGCGGACGTGCGGGCGGCGGCGGTGGAGGCGGGTCTGGAGGTCGTCGACGACGTCGTGGACCGGCGGGCGCTGACGGCGGCGCTGCGGCACCTGGTGTCGCTGGGCGTGCTGCACGAGACCGAGGGCACGGTCGACATGCAGACCGAGGCGCTGATCACCGTGGACACCGACCTGCTGGGCCAGTTGCTGACCGGTCCGGTGGGCGAGGCGTCGTCGCCGGAGCGGCTGGTGGAGCTGGCGGCCCGGCCCGGCCCGCGCGGGGTGGAGCACGCGGTGCGGCGCAAGCTCGTGGAGAACCCGGTGGTGCTGTACGCGGACCTGCCGCCGGAGCAGGCGGAGTGGTTGCGGCGCAACCAGCGCAAGGAGTCCGTGCTGCTGGAGACGTCGTTCGGGCTCTACACCGAGAGCCGGTCCGAGGGCGTGCTGGCGGCCGACCCCGAGGACTACCTGACCGACCTGTACTTCCCCGGCACCTCTACGGTGGCGCGGTTGGCGTTGCTGGCGCTGCCCGAGCTGTTGTCGGGGGAACCCCGCGCGGACGGGCGGCACCCCGTCGCGCGGGACCGGCTGCTTGAGGTGTGCGGCGAGCTGGTGGAGGACTACCCGGCGGCGTGGTCGAAGCAGTTCACCGACGACCTGGAGCGGTTGGCGGACGAGGTGCTGGAACTGCTGCGGCGCATGGGTCTCGCGGTGTCCACAGAGGACGGTTGGCTGGTCAACGCCGCCGCCCACCGGTGGCTGCCGCAACCCGACGGCGACCCGGAACGCGAAGTGGAGCGACCGGTGGCCGTCCCCGAGGTGCCGAGCTGGTCGTTGTTCGATGAGGAGAGCGTGTGAACAGGTGGCGGCTGCACCGCGGCGGCATCGTCAACATCTGGCAGTACACCGAGCAGACGTTCGACTTCTCCGGTGGCCGCGCGATCTTCCAGGGCACCAACGGGTCCGGCAAGTCGCGCACGCTGGAACTGCTGCTGCCGCTGTGCCTGGACGGCGACCTGCGGCAGGTCGGCTCCAAGGGCTTCGACACGGTGTCGCTGCGCCGGCTCATGCTCGACGACTACGACGGCGGCCCCAACCGGATCGGGTACGCGTGGGTCGAGCTGGTGCGCGGTGACGACGAGTTCCTGACCTGCGGGTTGGGGGTGAAGGCGTCCAAGACCTCCCAGGCGATCACGGACTCGTGGCGGTTCGTCACCGCCCGCCGGGTCGGGCACGACCTGACCCTGGTGGGCGCGGAGCGGACGCCGCTGGGACCGGCGCAGCTGCGGGACCTGATCGGCGCGGACTGCGTGCTGGAGGAGGCCGCGTTCCGGGCGAAGATCGCCGAGACGGTGTACGGCGTGCCCGCCGCCCGGTACGGCGACCTGCTGCACCTCCAGCGGACCCTGCGCAACCCCGACGTCGGGTTGAAGGTCTTGGAGGGGCAGCTGGAGCAGATCCTGTCCGACGCCTTGCCGCCGCTGGACCAGGCGATGGTGGAGCAGCTGGCGACGTCGTTCGACGACCTGGAGTCGATCCGGGAGAACATCGTGCGGCTGTCGTCGGCGGACGCGGCGCTCGGGACGTTCCTCAAGACGTACTCCGACTACGCCTTCGGTGGCCTGCGGGCGTCGGCCGAGCGGTTGGGGTCGGCCGAGGACTCGGTGCGCAAGCTGGAGCGGGCGTCGGCGAAGTTGTCCGCGTCGCTGACCGAAACCCTGGCCGAACGGGCCGCCGCCGAGGCGTCGCTGGAGGCGTTGGAGTCCGGTGAGCAGCAGGCCGAGGAGACCATCGGGGCGCTGAAGGAGCTGCCCGCGTTCCGCGACCTCCAGGACCTGCAGACGCGCGAGAAGCTGGTGGCGGAGAAGCGGTCCTCGGCGATCGCCGCCCTGGAGATGGCGAGCAAGCAGCGGTCGCAGGAGGACGGCGCGGTCGACGGCGTGCTCCGCCTGCTGCGCCGCCTGGCCGACGACCTGTCCGCGGCCGACGAGCTGGTCGAGCCCCTGCGCCACCACCTGCGCGTGGCCGGCCTGGACCCGGCGCTGGTCCCGGACGTGCCGCGGGTGCCGGTGCCGGAGGCGGAGGTGCGCACCGAGTCCGTGCGGGCCAAGCCGGACCCCGAGGCCGGGCCGCTGCCCATCGAACGCCGCGTGCCGCCGCCGGTGGCCGACCTCGACCTGTCCGCCGCCGACCGCACCGGCGAGATCGCCTCCCTGGCCCGCCGGCGCGGCGCCCTGGCCCTGGCCCTGCACCGGCAGGCCGAGGAGCTGGAGGCCGGGCAGCGCAAGGTGGACACCCTCCGCCAGACCGCCCGCGACGCCCAGCAGGCGGCGACCGAGGCGGCGGCGCTGCGCAACCGGGAGGCCCAGGAGCTGGCCGAGGTCGCCTTGTCCTGGCTGGAGGACGTGCGTGCCTGGCAGGACTCGGGCCCCGCCCGCCCCGCCGACGACCTGCCCCTGCCGACGACGGTCGACCCGACCACGGTCGATCCCTCAGCGGCCCGCAAGGTCACCTCCGCCGCCCGCGAGTGGGTCGGCCCGCTGGTCGCGGCGGCCCGCGACACCGCCCACGCCGCCACCGCCCGACGTGCCGAACTGCACGCCACCATCGACGCCCTGGACGCCGAACTCGCGGGCCTGCGCTCCGGCACGGCCCGGGTGCCCGAGCGGGCCCGGTTCGCGGTCGCCGAACGCGACCCGGCGGCGGGCTCGCCGTTCTACCGCCTGGTCGACTTCGCCCCCGAGGTGCCCGAGGCCGACCGCGCCGGCCTGGAGGCGGCACTGGAGGCGTCGGGCCTGCTCAACGCCTGGGTCACCGCCTCCGGCACGGTCACGAGCGCCGCCACCGGCCCGGCACCGAGCGACACCGGCTCGGCAGTGGACAGCGACGCCGGCCCGGCATTGGACAGCGGCGCCGGCGCGGCGGGCGACGGTGCCGACGGGCCGACGGGCGGGGATGTCGTCGCCGTGCCGCGCGAGCCGGTGCCCGGTCCGTCCCTCGCGTCGGTGCTCGTGCCGGCCGTGGAGCCCAGCTCGCCGGTGCCCGCGGAGGTCGTGGCGTCCCTGCTGGCGTCGGTGTCCCTGTCCCCCGCCGACGGCCCGTTCGCCGTGACGGCCGACGGCCGGTGGAGCGCCGGCGTGCTGACCGGCTCGTGGCACAAGGACGCGGCCGAGTTCATCGGCGCCGGCGCCCGCGAAGCCGCCCGCCGCCGCCGGATCGCCGAGCTGGAGGACGAGCTGTCCGCCCTCCGGACCGACCTGGGCACCGCCGAGGCCGACCTGGCCGCCGCGCGCAGCCTGGTCGAGCGGTGGGAAGCGCACCTGGACCGCCTCCCCACCGACCGCACCCTGGTCGCCAAGCACGGCCGCCTGCAGGCCGCGCAGGAGTCCGCCGACCGCGCCGCCAAGCGCGCCGCGGAACTGCGCGCCGAACTGGAGTCCGCCCAGGTCCGCGGTGAAGCGGCGCACGCCGAGGTCGTGCGCCAGGCCGGGGACGCGGGCCTGCCCGCCACCACCGAGGGCCTGCGCCAGGCCCAGGACGCCGCCGCCGAGGCCCAGCGCACCGCCGACCGGCTCGGCGACGTGCTGCGCCGCCAGTGCCGCGCGACCCTCGCCGACCTCACCGACGCCGGCCACCGCTACCACGCGGCCGTCGAGGACCGGGTGGCCGCCGAGGCCGACGCCGAGGCGCGGTGCGTGGACTACGCGACCCAGGCAGGCACGTTGGCCGAGCTGACCGACGCGATCGGCGGCGAGGCCAAGGAGATCGCCACCCAACTGTCCACGTTGGAGCGGTCGCGCCGGGAGATGCGCGACGAGCTGAAGGGCGTCCGGGAGCGGGTCGCGTCGGCCCGCGAGCAGGCGGCGAAGCTGTCCGCCCAGCTCGACACCGCCGCCGAGCAGCTGACGGCGGCGCAGGACGCGCGGGTGCGGGCGGTGGAGCAGTTCAAGGCCACCATCGCCGCACCCGGCGTGCTGGTGGCGGCGCTGCCCGACGTGCCGGAGGACGTCGAGTCGGTGCGGGCGGCGCTGACCATGTCCGACCGGCGCGGCGCGGGCGAGGCGACGGTGATCACCAAGCTCCAGGCGTTGCAGACGGCGTTGGCGGGCAGCCACGACATCGCGGCCGAGCAGCACGAGGGCCTGCTGACGGTGACCGTGACCGGCGAGGAGGGCGCGCGACCGGTCGCGGTGGCCGCCCGACAGGTGACCGCGAAGCTGGCCGAGCAGCGCGGGTTCCTGGACGAGCGCTACCAGAACATCTTCGCCGACTACCTCATCCGCGACCTCGCCGAGTGGCTGCGCGGGCAGATCGCCGTGGCCGAGGACCTGTGCCGGCGGATGAACGAGGTGCTCGGGCGGGCGCGGTCGTCGCAGGGCGTCCACGTGAAGCTCGCGTGGAAGCCCTCAGCGGCGCTGGAGGAGGAGACGCGCGACGCGCTGGCCCTGGTCCGCCTGCCCTACGCGGACCGCGACCCGGAGCAGGACGCCGTGCTCCGGCGGGTGTTCACCGAGCGGATCGAGGCCGAGCGCGACTCGCACTCGGGCAGCTACGCCGAGATCCTGTCCCGCGCGCTGGACTACCGGACGTGGCACCAGTTCACGGTGACCGTGGCCGACACCGGTCCCGACGGCAACCCCCGCGAGCGGCGGCTGCGGCAGCTGTCGTCGGGCGAGACGCGCCTGATCTCGTACGTGACCCTGTTCGCGGCGGCGGCGTCGTTCTACGACGCGGTGACCGGCGACTTCGCGCCCCTGCGCCTGGTGCTGCTGGACGAGGCGTTCGAGCGGCTGGACGACCCGACCATCGCGCGCATGCTCGGTCTGCTGGTGGACCTGGACATGGACTGGGTCATCACGTGGCCCAGCGGCTGGGGCGTGTCGGACAAGATCCCCCGGATGCACATCTACGACGTGCTGCGCCCCAAGAACGGCCGCGGCGTGGCCTGCACCCAGACCACGTGGGACGGCGCGGCCCTGGACCGCGTCGACCCCTGACCCCAGCGGGACGACACCCGCCCCGAGCACCGGCCGCGCCCACCGCAAGCCAGCCGGTGCACACGGCCGGCACACGCCGCACCCGCGAGCCGGGCCGGTGCACACGGCCGGTACACGCCGCACCCGCGAGCCGGCCGGGCGACCCCGCGCCGTCCCCGTGTGTCAGCCGACCCGGCCGGCGACCCGCTTCACCCCGCCGGACGCGAGCAGGTCGGCGACCGGCAGCGTGGCGGCCCCGAGCGCCACCGACTCGGGCCCCAGCTCGCACAGCGTGATCGACACCTGCTCGAACGGCCGCCGCAACGCGTGGGTCGCGGCCTCGGCCCGGATCTCGTCCAGCAACCGCTCCCCGAGCAGCAACCCGGCCCACCCGCCGAGCACCACCAGCGACGGGTTGAACAGGTTGATCAGGTTCCCGATGCCCACCCCGGCGAACCGCGCGGTCTCCGCCAGCACCTCCCGCGCCGCCGGCGAGTCGCTGCCGACCAACGCCCGCAACGCCTCCTCCTGCTCGACGGGCACCCCGTCCTCCAGCGCCCGGTACCGCTCCACAACCCCCGCCGCCCCGATGTAGGCCTCCAGGCACCCGGCCGCACCGCACCGGCAGGCCCGACCGTCCAGCGCGACGGTCGTGTGCCCCCACTCCCCCGCGCCACCGGACACCCCGCGGTAGGGCACCCCACCGGCGATGACGCTCGCGCCGACCCCGGACCCGATCAGCGCGACGACCACGTCGTCCGTCCCCCGCCCGGCGCCGAACCAGGACTCGGCCTGCCCGAGCGTGTTGGCCCCGTTGTCCAGGTAGAGCGGCAGGTCGGTGCCCTCGCGCAACATCCGCTCGAACGGCACCCCGTGCCACCCGACCGTCTGCGTGTAGACGACCCCCTGCTCGACCAGCCCCGGCAGCCCGACCCCGACCCCGAGCACGTCGTCCACCCCGGCCTCCGCCAGGCACGTGGCCAGCCCGGCGAGCACCTGGCGCGCGACCTCGTCCGCCGGGTACGCGCCGGGGTCCATCGGAAAGGTCGCCATCGCCAGCCGCCGCAACGTCAGGTCGAACACCTCGACCAGCACGTGCGTCTCCCCGACGTCCACCCCGACCACGGCCGCGAAGGACGGGTTGACCCGCAACAACACCCGGGGCCGACCGCCGTCCGAGTCGACCTGCCCGGCCTCCACCACGACCCCGTCGCCGATCAGCTCACCGACGACGTTGCTGACCGACGCCTGGCTCAACCCGGTGATCCCGGCGAGTTCCTGCCGGCTGCGCGGCTGGTCGAAGTACAGCGCGCGCAACACCCGCGCCCGGTTCCCGGCGCGCAGGTCGCGCACGGTCAGCTTGCGGTGCACCGTCACCCCCTCATCCAAGCCCAGTGGCGACGGTTCGTCATGGCGATCGCCCGGAACGACCCGGAGCAGGGGACCGGTCCCGCGGTCAGGAAGCCGGTCCCACGGTCAGGGGGCCGATCCGCGGTCAGGGGCGAACCGCTGGGCATCCCACTTGCCGTGCGCCTCAAGGAGCTTGCGCCCCACCCGCCGCAGGTCGGCGAGGTCGCGTTCGGTGAGCGTCCCCGCGAACTCCTCCGCCACGGCCGCCCGGTAGGCGGGCGCGGTGGTCGCCTTGAGCACCCGCCGGCCCTCGTCGGTCAGCGCCGCGTACACCACCCGCCGGTTCTCGGGCTGTTGCGACCGCTCCAACCACCCGCGCCGGACGAGCCGCTCCACCAGCCGCGTCACCCCGCTCGGGCTCACCGCGAGCAGGTCGGACAGCTCGGACATCGGCAGCCGCCCGTTCATGTCGATCCGGTACAGCGCCTCGTGCTCCAGCAGCGAACACCCGGCCGCCGCCTCCACGCGCTCACCCATCGCGACGCGCACGGCGTCCACCCCCTGCTGCACGTACAGCCACGCCAGCAGCGCCTCGCTCGGCTCGAACCGGTCCACGCCGACCATGCTACCAACTCGCTTGACGCCGGTACATTTTCAGTGACAACCTTTGAGCATGGAAACGACATTGGTGACCGGCGCGACCGGCGCCCAGGGCGGTGCCGTCGCCCGACTCCTCCTCGACCGCGGCCACCCCGTCCGCGCCCTCACCCGCGACCCGGAAAGCCCGGCCGCACAACGACTCCGCGCGGCCGGCGCGGAGATCGCCCACGGCGACTTCGACGACCCGTCGTCGCTCAAGGCGGCCCTGCACGGCGTCGGCTCGGTCTTCGCGGTCACCACCCCGTTCGGCACCGACCCCGACACCGAGACCCGGCAGGGCATCGCCTTGGTCGACGCCGCCCACGAGGTCGACCACATCGTGTTCACGTCGGCCTCCAACGCCGACCGCGGCACCGGCATCCCGCACTTCGACAGCAAGCAGCGCATCGAAGAGCACCTCGCGCGCGGGCACGTCCCGTGGACCGTCCTAGGCCCCGCCGCGTTCATCGACGACAAGTTCGGCGACTGGACCCTCGACGGCCTGCGCCGCGGCATCCTCGGCCTGCCGCTGCCGTCGGACAAGCCACTGCACCTGGTGGCCGTCGCCGACATCGCCGCCGTCGCGGTCCTCGCCCTGGAACAACCGGACCGCTTCACCGGCCGCCGCCTCGACCTCGCCGGCGAGGCCCTGAGCCCGGCGGGCATGGCGGCAGCGCTCACCGAGGCGATCGGCACCCCCATCCGCCACCACCGCCCGCCGCTGGAGGTGGTGGAACGGCACTCGGCCGACCTCGCCGCGATGTTCCGCTACTTCACCGAGGTCGGCACGGACATCGACGTGCCCGCCCTGCACGCCGAACTGCCCGAGATCACCTGGCGCCGGTACGCCGACGTCGTGCGCACCGTCCCGTGGGCGGACCTGCTCTGACCCGCGACGACCGGGTCAACCGCATCGGCCGCGAGGCCCGAGCACGGTCGACCCGGCGAGGCGCACGGAGGCGTCCCGGGATTACGGCTAGTCCGCCGCCGCCCACGACTGGATCATCCGGTACGCGATCGACGCGCCCGGCGCCAACAGCAGGTCCGGCACACTGCCCGGCACCGCCAGCGCCTGGCGCACCTCCGCCCGGGTGACCCACTTGGCCTCCGCGATCTCACCGTCGGCCGGCCGCAGCGGCTCGTCCGGGTCGCCGACCGCCTCGAACCCGACCATCAACGACCGCGGGAACGGCCACGGCTGGCTGCCGAGGTACCGGATGCCGGTCACCTCGACACCGACCTCCTCGGCGATCTCCCGGGCCACGCACGCCTCCAGCGACTCGCCGGCCTCGACGAACCCGGCCAGCACGGAGTACCGGCCCGCCGGCCAGCCCTCGCCGCGCGCGAGCAAGACCCGGTCGGCGCCGTCGTGCACCAGGCAGATCACCGCCGCGTCGGTGCGCGGGTACTCCTCGCGGCCACACCGCGAGCACACCCGCGCCCAGCCCGACTTCACCGACTCGGTGGACCCGCCGCACTTCGCGCAGAAGGACGCCGACCGGTGCCAGTGGAACAGGGCCACCGCGGAGGTGAACAGGCCGGCGCCGGTGTCGTCGAGCAACGCGCCGACCGCCCGCAGGTCGAGCCACTGCGGCTCGTCGGTCAGCTCGGGCGCGAACCACGCCCGGCCGGCGGGCGCGGCCACGTCGGTCTCGTCCGCCGTGGGCACCGCCCACCAGGCCACGCCGTCCTGCTCGCCGAGCAGGACGGCGGTGTCGGGCGGCCCGTCACCGAAGTCGGTGGCGGGCCGGTCGACCAGCCGCGTGCCGTGGTCCGCGACCAGGGTCCGCCCGTGCGTGTCCACGGTGATGGCCCTGGCCTTGGGCCACAGCTGTGCGATCCGCTCGGTGTCGCCGCGCAGCGGTTCCCGCCGGTCGACGGTGAACCGCGACAGGGCGGGCAGCTCCACCAGCTCAAAGCTCACGGCAGGGTGACACCACCCAGCGCGCGCAGCTGCGGCGCGAGCAGCTCGGCGTCGCCCACCAGGACCCCGGTGAACGCGGTGGGCGCGAAGAACTCCAGCGCCACCTCGGCCACCTGCTCGACGGTGACCGCCGCCAGCCGGTCCGGGTGCCCGGTGAACCACTCGATGTCCAGCCCGAGCCCGGCGAGGTTGACCAGGAACGACGCCAGCCCGCCCTGCGACGACGTCGCGGTCAGCAACGACCCGATGGCGTACCGCCGCGCGGTGTCCACCTCGGACTCGGTCGGCGGGACCAGCGCGAGCCGGCCCAGCTCGTACCGGGTCTCCATCAGCGCCGCCGCGGTGACCTCGCTCGCCGTGTCGGCGTCCACCAGCAGCGTCGCCCCGCCCGGCGTGAACTCCGGGTGCGAGCGGGCGCTGTAGGTGTAGCCCTTGTCCTCGCGGATGTTCTCCACCAGCCGCGAGGAGAAGAACCCGCCGTAGACCAGGTTCGCGATCTGCAGCGCCGGGTAGCGCGGGTCGGTGCGGACCAGGCCGCGCCCGGCTAGCCGGATCTGCGACTGGACCGCGCCCGCGCGCGGCACGAACAGCACGTCACCGCCCTGGACCGGCGGCAGCGGGCGCAGCGACACCGCGCTGCCCTCGCCCACCCACGAGCCCAGCGCGGCCTCGACCGCCCGCACGGCGGCGTCCGGCTCGACGTCGCCGACCACCACCAGCACGGACCCGCGCGGCAGGACGGCCCGCGCGTGCAGCGCGAGCACGTCCTCCCGCCCGACCTCGGCGACCTCTTCCGCCTCGGGCATCTCCTTGGCGAACGGGTGGTCGCCGTACAGGTGGCGCTGCAGCGCCTCCCGCGCGATCACGTTGGGCTGCGACCGCGCGAGCCGGATGCGCTCCACCAGCCGGGCCCGCTCCCGCTCGACCTCCTCCGCCGGGTAGGTCGCGCCGGTGAGCGCGTCCCGCAGCACGTCGAGGACCGTGTCGAGCCCCGACACCAGCGAGTTGCCGGAGAACGCGAGCCGCTCCGGGTCGACCACCGCGTCCAGCTCGCCGCCGACCAGCGCCAGCTCGGTGTCCACGTCCACCCGGCTCCGCGTCGCGGTCCCGGTCAGGATCGTGTTCGCCAGCACCTCGGCCCGCGCGGCGTGCGCGGAACCGGCGCTGGAGTCCGCCGGGTCCGCGAACGGGATCCGCAGCCGCACCTCGACCAGCGGCACCGACGACCGGCGCACCGCGATGACCCGCAGCCCGTTGGACAGCTCGACGTCCACCGAGGACAGGTCCGCGGCGGCCCGCTGCTCGCCCAGGTCGGGCAGCGGACGCGGCCCCCGCTCCGTGCGGCCGATCTCCTCGGCGCTGCGGTGCGTCGTCGGGGCGCTCACTCGGTACCTCCGTTGTTCTCGTCGTTCTCCACGTGACCCGCCGGCTTGAGCAGCAGGACCGCCCGCGAGTCCGCCCGCAGCGCCTTGGCCGCCGCGGCGACGTCCTCGGTGGTGACGGCGGCCAGCTTCTCCGGCAGCTCGTACAGCAGCTCCGCCCGCCCGAACAGCAGCTCCGCCGAGCCGAGGCCGAGGGTGCGGCTGGTCAACCGGTCGTGCTCGCGGTGCATGGTGGACACCCACCGCGCGGTGACCTTCGCCAGTTCCTGCGCCGAAGGTCCTTCCTCCGCCACCCGCAACAGCTCCTCGTCCACCGCCGCGATCACCCGCTCGGACGGGACGTCCGGCGCGTGGATCGCGGTGATGCTGAACGTGTCCGGGTCGCGCGCCTCCAGCGGGCCGAACAGCCCGCAGCCGGCACCGACGTCGACCACGATCGCGTCCCGGTGCACCAGCCGTTGCTGGAGCCGCGAGCCGTCGCCGTCGGTGAGCACACCGGCGAGCACCAGGTAGGTCAGGTACCCCTCGACGTCGGCCACCGGGTCCGGGATGCGGTAACCCAGCGCGATGGCCGGCATCGGGGCGTGCTGGTCCGTGTGCTCCGCCCGCAGCTCGCCCTTCGGCGGCGCCTCGGCGAACGACGGCCGCACGGGCACGGGCCGTGCGGGCACGTCGCCGAAGTGCTTCTCCACCAGCGCGCGGGCCGCCTCGGGCGCGAAGTCGCCCGCCACGGTCAGGACCGCGTTGCCCGGCGCGTAATAGGTGTCGAAGAATGCGGCGCAATCATCCACTGTTGCGTTTTCAAGGTCCGTGAAATCGCCGTAGCCGTTGTGCGCGTTGGGGAACGTCTGGAACAGGACCGGCGGCAGCAGGATCCAGGGGAACCCGCCGTACGGCCGGTTGAGCACGTTGAGCCGGATCTCCTCCTTCACCACGTCGATCTGGTTGCGCAGGTTCTCCTCGGTCAGCTTCGGCGCCCGCATGCGGTCCGCCTCCAGGAACAGCGCCCGCTCCAGCGCGGCGGACGGCAGCACCTGGTAGTAGTCGGTGTAGTCGGGGTGCGTGGACCCGTTGAACGTGCCGCCCGAGGACTGCACGTGCCGGAAGTGCGCGAGCTTCTCCAAGCTCTCGCTGCCCTGGAACATCAGGTGCTCGAACAGGTGCGCGAACCCTGTCCGGCCCTCCGGCTCCGAACGGAATCCCACGTCGTAGTGCACGCTCACCCCGACGACCGGAGCGCTCGGGTCTGGGGCGAGCACCACCCGCAGGCCGTTGGGAAGCGTGAACCTGTGCAGTTCGGGTAGCGCCATGGACGCAGCCTACGGGTTTCCACTCCCGCCGGGACCGCAGGTCGCCCGCCCGGACCGCCGGCCGGCGCGAGCCCTGCGCGAACTGGGCCGACACCCGCCACACCACTCCGCCCACCCGCCCCGATGCCCGTCGGTTCGAGTGGCCGGCCGAGTCGATTGTCGAACAGTAGTTCGACTCAGCGCAAGATCACGATCGGGTGATCATCGCAGCGAGCGCAGGTGCCCGGCCTGCGCCAGCACCCCGTCCAGGGCGCCGACGAAGTGCGGGAACCGCTGCGCGAACCGCCCGAGGTCCGCCGACTGGTCGGCCTGCCCGAACCAGTACAGCCCCGGCCGGCCGCCCGCGAACGTCGTGAGCCAGCGCTCGGTCTCGCCCAGCACCACCGCGTACGGAAGCGACCGCGAGAACACCATCTCCCGGTCCTGCTCGGGGATGTCCGAGGGCGAAGCCGTGTGCAGGTACCCCCGCAACCCGCGGACGTGCTCCAGCAACGCGGCACCGCGCTTGGTCCGCGCGGGCATCCACCGCGCGCCCAACGCGAGCCCGACGCCCGCGACGGCCACCACCAGGCCGAACAACGCGGGTCCGGAGATCAGCGCCAACCCCACCGTGGCCACGACGCCCAGCGCCACCACAGCGAGCCCGACCCACCACCACAGGCTGCGCTCGGCGTCCGGACGCCGCACGAACCAGTTACGCGCCACCACGTCCGCATAAAGCTCGTCACGCACGCGCGCCAGGTCTATCCGCCGGCCTCGCAGCTCCGACAGCAGCACGGAGTCCACACCGTCCGGCAGGACCGCCTCGTACACCGCGCGCTCGTAACCGGACAGCGAGGAGTCGGCCGGGTTGCGGCGCACGAACCGCCAGTCGCGCTCGCCGACCTCCTCGATCCACACGTAGTTGCGCACGGCGAGGTCCACGACGGTCGCGGTCACGTCCACGACGTCCACGTGCTCGTCCACCACGGTGCCGACCTGACCGGGCAGCACGCCGTCCGGCGACGCGAACGCCACCCGCCCCGAAGGGTCGGTGACCAGCACGTTCACCGGTCCGACCTCGCTGGCGAGCGCACGGGCGTCACGGCCGCGCAGGTACCACAACAGGGCCAGGCCGCCCAGCAGCAGCACGACCAGCCCGCCCAGGCCGATAGCGGTCGCCGGGGTCAGCGCGAACGCCGCCGCCAGGCCCGAGGTCTGCTCCACGCGGGCGTTCGCGGGCGCCGCACCGTCCTGCAACCCGACCGCCACGTCGATACGCTCACCTGCGGGAAGACCGATTTCGGTGGCACGGACGCCGCGGCCGTCGCCGAGGTCGGCGGACGTGCACGGCCTGGACGTGCCGGGCGGTCCGGCCAGGCAGTTCACCGATTTGGGGGCGTCCGGCGTGATGACGGAGACCTTCACCGAGTCCAGGGCGGTGTCCCAGCCGCTCGCGGGCTGCCAGCGCAGTTCCAGCGTGTCACCGATCTTGGCGACGGTGCCCACCACGGAGTACTTGACGGTGGAGGTCCCGGACTGCAGCGCGATGGTCAGTTCGCCTTCGGAGACCGTGGCCGACCCGTTGCCCTCTACAGAGGCGTCCGTCACGTCGAACACGCGATCACGGTCGTCTCCAACGGCGATGCGCAACGGCACTACGCGTTTGGCGCTCTTGCCGTCGGGGACGCTGACGACCTCGGTGACGGTCAACCTGCCGTCGCGCTCCAGCTTGAGGCGCACGTCGGCGCCGACCGTGCCGGGCAGCCCCGCGGGACTGCTCGGCTGCGCCGCCGCCGTGCCGACGAACGTGCACAGCGCGGCGGCGCACAAGATCGCCGCTCCCCAGTTTTTCAACACGGCCGCGGAGAATAGCGGAGCCACCCTATGCTTCTGTGCTGATTCGGGCATCCGCGATTTGGGGGATCACCAGCGATGACGCAACCACCGCCGCCGGGTGGCTGGCCGCCACCACGACCGGTTGGGCCACCACCCGTGCCCGCTCCGCTGAACCCCCAGCCCACGCGTCCCTGGCCGACCCAGCAGCAGCCCGGCCAGCAGCAGCCGCCCATGCAGCAGCCCGGCCAGCAGCCGTGGCCGCCGGCCCAGCAGCCCGCTTCCCAGCCGCAGTTCCCGGGCCAGCAGTTCCCGGGTCAGCAGCAGTACCCGCCCACGCCGCCGCCCGGAATGCCGCCGGTGGGCCCGCCGCAGCCCCCGCCCATGGCTGCACCGCAACCGCCGCCCGCGAACTGGGGCCCGCAGCCGGGTTGGGGACCGCCCGGTCAGCCTTATCCGCCGCTGCCGCGCAAGAAGAACAACGGACCGCTTGTGGCGGGCGTGGTCGTCGGAGTCGTCGTCCTGGGTATCGCGGCCATCGGAATCATCGCCACGACCACCAAACCGAAACGTCTGAACGACTCCGCGTATTCGGGCTACTCCAGCTACACGTACTCGTACCCGACGACGACCACCACGACGACAACGACCACCACGACGACCACTACAACGCGGACAACGTCCACTAGCACCACCAAGGCCGGCCCGAAGGCGGTTATCGCGCTCGGCGACAACCCGATTCACGGTGCGGGTCTGGGCGCGTTCAACATCGACGGGTGTCCGCTGCCCGCCATGAACTACTCGCCGGCGGGTCAGGACAGCTTCCTGCGGGCGGCGCTGCCGTGCATCGAGGCCATGTGGAAGCCGTCCTTCCAGAAGGCGAACCTGCCGTACCAGCCGGTGGAACTGGTCATGGTGACCTCGCAGATCACCAACCCGTGCGGCGGCATGGGGCCCGACCGGACCGCTATGTACTGCGAAGGCACCATCTATTGGACGCCGAACCACTACGCGAACGAGCAGGGCGCGGCGAACCCCAACCACCCCGGCAAGTACCTCGGGCAGTTGGCGCACGAGTACGGCCACCACGTCCAGTGGCTGTCGGGCATCCTGCGCGCGTCCGGCCAGGCGCAGTACGACAAGGGCGGCTGGGACACCCCGGCGGGTCTCGACCTGAACCGGCGCAAGGAACTCCAGGCGACCTGCTTCGGCGGCATGACGCTGGCCCCGCTCTCGCACGGCGCGGTGCCCGGCGACGTGATCTCCGTGGCGCTGAGCGACGCCGGCAGCCGGGGTGACTACCCGATCTACCCGCACCGTGACCACGGCGCTCCGGAGCGGAACGCCGCCTGGGTCAACCACGGCTTCAAGAACAACGAGACGAGCGCATGCAACACTTGGCTCGCGAGCGCGGAGGATGTGAGCTGACCCGACTGGAGGACCGTGCACACGCCTGAGGAGCCCAAGAACAACCCGATGGTGCTCGTCGGCGTGTTCGCGTTGATCGTGTCCTCGGTCCTCGGTCTCGGTCTGGTGACCCAGTGGGACAACGCGCGCAAGATCCCCGGTAAGGCGGTCGCGGGTCCTTACACGCCTCCGTCGACCCCTACGACGACGGAGGCACCACGTCCGCGCGCGGTGCACCGGTTGGCCGACCACCCGTTGTTGACCACGCCCGTGAAGTTGACGGCGACGGGGTGCGTGTTGCCCGAGTTCGGGGTGTCCGACGCGGAGCTGTCGGCGTACTACACCGCCGGGGTGGCGTGTCTGGACCAGGCGTGGAAGCCCGCGTTGGCGCAGGCGAACCTGCCGTTCGAGGCGCCTGCGCTGGACTCGTCGCCGGACCTCAAGGAAGGCCCGTGTGGCGCCGCGCCCGCTGAGAGCGAGGCCGTGGCGTACTACTGCGGTCGCAACCGCACCATCTACATGCCTACGAGCAGGCTGCGGGACAACGGCGGTGGCGAGCGCCCTGGGATGCACCTGGCGACGTTGGCGCACGAATACGGGCACCACGTGCAGGCGTTGAGCGGGATGCTGCGGGCGGCGGACAGCAAGATCGCCGACGCGGGCGAGGACACGCCGGCCGGGCTGGAGATGTCCCGCCGGATCGAACTGCAGGCCAACTGCTTCGCGGGGATGTTCCTCACGGCGGTGTCCGGGACCATCGGTGAGGACCTGGCGCGAGAGGCCACGGACGACTTCCAGTACGCCGTGGAGGAGCCTGCGGACAAGAACGCGCACGGGAGCCCGAAGAACCAGGGCATGTGGGCGTCTTACGGGTTCGACACGGGCACTACGACGTCGTGCAACACCTATACGGCTTCGGCGGAGGCCGTGGCCTGAGGTCTGTGCCGTCCGCCGACGAGGTGGGCGTAGAGGCCGCCGGCCATGCCGCTGAGGCAGGTGAGCAGGACGGCCAGCCTGGTTTCCAGCGGCATGCCGACCGGGGCGCTGGTCGCCGCCTGCACGGTGAAGTCGCCGCTGGTGTCGGCGGGGACCACGACCTCGACGACCTCGTTCTGCTGGTGGCCGCAACCGTCGAGGCGGGCGGTGCGGGTCTGGTCGTCCACCTTGAGTTCGACCCGGTCGTAGGCGTCGCCGCCGCCGCAGGGCGCCGGGGTGACGACGGTCGCGGAGGTCCGGTGGGCGGTCGCGGCGGAGCCGGCCGGCCACCAGAACGCGACCGCCGTCGCAATGCCCGCGAGTCCCAGGACCAGCAGGACCAGCGCCCAGCGCACTGGGCTCAGCCGAACCGCCACAGCGTGGATGGTCGCAGACGGGGTGGCCGGTTGTCGTGCGGCCCGGGGTGCGTGGAGGGCCGGCCACGATCACCCGAAAGTGATCTTGACGCATTCGAACACCAGTTCGAAACTGGATCCATGAAGAACCGACCCGATCCAGTCCCCCGACCGATCCCGACCCGTTCCGGCCCGGCCAGATGTCCTTCCCGTCGCGCGCGGGGGCCGTGAGGCGCGGCGGAGCTGAGCGGTGGCTGAAGAGGTGGGCGGTGCCCGACGTCCACCACACGTTCCCCGTTGCCGACCACGCAGAATGAGGAGGTGTCGACTGCAGCCAGGGTGCTGGTGATCGAAGACGCCGAGGCCATCGGCGCCGCGGTGGGTTCGGCCCTGCGCGAGGCCGGGTACCAGGTCCAGGTCCGTCCGGACGGCCGGGACCTGGAAGGCGACCTGGCGCGGTTCCGCCCGGACCTGGTGGTGCTCGACGTGATGCTGCCGGGCCGGGACGGGTTCATGCTGCTGGAGGTCATCCGGCGCACCAGCGGGGCGGGCGTGGTCATGCTGACGGCCCGCGACGGTGTGGCGGACCGGCTGCGCGGGCTGGACCGCGGCGCGGACGACTACGTGGTGAAGCCGTTCGTGCTCGCGGAGCTGGTCGCGCGGGTCAGCGCGGTGCTCCGGCGGCTGGGCCGGACGCCGTCGACCGTGCAGATCGGCGACCTGCTGGTGGACGCGGACTCGGCGGTGGTGCTGCGCGGCGACGTGCCGGTGGAGCTGACCGCGACGGAGCTGCGGTTGCTGCGCTACCTGGCCGCCCAGCGGGGCCGGGTGGTCGGCAAGACGCAGATCCTGACGGCGGTGTGGGGCTACGAGGACTACGACCCGAACCTGGTCGAGGTCCACGTGAGCGCCCTGCGCCGCAAGCTTGAGGAGCACGGCCCGCGGTTGCTGCACACCGTGCGGGGGCTGGGGTACGTGTTGAGGGCGGACGAGACGTGAGCCTGCGGACGGTGTCCCTGCGCCGCCGGGTCACCATCTCGGCGATCGTCGTCCTGGGCCTCGTGCTGGTCGGCTTGGTGCTGGTGGTGGACGCCATGTTCGCCGCGCAGTCCCGGCGGGACGTCGAGACCGCGTTGTCCGACAAGTACCGCGCGGCGCAGGGCATGTTCGCGAAGCAGCCGCGGATGCGCGGGCAGGAGTTGGTGAGCCGGCTGGAAGGCCGGGGTGTGCAGGCGTACGTGGTGATGCCGGACGGCACGGCGTTCGGCCACTCACCCGCGGAGGACGTGGCGCACAAGGTCAGCCGGGAGCTGCCGGACGGGTCGAAGCTGACCTTGTGGGCCGAGTCGTCGGTGATCACCGACGCGCAGGCCCGGCTGCGGCGGTTGCTGCTGCTCGTCGGGTTCGCGGCGCTCGGGGTGACGGCGGTGGCGCTGGTCTGGGTGGTCCGGCGGGCCTTGGCCCCGTTGGACGCGATGACCACGCTGGCGCGGTCGATCGCGAGCGGCGACCGGGGGCACCGGCTCAACCCGTCGCGGACGGACAACGAACTCGGCCGGACGGCGGCGGCGTTCGACGACATGTTGGACTCGTTGGAGGGATCGGAGGAGCGGACCAGGAGATTCGTCGCGGACGCCGCGCACGAGCTGAGGACGCCGATCGCGGGCGTGCAGGCCGTGTCGGAGGCGATGATGCAGACCGGCAGCGCCGAGGACCGGGAGCGGCTGAACCTGTTGCTGGTGCGGGAGTCCCGCCGAGCCGGCCGGCTCGTGGACGACCTGTTGGCGCTGGCGCGGATCGAGGCGGGCCTGGAGCTGCACCGGGAGCGCGTGGACCTGCTCGCCTTGGCGGAGGCCGAGGTGGGCCGCACCAGGCTGCTCGCGCCGGACTTCGACATCGCCGCGTCCGGCACGTCGGCCCACGTGTGGGGCGACCCGCAGCGGTTGGCGCAGGTGCTGGCGAACCTGGCCGACAACGCCCGCCAGGCGACGGGCCCGTCGGGCACCGTGCGCCTGCACGTCTCGACCTCGGGCAGCTACGCGTTGCTGACGGTCACCGACGACGGCCCGGGCGTGCCACCGGAGGACCGCGAACGCATCTTCGACCGCCTGGTCCGCCTGGACGAGGCCCGCGACCGCCGCTCCGGCGGCTCGGGCCTGGGCCTGCCCATCGCCCGGGGCGTCGTACGCGCCCACGGCGGCGAACTCTCCTGCACAACCCCGACCACTCTCATCCCACCCCACCCGGCCTCGCACTACCCCACCGATCCGGCGGAGCAGGCAACCCCAACGCCCGCCACACCAACGCCAGCCACCCCGCCCGCCGCACCAGCCACCCCGACGCCCGCCACCCCGACGCCAGCCACACCAACGCCAGCCACACCAACGCCGGCCACACCGACGCCGGGCGGCGCGGGCTCGGAGGGCCGTGGTGTGAGCCCAGGCGACGGCACGGTGCAGGCGAGCAGTGCGGGCGCGGTGAGCGCCGAGACGCCGGCGGGCAATGGCGGGGTGCCCGCAGGCAGCGCAGGCGCGGCGGGCATGGGCCGGGGCGGCGAGACACCCGCAGGCGGCGCGAGCACGGCAGGCAGCGCGAGCACGGCAGGCGGCGAGGTCGAGGGGGCAACGTTGGGGGACTTCGCCGGCGGTGGGGTTGTGGGGGCGGTGTTCTTGTTGCGGTTGCCGTTGGCTGATTGACGGGCTGCGGCTTGCTGGGTTTGGGTCATATGACCTTGTTGGTGGCGTCGGTCTTGGTGATTCTTGTGGCGTGAGTGCCAGGGGCCGCAATTGTGCGGAGCGGCTTGGGCTCGCTTTCACTGGAATGGGTGTCCTGTTCCCGGCTTTTCGGGAAGTCGGCCTCTGGTTTCCGGGAAGTCGGGACCGGAATGCTGCACCACCGGGCACCCCGAGTTCACCGAGGATGTGATCATGTCCGCCCCCACCGAAGACCGAGGACAGCACCAACCCCGCCCGCGCGACCGCCGGACTCCGGAACGCACCGCGCACGAAACCACCGAGCACCGGCACCCGCGACTCGGTGACCTGCGGCTTTGGTACCCCGCGTTCGAGGTGTACGCCGCCAGCGCCGGCCCGCGCAACCCCTACTTCCACGGGCCGCACGTCAGCTCCCCCGTCGATCTCGACCGGGTCTGGCTCGGCATCCAGTGGTTCCAGGACCGGTACGGCGACGGGGCGCTCGGGTTGCCCTCGCTGGCCGAGATGAACGCCGAATTGCGGGTTCGGGGACACGGCGGCGGCGGTCCCGGCGTCACCGACGAAGGGTCGCCCTGTCACAACTTCTGGCACTGGATCCACGGGGAATGAGAAAAGACCCGTTACTTCCCTAGAGGGGGCGGCAGTGCATTCCGGTGGTGCGGCGGCGGCGCGTCGGTCGTGGCCTGATCCGGCGATCGTGGTGTCCCGGCTGCTCGCGGCGGTGGCGGCGGTGCTCGTGGTGGGCGCCGTCGTCCGGGCCGTCGCGGTGGACGGCGTCGCGTCGCACCCGCGGAACTGGTTCGTCGCGGTCGTGTTCACGTTGGTCGGGGTCCGGGTGGTCGCGCACGCGCGGGGCAACGCAGTCGGGTGGACGATGTTGGCCACCGGTGTGTCGTGTGCGGTGGCGGTGGGGGCCGAGGCGTGGCCCGGGGTCTGGTTCGCCGCCTGGGTCGGGACCTGGTCCTGGTGGCCTGGCTATTCGCTGCTCTCCGTGGTGATGCTGCTGTTCCCCGACGGGCGTCCGCTGTCGCGGTGGTGGTGGCCGGCGCTCGTGCTCGCGTTCGCCGGTGTGGTGTTGCCGGCGGTCGGGTTCGGGTGGGCGTCGTGGTCGGCTCCGGCTTCCTTCTGGCAGGACGCGGTGCACGGGGCCGCGCGGCGCGGGGTGCCGTTGGTCGTGGCGGTCGTCGGGTTCCTGTGCTTCGTCGTGGGGCTCGTGGGCGGGCTCGTGTCGCTCGTCGTGCGGGCGCTGAGAGCCACCGGCGCGGAACGGCGGCTGTTGTGCGCCGCGATCGTCGGCGGGGTCGTCGCGGTCGTGGCGTTCGTGTTGGAGGTGGTGGCGTCGCTGGACGGGGCGTGGCTCGCGATGGCGGCGGCGTTCCCGACCGCCGCGGTGGTCGCGATCCTGCGCTACGGCCTGTACGACATCGACCTGGTCATCCACCGGACCTTCCTGTACGGGCTGCTGGCGTCGTCGTTGATCGGCGGGTACGTGCTGACCGTGCTGGCCGCCGCCGCGGTGGTCATGCCGGGCACCGCGCACGTCGTGGGCACGGTCGCCGTCGTCCTCGCGGTCGCGCCGCTGCACCGGGCCCTGCTGCGCGGGCTGAACCGGCTGCTCTACGGCAACCGCGCCGACCCGTACCGGGTGCTGTCCGATCTGGGCCGGCGGCTGGAGCACCCGTTACACCCCGACGCGGTGTTCCAGACCGTCGCGCGGTCGGTGGCTGAGGCGTTGAAGCTGCCCTACGTCGCGGTCCACCTGGAGACCGGGGACGACTTCGAGGTCGTGGCGCGGCACGGGCGGGCGCGTGGGCGGTCGCGGGTGCGGTTGCCGATGGTGGTGAGCGGGCGGCGGGTCGGGGAACTGGTCGCCGAGGCCCGCTCGCCGGAGGAGCGGTTGAGCCGGCTCGACACCAAGCTGCTCGCCGACGTCGCCCGCCAGGCCGCGCCGGCCGCCGAGTCCGCCCGCCTCGCGCGGCAGCTCAGACAGGCCGACGAGCACTTCGAGCAGGAGCGCAAAGAGGACCTGAAGCGGATCATCCGGGACCTGCACGACGCGATCGGGCCGAGCGTGTTCGGCATCCGGCTGCTGGTGAAGGCGGCGTTGCAGGAGGTGGAGAGCGGTTCGCCGTTGAGCGGCCGGCTCTCGCAGGTGCTCGACCGGCTGGACGCGCTGCAATCCGAGGTGCGGGCGGTGGTGCGCAGCGCCCGGCCGCGCGACCTGGACCACGGGCTGGTCGAGGCGGTGCGGCGGCAGGCGGAGCGGTTCACCCGCGAGTTCGACGTCGAGGTGGTCGCCGACCCCGGCGTGGACGGGCTGCCCGACCGGGTGGAGCTGACCGTGTACTGGATCGTGAGCGAGGCGTTGAACAACGTCGCGCGGCACGCGGACGCGTCGTCGTGCCAGATCCGGATCACCCGGACGCCCGAGCTGGAACTGGTGGTCACCGACGACGGGCGGGGCGTCCGGCCCGACCAGGCGCTGTCCGGCGGGCTGGCCACGATGCGCGAGCGCTGCACGGAAATCGGCGGCACATTCAGCGTCGAACCTGCTTCTCCGGGTACCCGAATCGTGGCCCGACTCCCGGTCGGAACGCATTGATCGCGAATGCGTTCGGGTCGGGCCCGCCGGTCCGGTCACCCAACGGGCCGGGGGTACGCTGGCGGCACCGACACCTGATCGGCGGGCTAGGAGTGCATCGTGGCCGAAGAGGCGCTTCCGGTTTTGATCGTCGATGACCACCCCACGTCGCTAATGGGTCTGCGCGCACTGCTCGCCATGTCCGGATTCAGCGTCGTCGACGAATGCCGGAACGGCGAAGACGCGGTGCGAAAGGCGTTGGAGCACAAACCGGCGGCGATCGTGATGGACCTGCGGATGCCGCGCCGGGAGGGTGACGCGGTGACCTCGTGCGGGGCCGAGGTGATCCGGGAGATCCGCGACCAGTGGCCGGACGCCGTGGTCGTCGTGCTCACGATGGACGAGGACGACGAGCCGGTGCTGACCGCGTTGCGCGCCGGCGCCCGCAGCTACCTGCGGAAAAGTGATGAATCGTCGGACCTGGTGCAGCACGTGCGGCTCGCGGTCGCGGGCAAGGCGGTCATCGAGGCGTCCATGTTGGACGCGCTCGCGCGGCGGGTGCCGCAGGCGCCGAACGGGGCGCGCAGGTACCGGCTGACCAACCGCGAGCAGGAGATGGCGGCGCTGCTCGCCGACGGGCTGTCCAACCGGCAGATAGCGCGGGAACTGGGGCTGCAGCCGAAGACCGTGGACAACCGCATCAGCGACATCCGGGTCAAACTCGGGGCGCGGGACCGGGCCGAGGCGGTCGTGATCGCCCGGGACGCGGGATTCGGGCCGGAAAGCTGAGCCGTTCCCGGGAGGGGCATTCCCGGATTCCCGGGAAAACGGGGTCTTGTCCCCGGGACGGCGGGAGGTGGACCGTTCCCGGCGTGACTGATTTGCCGCTGCGGCACCCGGTGTACCGCACGGTGCTGGCCTTCGACGTCGAGGGTTCCACCGGGCGGAACAATCGTGGGAAAGCGTTTCTGCGGGAACAGGTGTTCCAGGTCGTCACGGCCGCGCTGCGGGCGTGGGGCATCGGGGAGCGGGACTGCGACGCGGTGGTCCACCGGGGTGACGGCGTGCTCGTGCTGGTCCACCCGATCGACCACGCGCCGAAGACGGTGCTGCTGGGGTGGGTCGTGCCGACCGTGCGGCGGTTGCTCGACGCGCACAACCGGCGGCGGCCGGAGGACGCGGTGCGGTTGCGGGCCGTGCTGCACGCGGGCGAGATCGCGCACGACCGGCACGGGACGTTCGGCGAGACGCTCGACGTGGCGTTCCGGCTGCTCGACGCGCCGGAGGTGAAGCGGGCGCTGCGGGAGACGGCCGCGCCGCTGGTGCTCGTGGTGAGCGACGACGTGCACCGGTCGGTGGTGCGGCACGGGTACGCGGGGATCACGTCGCGGGAGTTCCGGCGGGCGGTGGCCGTGGAGGTGGGTGGTTCGTGCTGGTCGGGGTGGTTGCACGAGCCGGGTGGGTCGCCGCTGCCGCGGCCTGCGGCCCCCGAGTCGATCGTCTCACGGGGGACCGACAGTGCCGTGGGTGATGGGGAGTGGGGAGTTGTCGGGGACGTGTGGCTGGGTGGCGAGGTGACCTTCGCGGGTGGCGAGGCGGCGTTTGCGGGTGGCGAGGCGGCGTTTGCGGGTGGCGGCGCGACGCTCGCGGGTGGCGAGGTGACCTTCGCGGGTGGCGGCGCGACGGTCGCGGGTGGTGGGGCGGCGTTCGCGGGTGGTGGGGCTCCCGGGGCCGACGGGGTGGGGGCGGCCCCGGGAGGTGTGGTCACGTTTCCTTCGGTGGGGTCACCTTCTTGACGTACAGGAGGCGGTCGCCGGCTTCCACCGCGTCCGCTTCCGGGGCGTCCACGCGGTAGAGGGTGCCGGCGCGGACCACGCCCAGCACTATGTCCGGCAGGTGGCGGGGGGAGCCGCCGATCTCGGACGGTTCCACGTCGCGTTCGGCGATCGAGAGGCCCGCGTCGGGGGTGAGCAGGTCCTCGACCATGTCCACCACGGACGGGGTCGCGGTGGCCATGCCCAGCAGGCGGCCGGCCGTCTCGCTGGACACCACCACCGAGTCGGCGCCCGACTGGCGCAGCAGGTGCTCGTTCTCGCGTTCCCGCACCGACGCCACGATCTGGGCCTTCGGGGCCAGTTCGCGGGCGGTCAGGGTGACCAGGACGGCCGTGTCGTCGCGGTTCGCCGCCACGACCACCGCCCGGGCGCGGGGGACGCCGGCCACGCGCAGCACGTCGTTGCTGGTGCCGGTGCCGTGGACGGTCACCAGGCCGATGGCCGACGCCGCGTCCAGGGCCTCCTGGGTCGTGTCGACGACGACGATCGACCCGGGCTCGATGCCGTCACCGAGCAGGGCGCTGACCGCGGAGCGGCCCTTCGTCCCGTAGCCGATGACGACGACGTGGTCGCGCACCTTGGTCCTCCACTTCTGGATGCGCAGCGCCTGCCGCGAGCGTTCCGTGAGCACTTCGAGGGTCGTGCCGACCAGGACGATCAGGAACAGCACCCGCAGCGGGGTGATGACCAGGACGTTCACCAGCCGCGCGGACGAGCTGGCGGGGGTGATGTCGCCGTAGCCGGTGGTCGAGAGCGACACGGTGGCGTAGTAGAAGGCGTCGAGGAAGGACAGGCCGTCCTCGTTGACGTCGCGGTAGCCGTCGCGGTCGAGGTAGACGATGAGCACGGCGGCGAGCAGGGCCGCCATCGCCCCGACCACCCGCTTCGCGATCGCCCGCGCCGGGCTCTGCACGACGTCGGGCATCCTGATCACGCCGACGAGCGAGTGGCCGGGTCGTTCGGCCAGCGGCTGGCTCGCGTGGAACCGGCGGATCATGACAGCCTCTCCGGGAGCAGCCGCCACAGGCGGGCCGCGGCCTCCGCGCCCCGGAGCAGCTGGGGCACGACGACGCGCTCGTTGGGCGCGTGGATCCGATCATCCGGCAAGGTCGCCCCGAGGTACACGACCGGCACGCCGATGCGCTGGTGCAGCAGCGCCGCGGGGCCGCTGCCGCCGGTGCGGCTGTACCGGACGGGCTGGTCGAACGCGGCCTCGACCGCTTCGCGCAGCGCGCCGACCGCCGGGTGGGTGACGTCCACGGCGTAGGGCGGCGCGCCGTCGCCGGCGGGCAGGACCTGGGCGTGCAGGCCGGCGGGGGTGTGCTCGGCGACGAACTCGCGCAGCGCCGCCGCGACCCGTCGCGGGTCCTGGTCGGGGACGAGCCGGAAGGACAGCTTGATCCGCGCCTCGGCGGGCACGATCGTCTTCAGGCCGGGTCCGCCGTAGCCGCTGTGGATGCCGTTGACCTCGGCGGTCGGCCGGACCCACACCCGTTCGAGGGTGGACCAGCCGTCCTCGCCGGCCAGCGCCCGCGCGCCGCCGGAGTTGGCGAGCCACACGTCCTCGTCGAACGGCAGGGCGGCGTAGTCGGCGCGTTCGGCGGCGGTGGGTTCGACGACGTCGGCGTAGAAGTCGCGCAGCGCCACCCGGCCCTCGTCGTCGTGCAGCGCGGCGACGAGCCGGGCCGCTGCGGTCGCCGGGTTGGGCACGCTGCCGCCGGCGCGGCCGGAGTGCACGTCGGACGCGCCGCCGGTGATGACGACCTCCGCCCCGTACACGCCGCGCTGGCCGGTGCAGATGGTGGGCGCGTCGCGCGCGTAGATCGGTGTGTCGCTGAACACGACCAGGTCGCACGCGAGTTCCGCGCGGTGGTCGTCGAGCAGGCGCAGCAGGTTGGGCGAGCCGGACTCCTCCTCGCCCTCCACGAACAGCTTCAGCGTCACCGACGGGTGGTCCGCGCCGAGGGCCGCGACGTGCGCCTTGACGCCGAGCAGGTGCATCGCGACCTGGCCCTTGTCGTCGCTGGCCCCGCGCCCGAACAGCTCCTCGCCGACCACGGTCGCCTCGAACGGCGGGTGCTCCCACTGCTCGACCGGGTCGACCGGCTGCACGTCGTGGTGGCCGTAGACCAGGACCGTCGGCGCGTCCGGGTCGGCGGCCGGCCAGCAGGCGTACACGGCGGGCAGCGCCGGGCCGGTGTCCCAGACGCGCACGTCCGGCCAGCCGTCGCGGCGCAGGGTGTCGGCGAGCCAGTGCGCGGATCTGCCCACGTCGCCGTGGTGCGCCGGGTCCGCGCCGATCGACGGGATCGTGACCCACTCGCGCAGGTCCGCGAGGAAGTCCTCGGCGAGCGCGGCCACCGCCGCGCGCTCGGGATGTTCCGGATTTTCGGGATCACCGCTCACGATGCGGGAGGATAACCCTGGGCGGGCCGGCGGGCGGGAGGCATGACAGGGTGGGCGGCATGGAACCCACTCGTTCCCGTTCGCGGTCGGCCCTCGCCCTGGCCGCGCTCCTCGGCGCCGCGGGGGTCACGCACTTCGCCAAGCCGAAGCCCTACGACGCGATCGTGCCGCGTTCCCTGCCCGGCAAGCCCCGGACCTGGACCTACGCGTCCGGTGTCGCGGAGGTGGCGCTGGCGGCGGCGGTCGCGGCCCCGCGCACGCGGCGGTTGGGCGGGCTGCTCGCGGCGGGCTTCTTCGCCGCCGTGTTCCCGGCCAACGTGAAGATGGCCTACGACTACCGGACGAAGTCGCCCAAGGCGCGGGCGATCGCTTACGGGCGGCTGCCGCTCCAGGTGCCGCTGGTCCTGTGGGCGCTGCGGGTCCGTCGCGACGCGCCCTGATCACTCTCGGCGTCGGGTTCGACACCCTGAGCGCCCGAGGACTGTCATTGAAACCGCAACCAGCCCTAGGATGCCCGAGTGCAACCGCTCCTCCACCCTGCCGCGTCGGCACTCGGTTGGCGCGGCATCGTCGTACCCGACGTCGCCGTGCTGGGACACCAGGTGTCGGCGGTCGTGCGGGTCCGTGCCGACGTGCACGAGTGGCGCACCGCGAACGGCTGGCCGCCCCAGGCGGACCCGTCGTGGTTCCGGTCCTGGTTCGAGCCGGCCGCGCACGACCGGCTGCCGGTGCCCGCGGTGGAACTGGTCGGCGTCCTGGTGGGTGAGTCGACGGTGGACCGCGCGCTCCAGTCGTGCGGGACGCTGATGACCCTCGCGCCGTGCTCGGTGGTGCTGCCCGCGCCGCAGGGGTCGCAGTCGTGGCCGCTGATCGAGCTGGACTACTACGGCATCGGCGTCGTCGCGGTGGACGAGGCGGGCGCGGCGGAGCTGCTGGTGCCGCCGGAGGACCGGTCGACCGAGTTCGGGCCGTCGCTGTTCGGGCGGTGGCTGCTGGAGGTCCTCTACGACCGGGTGCTCAAGGAAGTGCCCGCGCACGCCCGCGTCAACAGCTAGCCGGGCACCTCGCGGATCAGGTCGCGCAGGCCGTCCGCGTCGAGCAGGTCCGCCGGGCGCAGGGTGTGGTCGTGCCGCACGTAGTGGAACGCGGCCCGCACCTTCTCCACCGGCGTCTTCTTCAACGCCGCCCACGCCAGCCGGTAGGCGGCGAGCTGCACGGACAGCGCGGGCAGGCGCTCCTCGTCGGGCACCGCGCCGGTCTTCCAGTCCACGACGGTCCAGCCGCCGTCGGGGTCGGCGAACACGGCGTCCATCCGGCCGCGCACGGACAGCCCGTCGATCTCGGTCTCGAACGGCACCTCGACGTCGTACGGGGTGCGCTCGGCCCACGCGCTGGCCAGGAACGCCTCCTGGAGGCGCTTGAGCTCGGTGTCGGGCGCGGCGCCCTCGTCGGCCGCGCCGGGCAACTCGTCCAGGTCGAGCAGGCGGCTCGCGCCGAACCGCTGTTCCAGCCAGGTGTGGAAGGCCGTGCCGCGGCGGGCCATCGGGTTGGGCGGGAACGGCAGCGGGCGGCGCAGGCGGCGGGCGAGCAGGTCGGGGTCGGCGGCCAGTTCGACCAGCTGGCTGACCGACAGGTGGTCGGGCAGCACGACCCGTTCGCGCCGGTCCGCGGCGGCGGCCCGTTCGGCGAGCAGCACGTCGACGTCGCGCGCCCAGCCCTCGGGGTCGGGGTCCTCGGGTTCGGGCACTTCTGGTTCGGGCAGTGCGGGTTCGGGCGGCTCGGGTTCTGCGAGGTCTTCCGGCTCGGGTGGTTCGTCGTAGTCGTCCGGTTCAGGCGGGAGGTCGTAGTCATCCGGTTCGGGCGGCAGGGGTTCTTCCGGCGCCAGGACCAGCGGCAGTTCGGTCTGCTCGGGGGTCTGCTCGGCGAGGTGCCGTTCGAGGGCGTCCAAGACCATCCGCGCGCCCTCGGCCACGGCTTCGCGGCGCTTGCCCAGGGGGTCGGCGGGCCAGCGGGAGCTCTTGACCTCGGACGCGAGCGGGTTCGGCTCGTCGTCGGCGGGCGGCGGGGACCAGTGGGCGATGTCGGCGGGCGGGTGGTCGGCGGCCAGCACGGCCTCGCGCAGCTCGACCAGGAACGCCGACGGCCCCTTCGGCTTGTCACCGGTCTCGGCCCACCAGTGGCCGGACACCAGCAGGCTGTGCTCGGCGCGGGTCAGCGCCACGTAGAGCAGGCGGCGCTCCTCGACCAGGCGGCGGGTCTCGAAGTCGTCGGCGTGCCGGTCGAGCGCCTCCTCGACCTCCTTGCGGTTCGCGCCCGGCGGGATGCGCAGCGTCGGCAGGTCCTGGGCGTCGCCGCGCAGCTCGGCGGGCAGCTCCGCGACGGCCTTGAGCCAGCACGACGACTTCTTGCGGCCGGGGAAGACGTCCTTGACCACGTGCGGCAGGGCGACGATGTGCCACTCCAGGCCCTTCGCGGAGTGCATGGTCAGCACCTGCACGCGGTTGGCGGCGACCTCGACCTCGCCGGGTTCCAGGCCGTCCTCGGCGTGCTCGGCGGTGTAGAGGTAGTCCAGCAGGGCGGGCAGCGTCGCGGACGGGCTGGCCGCCGCGAAGTCCGCGACGACGTCGGCGAACGCGTCGAGGTGGGCGCGGCCGACGCCGCCGGGCCGGGCCATCGCCTCGATGTCGAGCAGGAGGGTGCGTTCGACGTCGGCGACGAGTTCGGGCAGCGGCTGGTCCAGGCGGCGGCGCAGCGCCGACAGCTCCGCGCCCAGCCGGCGGATGCGGCGGTAGCCCTCGGCGGAGTAGGTGGTGGGGTCGCCGGGGTCGTCCAGCGCGTCGGCGAGGCCGGCCTGTTCGGCGTGCTCACCGGGCAGGGCGTCGGCGAGGACGGCGAGCGGGTCGTCCACGACGGACTGGCGGCTGGGTGACCCGGCGAGGTCGCGGGCGCGGGACCAGAGCGCGGCGAGATCCTTGGCGGCGACCCGCCAGCGCGACCCGGTGAGCAGGCGGGCGGCGGCCGTGCCGGCGAGCGGGTCGACCAGCACGCGCAGGGCGCTGACCAGGTCGCGGACCTCGGGTTCGTCCAGCAGCCCGCCGAGTCCGACGACCTCGACCGGCAGGCCGCGCTCGCGCAGGGCGGCGGCGATCGGGGCCATGTCGGCGCGGCGGCGGACCAGGACGGCGGCGGTGGGCGGCTCGTCGCTCTCGTCCAGGTGCGCCTCCCACTGGGCGGCGACCGTGTCGGCCATCCAGTCCAGCTCGGCGCGGACGGTGTCGAACAGGGCGATGCGGACGTCACCGGGTCCCGCGCCGGGGCGGGCGCGCAGCTCGTCCACGTCGAGGCCGGAGGCGCGCAGGGGCGCGGAGACGGCGTTGGCCAGGGCGAGGACTTCCGGCGGGTTGCGGAAGCTGGTGAGCAGGCCGTACTCGCGGGCGGGCGGGAAGTCCTGGACGAACCGGGGCAGGTTGGCCGCCGACGCGCCGCGCCACCCGTAGATCGCCTGGGCCGGGTCGCCGACGGAGGTGACGGCCATGGGTTCGCCCCGGCCGAACAGGGCGCGCAGCAGGACGCGCTGGGCGTGACCGGTGTCCTGGTACTCGTCCAGGAGGACCGCGCCGTAGCGCTCGCGCTCGCCCTGCGCGACCTCCGGGTACTGGTCGGCGAGGCGGGCGGCGAGGGACATCTGGTCGGCGAAGTCCATCGCGGCTTCCCGGCGCTTGCGGGCCTGGTAGGCGTCCAGGAGCGGGAGGAGGTTGACGCGCAGGCGTTGGGCGTTGACGACGTCCTTGAGCTTCTCGGGCAGGCCGTCGCGCTGGCGGGCGGTCTTGGGGGCGTTCTCGATGATCGCGGTGAACTTCTCGGCGTGCGCGCGGAGGGCTTGCGGCTCGACGAGGTGTTCGCCGAGTTCGCCGGCGAGGGCGAGCAGGTAGCCGGTGACGGTGGGCGGGACCTTGTCGGTGTCGATGTCCTCGGCCCAGGTGGAGACGACGCGGTGGGCGAGCTGCCAGGAGGCGGTCTCGGTCAGGAGGCGGACGCCGGGTTCGACGGGCAGGCGCAGGCCGTGCTCGCCGACCAGGCGGCCGGCGTAGGCGTGGTAGGTGAGGATGACCGGTTCGGCGGTGAGGACGGCGGCCCGGCGCTCGCCGCCGGGGTCGAGGCGGTCGAGGAGGGGGGAGCCGCCGAGTCGGCGGAGGCGGGCGCGGACGCGGTCGGAGAGCTGGCGGGCGGCCTTGCGGGTGAAGGTGAGGCCGAGGACGCGGTCGGGGGTGACGAAGCCGTTGGCGACGAGGTAGACGACGCGGGCGGCCATGGTCTCGGTCTTGCCGGCGCCCGCGCCCGCGACGACCAGGGCGGGGGCGGTGGGGGCGGCGATGACGGCGGCCTGCTCGGGGGTGGGCTTGGGCAGGCCGAGCGCTTCGGCGACCTCGAACGGGCTGGCGAGCTGTACCCGCCCGTCCGCCCGCTGCTCACCTGGTGCCGCCACCCCTGCATTCTCCGACTCCGGTCGGACGAATCTTCGGCGACCCGCAGTAGTGGGGGTGGAGGGGTGGGTGGGGTGATGTCGGTTACGCGTGTCCGTGGCCTCCGGCCCCCGAGTCGATCATCTCACGGGGTACCGACATTTCCGGGTTGAGGCCGGGCTGGGACGTGGGTCGGAGGCGCGAGGCGTGGGGGGCCGGCTGGGCGGGGGGCGCGACTCGGGCGGGGCCGGATGGGCGGGGGCGCGACTCGGGACGGGCGGGAGTCGCGAGGCGAGCGGGTCCGGGCGGGAGCGCGGGGCGGGCCGGGCGCAGGCGGGCCGGGCGGGCCGGGCGCGGGCGGGCGCGGGCGGGCGCGGGCGGGCCGCGGAGATTGGCGGCGGGGGCGGTGAGTGCGGGGGGGCAGGGTCGGAGTGGGCGCGGGTGGGCCGGGTGCGCGGGTGGGTGGGGGCGTGGCGGGGTTATTGGCTTACTTGGCGGCCTGAGGGGTGGATTGGGCAGGTTGTTCGGGCTGGGCAGCGGTCGCAGTCCGGGTTTTCGGTGGCTGTGTAGGTGGGTCCCACGCTGGAGCCTGCTGCTGCCTGCACCGCTTCCAACCACACTCGGACGCCCTGCTCGTCCAGTGGGGCCTGTTCCAGTTCGGTGGCACCCGTCTTCTTGTTCTCCTTGGCCACGTAGAGCAGGCGGGCGCCGCCCGGGTCCGTGCCCAGGCCCAGGTGGGTGAAGCCGCCCAGTGAGGACGCCAATTGGTAGACGGCCAGCTGCGGGTGTTGGCGGGCCTCCTCCTTCGTCACCGGGGACTTGCTGGTCTTCAGGTCGATCACCACGGGACGGCCCTCGCGGTCGGTTTCCAGGCGGTCTACTCGGCCCTTCACGCGCAGCCACGGGCCGCCGTCCTGCTTCGGGACCTCCACGTTGATCTCGTGTTCCACCGCCACCTGGGTCAGCTGGTCGCGGCTGGAGGCCAGCCAGGACAGGAAGGTGTCCAGCATCTTCTCCACGCGCAGGCGTTCTCGGCGGGAGAACCACGGGGCTCCGGCGTCCACCGCCGACCACGCTTCCGCGAGCTTGGCGCGCAGCTCCTTCTCGTTGGCACCGGTCGCCGCCGCCTGGGCCAGGGCGTGGACCAGGGTGCCCGTCACGGACGCCAGTTCCGCCGGGTCCTGGCCGCCGTGGCGTTCCACCACCCAGCGGAGGGGGCACTTGGACAGGACCTCCACCGTGGACGGGGACACGCTCACCGTGTGCTCCTCCGTCCACAGTGGATCGGCGGTGGTCACCTCCGCCAAGCCGTACCAGGAGTCCGGGTGTGCGCCCGGGACGCCGGCCGCCGCCAGGCGGGCCAGTTGGGCCGCGGCACGGGTTCTGCGGTCCTCGGGCTCGTCGTCGGAGCACACCACCCGGCGCAGTTCGCCCACCAGCTCGGCCAGCACGAGACCGCGTTCGGGGGTGTAGGTGGGCCGCTCGGGCTGGTCGGTGGACAGCTCCTCCAGCTCGTCCAGGAACCGCGACGGCTGCTCGTCCTCACCCCGCACGGCGCTGACCAGCAGGGTTCGCCTGGCGCGGCTCACGGCCACCAGGAGCAGGCGGCGCTCCTCGGCCAGGAGCGGCGCGATGGCGGAGACCTCCTCGCCCACGCCGGTCAGGGTGTCCACCATCCGTTCCACGCCCAGCAGCGAGCCGCGCAGGCGGAGGTCGGGCCAGCTGCCCTCCTGCACGCCCGGGACGGCGACGACGGTCCACTCGCGGCCCGCCGACGCGTGCGCGGTCAGGACCGTCACCGCCTCGCCCACCGGGGCCGATGCGGCGAGCGTGTCGCCGACGATCTCCTGGGACGCCAGGTAGTCCGCGAAACCCTCGGCACCCGCACCCGGCAGGCGGTCCACGTACTTGGCCGCCGCCTCGAACAGGCCGACGATCGCGTCCAGGTCGCGGTCGGCCTGCATGCCGGACGTGCCGTGACGGCCGGATTGCGCTACCCAGCGGTTCTCCAAGCCGGTGGTCTGCCACAGGTCCCACAGCACCTGCTCGACGCTGTTGCCGTCGGCGATGCCCTTGCGCGCCTTGCGCAACAGCCCGGCGACGCGCCGTGCGGGCATGGCCTCGGCGTCTTCCAGAGCGGCCAGACGGTCGCCGGATTCGATGACCTCCACCAGCAGCTCGCCGCTGGGGCGGTCGCCGCCCGCGGCCATCTCCAAGCGGCGCAGGCCGCGGCGCAAGCGACGCAGGGCCAACGGGTCCGCGCCGCCCAGGGGGGACGCCAGGAGCATGGCCGCGGTGTCCTCGTCCAACGTGCCGGGGACCGCGGCGCACCGGAGCAGGGCCAGGAACGGCGCGACGGCCGGTTGTTGCGCCAACGGCAACTCGTCGGTCGGCACCGCCACCGGCACGCCCGCCGCCAGCAACGCCCGTTGCAGCACCGGCAGCGACCGGCTGGTGGACCGTGCCACCACCGCCATCCCCGACCACGGCACCCCGTCGATCAGGTGCGCCCGCCGCAGCTGGTCGGCCACCCAGCTCGCCTCCTGCGCGCCGGACGCGAACAGCCGCACCTGCACGTGCCCCGACCCCTCGGCCGGCAGCACGTCCCGGGTCGGCGACGCGCCGGGCAGCCGCGCGGACAGCCGCCGCACCGCGTCCCGGATCTCCGGCGCCATCCGGTGGCTCCGCCGCAGCACGACGGTCGGCCAGTCGGAATCGGCCAGCAGCACCGGGTCCGCCCCGCGGAAGGAGAACACGGCCTGGTCCGGGTCACCGGTCAGCACGAACTCCTCCGCCGCCGCCCCCAGCCGCGACACGAACTCGAACTGCAGCGGGTCGAGGTGCTGCGCGTCGTCCACCAGCAGGTGCCGGACCCGCCGCTGCTCGGCCGGCAGCACGTCCGGTTCGGTGTCGAACGCCAGCAGCGCGCTGCCGACCAGCTCCGCCGCGTCGTAGGACGCCGCCAGCCCCTGCCCCGCCCCGGCCAGCAGCCCGACCTGCTCGTACTGCGCCGCGAACAGCCCGGCGGCCACCCACTCGTCCCGCCCCTGCGCCCGCCCCAGTTCGACCAGGTCCTCCGGGGCCAACCCCCGCTCGGTGGCGCGCAGCAGCAGGTCGCGCAGCTCGTGGGCGAACCCGGGCAGCGCCAGCGCCGGCCGCAGCCGCTCCGGCCACTTCCGCGCGCCCATGCTCACGTCGCCGGCCAGCAGCTCGCGCACCACCGCGTCCTGCTCCGGACCGGACAGCAGGCGCGGTGTCGGCTCCCCCGCCCGCACGGCCTGCGCGCGCAGCACCGCGTACGCGTAGGAGTGGACCGTCCGGACCAGCGGTTCCTGCGTGGTCGGCAGCACCTCGCCCTCGGCGCGGCTGGTGAGCAGGCGCGTGATGTGGGCGCGCAGGGACACCGCCGCCCGCCGGTTCGGCGTGAGCACCAGGATCCGCTCCGGGTGCACCCCGCCGCGCCGCACCCGGTCGGCCACCACCTCGGCGAGCAGCTCGGTCTTGCCCGTGCCGGGGCCGCCGAGCACCCGCAGCGGCCCGCCGGCGTGGTCGAACACGGCGCGCGCGGGCGCGTCCCAGTGGCGCTCGGGGCGGTCTTCCCGCACCCGGCGCACCAGCAACGGAGCCCGGTTCACTGCCATGTGCCGATGGAACCACGCCCCACCGACAATCCCGGCACCACCCAGCGGTTGCGGTTGACGATCGCGCTCACCGCGGTGTCACGGCGATGGCCTTGGTCACGGTCGCGCCAGGCCGCGCCGACACTTCACGAGGGTCGTGGCCGGCCGCACGGGCCGAGTGGAATCCTTGGCCGGGTGGATGAAGAGCTGCACGAGTTGGTCCGCGAGGTGGTGCGGTCGATCCCCCGCGGACGCGTGGCCACCTACGGCGACGTCGCCGACCTGTCCCGCGCCCCGTCGCCACGGCTGGTCGGCCAGGTCCTGAACCAGGACGGGCACGACCTGCCGTGGCACCGGGTGCTGCGGGCCAACGGCACGTGCGCGCCGCACATCGCCGACGAGCAGTTGCAACTGCTCCGCGAGGAGGGCGTGGTGGCCGACAACGGGAAGGTCAACCTGCGCACGTACCGCTGGGAAGAGGCCGTCAAGGAGAAGGAGGAGGAGCCGCCGGGCCTGTGGTGACCCGCGCGGCGACCCGCTCGACCTCGGCGGCGACGTCGGGGTCGCGGGTCAGCGCGGCGGCCAGCCGCAGTTCCGGCAGCGCCTCCGCGGGCCGGCTCCGCCGGGTCAGCGTGCGACCCAGCAGCAGGCGCGCGTAACCGTCGGACGGGTCGAGGTCGACCAGCGTGCGCAGCACGGCCTCGGCCCGCCCCAGCGCGGCGGACTGGAAGTGCGCCAGCGCCAGCTCGGTCAGCACGGTGCGGTCGGTCGGGGCGTGCTCGGCGGCCTCGGCCAGGAACCGCGCGGCGCCGCTCGGGTCGCCGGCTGCCCGGAACTCGCGGCCCTTGGCCAGCAGCTCGCGGACGTCGGACATGTCAGACCTCCTCGTCCGCCGGGCTCACGTGCGGCACGTGGGTCCGGCCCAGTCGCCCGGCCTGGAAGTCCTCGATCGCGTCGAGGATCTCCCGCCGGGTGTTCATCACGAACGGCCCGTACCGGGCCACCGGCTCGTTCAGCGGCAGACCGCCCAGGACCAGCACGTCCCAGGTCGTGTCGGCCCGCATGGTCAGCGCCGACCCGCCGCCGAACACGGCCAGCCGCCCCTCTTCCAGCGGACGCCGCTCCGCCCCGACGGTCCCCCGCCCGGACAGCACGTAGACCAGGGCGTTGAACTCCTCCGGCCACGGCAGCGCCAGCCGGGCGCCCGCGCTCAGGGTCGCGTGCAGGTAGGTGATCGGCGTGTAGGTCATGCCCGGTCCGCGGTAGCCCGCCACGTCCCCGGCGATCACCCGCACCAGCGCGCCACCGTCGTCGCTGGAGAGCAGCACGGCGTCACGCGCCTTGATGTCCTGGTAGCGCGGCGGGGTCCACTTGGCCGCCTTGGGCAGGTTCACCCACAGCTGCACGCCGTGGAACAGGCCGCCCTTGGCCACCATGTCCTGCGGCGGCAGTTCGCTGTGCAGGACGCCGCTGCCGGCGGTCATCCACTGCGTGGCCCCGTCGGTGATCAACCCGCCGCCACCGGCGGAGTCCTGGTGCTCGAACGCCCCGTCGATCATGTAGGTGACCGTCTCGAACCCGCGGTGCGGGTGCCACGGCGCGCCCTTGGCCTCACCGGGCCCGTACTCGACCGCACCCATGTGGTCGAGCAGCAGGAACGGGTCGGCCAGCGCGAGGTCCACGCCGGGGAACGGCCGCCGGACCTGGAAGCCCTCCCCTTCGAGGAACTCCCGCGCCTGCACCACCTTGCGCACCGGCCGCCAGCCGGTGGCCGCCTCGGGCAGTTCCGGCAGCCTGGGCAGGGTCAGGGTGTCCGCGGTGACGGCGGGCATCGCTGCCTCCTTCGACGGGGACCTCCAGGATGCGGGGGTCGCTCGACCCGCACAACCTGGTTGAAGGCTCAACTATTCCCTCGACCGGCTGCGGTCAGCCGATGAGGCGGTCCCAGAAGAACCAGGCCCCGGCGAAGGCCCCGCCGCCGGTCAAGAAGGCCATCGGCAGCGAATGCATGCCGGCGTGGAACAGCCAGCCGGCAGCGAGCGCCGTCAGTAGCGAGAGCAGTAGCACCAGCGCGGTACGCACGCTGAAGTGCGGCTTCTCCCGGTCGTTGTCGCACATGGCGTTTGCTCCTCGGGTGTGGTTTCGCGGTAGTCCTAGACCTGAGGACGGCTCGTCACCCCCTGTGACGAAGATTGTTGGGGGAGACCGGCGGGGACATGCCTATGACTAGGGCGTGACCACCCGGGAACCTTCGCAGCCCTCGCCCACGGGAGAGCGCATGACTGAAACCGGTTCGCCTGACCTGCCAGAGGTCGGCGAGCAGGTCGACACCGGGCTGATGTTGTCGGACGGCGAGATCGAAGAGGTCGTCGCCGAGGCGATCACCACCGAGGTGGTGGCGGAGGCCGAACGCGATCTCCTGGGCTCGTCGGCGGCCGGCACGTCCGACGCCGAGCGGAGGCAGCGCCTCGAAGCGGACCGACGCATGGTGGAGATGTTGCGATCCACGGGCTTCACGGGCCGCCAGTTCGAGATGGCGACTCGCCGCCTGATGGGCGACTTGATGGCGTACGCCCATCCTGTTCTCCGTTCGATGTTGACGAAGGGCACGATCTTCTCCAAGGCGTTCCGGTTCAGACACCCGATCGCGAAGGACGCCAAGGACGCGACAGCGCGGTGGACAGCCGAAGAACGCGACGAGGCGATCGACGACGCCATGGTCGTGGGCAGCAAGTTCTTCCTCGACTACGGCATCAAAGCCGGCAAGTGGGACCACCGGCGTGGCGCGGCCTTGACGACCTACTTCGTCGGGGCGTGCATCTGCGGCTTCATCAAGGTCTGCAACGAGCGTTGGAAGATCCAACAGTTGGAACGGGCGTTCGTCGAGTCCGCTCCCCACCGCGAGACCGAGCACGGGGTGTACGAGGACCTCGTGCACGCGATCCCCGCCCGAGGTGTGGAGGGGCGGGATCCGGCCGAGGTGGTGGCGGCCAGGGACGAGGCGACGAGGACGCTCGCCAAGATCAAGAGCTCTCAGGTGCGCGAGGCACTGCTGCTCCAGGCCGATGGGATGACCCAGGCCGAAGCCGCCACCGCCGTCGGGCTGACGCGCAAGGGCTTGGAACGTCGCTTGGCTTATCAGCGGTCAAAACTGCGGCCACCGACGAAGACCGACAACACCGAGGACGAGGGGTAGGGGGTACGACTATGAACATCAACGACACCCATTACGCCGCCCCACAGGAAGGCACGGACGGCGAGGCGGAGTTCGCGGAGCAGTTCGAAGAACTGCTGGCGAAGTCCAGCCTCGGCGCGGCCAACGCGCGCGCTGTCCGGGAGCTGACACCGACGTCCAAGGTCGGGGAACTGCTGGACATCGTCGAGAACGCCGATGCCGACCACAAACCCGGCAGGCGCGGAGACGCGGACAAGGCGCTGCTCACACTCGTTCGCACCGTTGCCACCGGCTTCCCCGGTGCCGAAGTGAACCCCGACAGCCCCGCCGAGTCGGACACACCCGTAGTGGACTCCCACCCACCGGGCGTCTCGACGACCGCGGCGGCCGATGCGGCGGTCATGCACCAGTCGGAGCGTCCTCGGGGAAAGTCGGTGTGGTCACTCGGCGCGGTGACTTCCTGGGGGATGTTGCTCCGCTTGGCCGAAGCGGACGTCTTCCGCTACGTCCGTCGTGACATCGCACGCCTTGTGCTCGAAGCCGCGCTCAAGACGACAGCCCCACCGGAACTGGCGAGACTGACCAACGGCGCCATTGAATCGAGCCGGCTCGCTGACGAACTGGTGGAGGCACTCCTGTACCGCGAGGGGGTGCCGACGGACTCCGGTTCACATCCCGGATCCAACCCGGAGCTGGACGACTTGATCGTTGAGGGTTCGACCATGGCGTCTTCGCCTTCCGGGCCGCTGGTCGAGGAGTTCACTGCCGAATCCGGCCGGACCGATCCACCGGAGCCGTGCAGAGCCCAATTCCTGCTCATGCGCCTCGAAGCACCTGTAGAGATGCGAGACGAGTTCGACCGGGCTCGAACGATCAGACAGAACCGCCTCGATGAATTGGCCAGGGAAATCGCGCGGTTCATCCGCCATGCGATCGACGTCGCCACCGCCGCCCCCGGGACACCCGTCCGCGGAGACGACGCCGGGGCCGAACCAGGCGGAGTCGACCTGGCCAGCGCCCTCATACTCGCATCCTTGTACGAAGGACCGAAGAACACGCAGGCACTGCAATACACGATCCGCGCACACCTTGGCCTATCGGAGTTCACGGAGGCCGAACTGAAAGAACGCGTGCGGATGCTGTATCGCCGGCGACTCATCAGCAAGGCCGGAAGACCGGCGGTCAACTCACCTTCACCCATGTGTTTCCGGCTTACCGGAATGGGTGGTCACGCCTTCGCCGAGTGGCTTTCGCGACGACCGGATCGAGATCGCATCAAGCTGGTGTCACGGATCTTGAAATCACCTGCGTTCAGCCACGACCAGCGCGTGTTCAGGTTCATCTTCAGCGACGAGCACTCGCCTGACGACCGTTGCGCACAGAGGATCCGCACCTGGTTCAGCGTTCTCCTAACGCAGCAATCACCCGCACCCTGCTCCTGCGCACAACACCCGACCGAGGCATCGCGCAACGCGCCAGAGAAAGCCATGGGGGAAAGATGAACACGCTCGACCCGGGCGAGTGGGGATCTCCGAGGAAGCGACCTTCCCGCCACCTCCACCGAGCAAGCCGCTTCGGTCGCACGCGAACCGGAAACGGATCGCCTCGCCGCAGACCTCCGGCCAGGCGGTTAAGCTCGGACCAGTTGCGACGGACCAGCCGGCGCGCGTGAGGCCGAACAGTCGCAGCCAACCTTGACGAATCGCGCCACACCGGGCGGTCGACACGGGCAGTTGATCGAACCGAATCGCCAGAAACACCCGTGGCGGATCGAAACCTTCGCATTCGCGATCGGCCGGGGTCGCCTCAAGTGTCACACGTCGACACCAGAGGGGGCCTCGGCCGTGCTTGCACACCCGCGACACATCGCATCGCAACAGGCATAAAAAAGTGCGACACCCACCCGAAGCCGGATAGGTCCGATCAAGATATCACGTCACCCACCGAGAGAGTGAATCCGCGTAGATTCCAATCCGAATGGCATGATTTGCCATGCGGGCTACGAGGAGCGACATCGCCCAGTCGCGCGGCCTATGCGACGTCCTCCAGGCAGCGGGCCTGGTAGTAGCGCAGCAGGACCGCCTCGACCACCCTCAGGTGCGCACCGATCGGGGCCGCCACCACCGCCGCGCCCGACGACGCCACCGCCCGGTGGAACAGGCCCGGCGCGAGCAGCCAGGACGCCACCGCCACCCGGCCCGGCGTCGATGCGACCACGTCCGAAATGTGGGGAGACGCGGTGGCCGCGTACCCGATGCGCACCGGTCCGCCCACCCGGCGCGACAACGCCTGGGCCACCTTCCCGACCTCGGCCAGCGCCCGCGGGTCCGACGAGCCCGCCGCCGCCAGCACCACCGCGTCGCCGGGCTCCCAGCCGGCCTCCTCCAGCCGCGCCACCAGGGCCGGCACCAGGGCCGGGCCGATGGGCGCGGTGACCGTCACGTCCCCCTGACCCGACGCCTCGACCTGCGCCGGGATGTCCACCCGCACGTGGTAACCCGCCGCCAGGAACGCCGGCACCACCACCGCCGGACCGTGCACCGAACCCAGCACGGCGGTCACGTCGGGCTGCCGCACGTCCGCGTAAGCCACCCGCACCGGCACGCCGCCCAACCGCGCCCGCACCAGCGCGGCGATCTCCTCCACGACCACGGCGCCGGCCGGGTCACGGGTGCCATGCGCCACCAGGACCAACGTCATACCGCGACTCCAGCGGGGTCCATGGCCAAGCGGTAGCCGCGCTTCACGACCGTCGCCACCATCCGGGGCTCGCCCAACGCCGTCCGCAACCGGCCGATCGCCGTCTCCACCGCGTGCTCCTCACCGCCGCTGGGCAGCGCCGCCAACAACTCGCGCCTCGACACGACCCGTCCGCGCGCGGCGGCCAGGACGCGCAGCACCGCCATCGGCGCGGGCGCGACCGGGCGCAGTTCGCCGTCCACCACGACCGCCTGCCCGCGCAGCTCGATGTCCCGCCCGGCGATGCGCAGGCGGGTCGCCCGCGCGGGCAGGGCCAGGGTCAGCTCCCGGGCCAGCGCGCCGATCCGCGCCCGCGCCGGCTGGACCACGGGCACCCCCGCCGCGACCAGCGGACCGGCCGTGATCGAACCGACGCCCACCACCAGCACGTCCGACCGCAGAGCGCCCACCAGGTCCTTGTAGCGCCCCGAAGCCGAAGCCACCTTCAGCACGTTCGCCGCCGCCGGCGCGCTGGTGAACGTCAGCGCGTCCACCTGGCGGGCCAGGACGGCGTCCACCAGGCGGTCCAGCGGGGCGGTGTCCACCGGGCCCGTCCACCGGTACACCGACACCGGCACGACCTCCGCGCCCGCCGCCTCCAGGGCGGACACGAAGTCGGGCAGCGGCTCGCCGTGCTGCTGCACCGCGATCCGCTTGCCCGAAACCCCCGACCGGATCAGGTGGTCGAGCAGCTCGGCGTTGCTCTCCCCCTCCGGCGACCACGCCTCCACCAGGCCCGCCGCCCGCACCGCGCCACGCGCCTTGGGGCCCCGCGCCATCACCCGCGCGCCCGCCAACCTCGTCAGCAGGCGCGCGGCCAGGCCCCAGCCCTCCGCCGCCTCGACCCAGCCCCGGAAACCGATGCCGGTGGTGGCCACCGCGATGTCCAGCGGCCGTTCCACCACCTCGCGGGTCGCGGCCAGCAGCTCCGCGTCGTCGGGCAGCGGCACGATCCGGATGGCGGGACCGTGCAGCACGGTCGCGCCCTTGCGCTCCAACAGAGCCGTCAGCTCGTCGGCCCGCCGGGCGGCGGTCACTCCGACCGTGTACCCGGCCAGCGGGGCGGCGTTCACGGCGACCCGACCTGGACGATGCCGTCGGCCACGCGGACCGGGTGGACGGGGACCGCCGTGGACGGGTCGTCCAGGCACTTGCCGGTGCTCAGCTCGAACGCCTGCTTGTAGACCGGCGACACCACCACGGGCACGCCGCCCCGGTCGCCGACGATGCCGCGCGCCAGCACCGCCGCGCCGCTGAACGGGTCGATGTTGCCCAGCGCGTGCACCTGGCCGTCGTGGGTCAGGAAGACGGCGACCTGGGTGCCGTCGGGCAGCAGGGCGGCCACGCCGCTCTCCGGCTGCAACGCGCTCAACTCGCACACGGGTGTCATCGGACGACCTCCGGAATCCCCAGCAGGACAGGAACCTTCTGACCGCGTTCCGCGCGGAAGGAAATCGTCGGGTCGGGCGTGCCGGGCGCGTTCACGAACGAGGTGAACCGGGCCAGCTTCTCCGGGTCCTCCAGCACGCCGCGCCACTCGTCGGCGTAGTTGTCCACGTGCTTGGCCATCGCGGCCTCCAGGTCGGCGCAGATGCCGAGGCTGTCGTCCACGATGACCGACTTCAGGTGGTCCAACCCGCCCTCCAGGCCCTCGATCCAGGTCGAGGTGCGCTGCAACCGGTCCGCCGTGCGGATGTAGAACATCAGGAACCGGTCGATGAGCTTGATCAGCGTCTCGGTGTCCACGTCGGAGGCGAGCAGGTCGGCGTGCCGCGGCGTGAACCCGCCGTTGCCGCCCACGTAGAGGTTCCAGCCCTTCTCCGTGGCGATGATGCCGAAGTCCTTGCCCCGGGCCTCCGCGCACTCGCGCGCGCAGCCGGACACCGCGGACTTGAGCTTGTGCGGCGACCGCAGGCCCCGGTAGCGCAGCTCCAGCTCGATCGCCAGGCCCACCGAGTCCTGCACGCCGTAGCGGCACCACGTGGTGCCCACGCACGACTTCACCGTCCGCAGCGCCTTGCCGTAGGCGTGGCCGGACTCGAACCCGGCGTCCACCAGCCGCTTCCAGATCTGCGGCAGCTGGTCGACGGTCGCGCCGAACAGGTCGATCCGCTGCCCGCCGGTGATCTTGGTGTAGAGGCCGAAGTCGCGGGCCACCTCGCCGATCACGATCAGCTTCTCCGGCGTGATCTCGCCGCCGGGGATGCGCGGCACCACCGAGTACGTGCCGTTGCGCTGCAGGTTGGCCAGGAAGCGGTCGTTGGTGTCCTGCAGGACCGCCTGCTCGCCCTCCAGCACGTGGCCGTTCTCCAGCGACGCCAGGATCGAGGCCACGGCGGGCTTGCACAGGTCGCAGCCCCGGCCGCCCTTGCCGTGCCGGGCGATCAGCTCGCTGAACGTCGTGATGCCGGTCACCCGCACGATCTCGAACAGCTCGGCGCGCGACTGCTCGAAGTGCTCGCACAGCGCCTTGGACTGCTCGACACCGCACTCCGACAGCAGCTTCTTCAACATCGGCACGCACGAGCCGCAGCCCGTGCCCGCCTTGGTGCACGCCTTGATCCCCGGCACGTCCACGGCCTCGCCGGAGTTCACCACGTCCACGATGTGCTGCTTGGTCACCGCGTGGCACGAGCACACCTGGGCGTCGTTGGGCAGCGACAGCTCCACGCCGCCCGCCGGCCCGATCAGCGCCGCCGGGTCGCCGGGCACCGGGCGGCCGACCAGCGGGCGCAGCACCGGGTACTTCGAGGCGTCGCCGACCAGGATGCCGCCCAGCAGCGTCTTCGCGTCGTCGGACACCACGACCTTGGCGTAGGTGCCCGCGACGGCGTCGTTGACCACGACCTCCAGCGCGCCCTCGGTCCGCGCGTGCGCGTCGCCGAACGACGCCACGTCCACGCCCAGCAGCTTCAACTTGGTCGACGTGTCGGCCCCGGGGAACTCAGCGGCGCCGCCGAGCAGCCGGTCCGCCACCACCTCGGCCATCGAGTAACCCGGCGCGACCAGGCCGTACACCACGCCGCCGATGTTGGCGCACTCGCCGATGGCGTAGATGTTCTCGTCGGAGGTCCGGCACGCGGAGTCCACGACGATGCCGCCGCGCTCCCCCACCGCCAGGTCGAACTCACGGGCCAACTGGTCGCGCGGCCGGATGCCCGCCGAGAACACGACGACGTCCAGGTCCAGCTCGGTCCCGTTGGACAGCTTGGCGATCAGCCGGTCGCCGTCGCGCTCGATGGCCGACGCCGACGTGCCGGTGTGCACGGTCAGGTCCAGCTTCTCCACCAGCCGGCGCAGCAGCCCGGCGCCGCCCTCGTCCACCTGCAACGGCATCAGGCGCGGACCGAGTTCGACCACGTGCGGGGAGATCCCCATGCCGCGCAACGCGTTCGCGGCTTCGAGACCGAGCAGACCGCCGCCCAGCACCATGCCCGCGTGCCGGCCGGACGAGTGCGCGCCCTCGACCGTCGCGCGGATCGCGTCCAGGTCCTCGATCGTCCGGTACACGTGGCAGCCGGGCAGGTCGCGGCCGGGCACCGGCGGCACGAACGGCACCGACCCGGTGGCCAGGACCAGCGCGTCGTAGGCCTGCGCGCGGCCGGACATGCTGCGCACGACCTTGTCGTCCCGGTCGATGTGCACGACCAGGTCGTTGAGGTTCAGCTCCACCAACGGGTCTTCGTGCGGCGCGAGGCTCAGCGTGCCCGCGTCCCAGGTGTCCACATAGGACGACAGCGCGACCCGGTCGTAGGCGGGACGCCCCTCCTCGGCGAACACGACGATCCGCCACTGGTCGGTGACGTCCTTCTCGCGCAGGGCCTGCACGAGACGGTGTCCGACCATGCCGTGACCGACGACAACCAGCGTTCGCGTCATGGGACCATTCCTTCCTCTTGCCCGGCTATGCTCACCGGGCACCGTGTCGTGACAAGGTCGCGAATGTTGCGCAGGTGTTAAAGCAGCCTCACGCCGCACTTCAGAGCGTCGTGCGCGTCACAACCCGCGCGTCACACGCCCGCGTAGGCGAGGCTGGGCACCCGCGCGAAGACGCGGCTGCGCAGGTAGAACCACCACGTCGTGGCCACGCACAGCGCGTAGAACACCAGGAACGCGGTCAGGGCGGGGGCCAGCGTCTTGCTGCCCTCCAGCGAGAACTTGAAGACCAGGTTGACCAGCACGCCGCCGAACGCCCCGATCGCGCCCGCGATGCCGACCACCGCCGCGGCCTGCCGCTTGGCCGACGCCGTGTCCTCCACCTGGGTGGCGAAGATGGCGGGGATCATCCGGTAGGTCGAGCCGTTGCCGATGCCCGCCAGCACGAACAGGGCGATGAACGAGCCGAAGAACAGCGGGAAGTTCTTGGTGCTCACGCTGGTCAGCACGCCCACGACGCCCACCGCCATGCCCAGGAACACCGCGAGCGTCACCTTCGCGCCGCCGAACCGGTCCGACAGCCACCCGCCGAACGGCCGGCTCACCGACCCGATCAGCGCGCCCAGGAACGCCAGCGCGACGAACCCCTTGTGCTCCACGAAACTGATCTTGATCAGCGACGGGAACGCGAACGAGAAGCCGATGAACGAGCCGAACGTGCCGATGTAGAGGAACGACATCACCCACGTGTGCTTGTTCGACATCGCCCTGCGGTAGGAGGTGCCGTCCGGCTTGGCCTGGGTGAGGCTGTCCATCAGGAACCACGCGCACGCGGTGGCCAGGACGATGAACGGCATCCAGAACAGCGCCGCGTAGGCCAGGTTCACGCCGGCGCCGATGCTGATCACGATCGGCACGACCAGCTGCACCATCGCGACGCCGAGGTTGCCGCCGGCGGCGTTGAGGCCCAGCGCCAGGCCCTTCTTGCCCTCCGGGTAGAAGAACGAGATGTTCGCCATGGAGGAGGAGAAGTTGCCGCCGCCGAAGCCCATCGCCGCCGAGGTGAGCAGGAAGAACCAGTAGGGCGTGCCGGGGTTGGTGACGGCGATGATCAGCATGGTGGTCGGGATCAGCAGCAGGCTCGCGCTGACCGTGGTCCACGCCCGGCCGCCGAACTTCGGCACCGCGAACGTGTAGGGGATGCGCAGCACCGCGCCGACCAGGTTGGGCACGATCAGCAGCCAGAACGTCTGGCCGACGCTGAAGGAGAACCCGACCGAGCCCAGGCTCACCACGACGATGCTCATCAGGCTCCACACCGTGAAGCCCAGGTTCTCCGCGAGGATCGAGAAGACCAGGTTGCGCCGCGCGACCCGCTTGCCGGTGCGCTCCCAGAACTCCGCGTTCTCCGGCTCCCAGTCCTCGATCCACCGTCCGCGTCGTTTCGCCTGCGGGGCAAGGGTTTCGGTCTCAACCACCGTGCTCATTGCGGCCTCCCAAGCTCGTGATGCGCAGACCGTAGGAACGGCCCGTTACCTCGGCGTGCGATGAGGTGTCGCGTGCGGCAACTCCGGCGCACATCAGACGGGTTGGGGCTGTGAGGCGGCGAGCCAGTCGACGATGCCGCACACCGCGTCCTTGCAGCCGCCGCAGCCCGTGCTCGCGCGGGTCTTCTCGGCGATCGCGGACACCGTGGTCGCGCCGGACCGCCACGCGCCGACGATCTGTCCTTTGCTGACGGTGTTGCACCGGCAGACCACGGCCGACGCGGGCAGGTCCGCCGGGCTCGCCTCGTTCTCCGCGGGCAGCGCGCGGCCCAGCAGCAGCGCCAGCCGGTCGGTCGGCGCGGGCAGGCCGCGGTCGAACAGCTGGGTGATGGCCGCCGCCGCGTCCGGCGCGCCGAGGACGATCGCGCCGGTCACCCTGTCGTCGCGCAGCACCAGCTTCGCGTACCGGCCGCGCGCGGGGTCCTGGAAGCACAGCACTTCCGCGTCCGGCGCGTCCACCTCGCAGTGCACGTCACCCAGCGCGGCCAGGTCCACGTCCCGCGCCTTGAGCCGGGTGACGACGGTGGTCCCGGCGTAGCGGGAGGCGGGCGCGGCGCCGGTGACCAGGTCGGCCACCACGGCGGCCTGCTCCCAGGCCGGCTGCACGAGCCCGGACACCGTGCCGACGTGCTGCGCGCAGTCGCCGATGGCGTGCACGCGCGGGTCGCTGGTGCGCAGGGCGTCGTCCACCAGGATGCCCCGGTCCACGGCGATGCCCGCCTGCTCGGCCAGCCCGGTCTCCGCCCGCACGCCCGCCGACACCACGACCAGCTCGGCGGGCACCTGCGTGCCGTCGTCGAGCAGGAGCCCGTCGCCGGGCGCGTACTTCACGGCGAGCGCCCCCAGCCGGAACTCGATGCCCAGCGTTCCCAACGTCTTCGCCAGCACCCGGCCCGCGCCCGGGTCGAGCTGGCGCTCCATCAGGTGCCCCACCGGGTGCACGACGGTGACCAGGCAACCCCGGCCGGCCAGGCCCCGGGCCGCCTCCAGCCCGAGCAGGCCGCCGCCCAGCACCGCGACCGGCGTGCCCGGCGACGCCGCCGCCACGATCCGCGCGCAGTCGTCCAGCGACCGGAACGCCACCACGCCCGGCGCCGGTTCGCCGTTGCCGTCCAGCAGGCCGTCGGTCGGCGGCACCCACGAGCGCGCGCCGGTGGCCAGCACCAGCGCGTCGTACGGGACCTCGGTGTCGTCCACGTGCACGACCCGGCGCGTGCGGTCGATCTTGGTGACGCTGCCGCCCAGCCGCAGGTCCACGTGGTGCTTGCTCGCCCAGCCGGGGTCGTGCAGGCGCACCGCCTCCGGGGTCAGCGACCCGGCGACCACGCTGGACAGCAGCACCCGGTTGTAGGCGGGGTGCGCCTCGTCGCCCAGCACGGTCACCGAGACCCGTTCCGCCCGCGGGTCCCGCCTGCGGATCTCGTCGGCCAGCCGGGCCCCGGCCATGCCGTAGCCCACGACGACAACGTTCCTGGTCATACCGACTCCAATCGGACGGCGCACACCTTGAACTCGGGCATCCGGCTGGTCGGGTCCAGCGCCGGGTTGGTCAGCAGGTTCGCGCGGCCGACGCCGGCGAAGTGGAACGGCAGGAACACCACGTCGACGCGCATGGACGGCACGCACCGCACGCGCGCCACCGTCCGGCCGCGCCGCGACACCACCGCGCCCAGGTCGCCCTCGCGCAGGCCGGCGCGGGTCGCGGTGTCCGGGTGGACCTCGACGTAGGCCTCCGGCTCGGCGTCCACCAGCTCCTTGACCAGCCGGGTCTGCGCGCCGGACTGGTAGTGCTGGAGGACCCGGCCGGTGGTCGCCTGCAACGGGTAGTCCGCGTCGGGCAGCTCCGCGGGTCCGCGGTGCTCGACGGGGATGAACCGGGCGCGGCCGTCGGGGTGGGCGAAGCGGTCCAGGAACACCCGCGGGGTGCTGCGCTCGACCACCGGCCAGTGCAGGGCCTCCCCCGCGCGCAGCCGGTCGTAGGTGACGCCGGAGTAGTCGGCGAGCCCGCCCTTGGACGCGACCCGCAGCTCCTCGAACACCTTTTCCGGCTCGACCGGGAACCGCTCGACCGGCTGACCCAGGCGGGTCGCGAGGCCCTGGATCACCTCAAGGTCGCTGCGCACGCCTTCGGGCTTCTCGACGGCCACCTGGCGCAGCAGGATGCGGCCTTCGAGGTTGGTCATCGTGCCGCTCTCCTCCGCCCACTGCGTGATCGGCAGCACGACGTCGGCCATCTCGGCGGTCTCGGACAACACCAGGTCGCAGACCACGAGCAGGTCCAGCGCGCCCAGGCGGTCGGCGACGTGCTGCGACCGGGGCGCGGAGACGACCAGGTTGCTGCCGAACACCAGCAGCGCCTTGGGGCCGTTCTCCTGGCCCAGGGCGTCGAGCAGCTCGTAGGCGGAACGACCGGGTCCGGGCAGGTCGGCCACGCCCCACACGTCCTGGATGTACGCGCGGGCGGCCGGGTCGTCGATCTTGCGGTAGCCGGGGAGCTGGTCGGCCTTCTGGCCGTGCTCGCGCCCGCCCTGGCCGTTGCCCTGGCCGGTCAGGCAGCCGTAGCCGGAACCGCGTCGGCCGGGCAGGCCCAGCGCCAGGGCCAGGTTGATCCACGCCGACACGGTGTCCGCGCCGCTGGCGTGCTGCTCGGTGCCCCGGCCGGTGAGGACGTAGGCGTTCTCCGCCTCGGCCAGGATGCGCACGGCCGCCCGCTGGTCGGCGACCGGGACGCCGGTGACCCGCTCGACCCGTTCCGGCCACCAGGAGGCTGCGATCCGCCAGGCTTCGGTGAACCCGTTCGTGCGCTCGTCGAGGTAGTCCTGGTCGAGGTGGCCGTCGGCGACGGCGCAGTGCAGCAGGCCCAGCGCGAGCGCCAGGTCGGTGCCGGGCGCGGGGGCGAGGTGCAGGGTGGCCAGCTCGGCGGTGGCCGTGCGGCGCGGGTCCACGACGATCAGTTCCGCGCCCTTGAGGTGCTGCACGAACGGCGGCATCGTTTCGGCCGGGTTTCCGCCGACCAACAGCACCGCGTCGGCGTGGTCGAGGTCTGTCACGGGGAACGGCATGCCCCGGTCCAGCCCGAACGCCCGGGTGCCGGCCGCCGCCGCGCTGGACATGCAGAACCGGCCGTTGTAGTCGATCTGGGAGGTGCCCAGCGCGACCCGGGCGAACTTGCCGAGCAGGTAGGACTTCTCGTTGGTCAGCCCACCGCCGCCGAACACGCCGACCGCGTCCGGCCCGTGCTCGGCGCGCAGGTCGCGCAGCTTGGCGGCGACGAGGTCGAGCGCCGTGTCCCACGTGGCCGGGTGCAGCGCGCCGTCGCGGCGCACGAGCGGCGTGGTCAACCGCGCGGGCGAGGACAGCAGCTCCGCGGACGTCCAGCCCTTCTGGCACAGGCCGCCGCGGTTGGTCGGGAACTCCCGCGGCGACACCTTGCCGTCGGTCACGGACATCGCGCACTGGAGCGCGCAGTACGGGCAGTGGGTGTCGGTCACGGGGCCGACGGTAAGAACGGGCTGTTAACAGCGCAGCGCGGAATGTTTCGTCCACGCGAACTTGCACCGTCACCACGCGTGCGGTGCGGGTGAGGTCACAGCAGGGAGGTCACCTTCGTGGCCGTCCGCTCCAGCCCTACCAGCGATTGCGTGCTCGACAGCGGGTGCAGGGCGTGCACGGCGAGGCGGAAGAGTGTCGCTCGCAACAGCACCTGCGGCCATTCCGCCAGATGGGCCCACCGCTGGAGGATGCCGTGGTCCGCGCCGCCCCAGGAGAGCGCGTCGACCACGACGACCGCCGCGCCGTACTCGGCCGGCCGCCAGTAGGGGGTGAAGTCGATGATGGCGGGCGCCGCGTCCCCGGCGAACAGCACGGTCCCGAACAGGTCGCCGTGCACGACCTGCGGCTTGAGCTGGACGGGCTTGCGGTAGGCGGAGAGCAGCTCGAACAGCCGGCCGCCCAGGCTCGGGTCGAGTTCGGCCTGCTCCTCTTCCCAGGCCAGGCGGTCGGCCTTGGCGAACAAGTCCGTGCGGGCGTCCAGGAAGCGGGGTTTGGGCAGGTCACTGGTGGCGGCGTGCAACTTCACCGCGACCTCGACCACCTCGTCGTGCCGCGGCTCGGCCCGTCCCGACAGGTACTTGGTGGCGGCCCACCCGCCGACGACGTAGCGCCCGTCGGTGGACCGCAGGGGTCTGGCGATGCGCAGGTTGTCCACGGAGAGCGTGTCGAGCGTCTTGGCGACCCACGTGGCCTCGGCCGGCTTCCCCGCGGGCCGGACCGCCACGTCACCACACCGCCACACGGGCCCGGCGTCGATCAACTCCGGTTCGGCGTCACGCGCACCGAACGCGGCCCTCACGTGCGACGGCGGCGGCTCCGGGGATGGGGTCACGGCAGGGCACGCTACCCGTCGAAGCCTCGTGTTTGGTGGACCTCACGCGGCTCTGCCGCCGGGTGCACCCGTCCGGCCTATCCGCACAATTGCGGTGTTGGAGGCCGCGACTCCGTCGCGGCGGCTCGGCCGCCCGGAGGGTCGGTTCGTCGCGACGTGTTTCCCGCCGATCGAAAAGCGTGATCGTCGGGAAACACGTCGCGACAAACCGACGGCGGCCTCGCGGGTCAGTAGGTCGGGAGGCTGGTGTCCACCTCGCGGGCCCACGCCAGCACGCCGCCGCCCACGTGCACGGCGTCCTTGAAGCCCGCCTGGTGCAGCACCGCGAGGGCTTCGGCCGACCGCGCGCCGGACTTGCAGTGCAGCACGATCTGCTTGTCCTGCGGCAGTTCCGCGAACGCCTCGCCGGACAGGATGCGATCCTTCGGGATCAGCACCGAGCCCGGGATCTTCACGATCTCGTACTCGTGCGGCTCGCGGACGTCGATGAGGACGAAGTTGTCGCCGCTGTCCTGCTTCTGCTTCAGCTCCAGCGGGGTGATGGTGTTGCCCGCCGCCGCCTGCTGGGCCTCGTCGGAGACCACGCCGCAGAACGCCTCGTAGTCGATCAGCTCGGTGATCTTGACGCTCTCCGGGTCCTTGCGGATCTTGATGGTCCGGTAGGACATCTCCAGGGCGTCGTACACCATCAGGCGACCCAGGAGCGGCTCGCCGATGCCGGTCAGCAGCTTGATCGCCTCGGTCACCATGATCGAGCCGATCGACGCGCACAGCACGCCCAGCACGCCGCCCTCGGCGCACGACGGGACCATGCCGGGCGGCGGGGGCTCCGGGTAGAGGTCGCGGTAGTTCAGGCCCTGGCCGTCCGGGGCGTCCTCCCAGAAGACGCTGACCTGGCCCTCGAACCGGAAGATCGAACCCCACACGTACGGCTTGCCCAGCAGCACCGCCGCGTCGTTGACCAGGTAGCGGGTGGCGAAGTTGTCCGTGCCGTCGAGGATGAGGTCGTAGTCGCGGAAGATGTCGAGCACGTTCTCCGAGTTCAGGTGCGTCTGGTGCAGGTTCACCTTGACGTACGGGTTGATCTCGGCGATCGACTCGCGCGCGGACTCGGCCTTCGGCTTGCCGATGTCGGACTGGCCGTGGATGACCTGGCGCTGCAGGTTCGACTCGTCCACGGTGTCGAAGTCGACGATGCCCAGCGTGCCCACGCCGGCCGCGGCGAGGTAGAGCAGCGCCGGGGAGCCGAGGCCGCCCGCGCCGACGACCAGGACCTTCGCGTTCTTCAGCCGCTTCTGCCCGTCCACCCCGACGTCCGGGATGATCAGGTGCCGGCTGTACCGCGCGACTTCCTCCTTCGTCAGCTCCGCTGCGGGCTCCACGAGCGGCGGAAGCGCCATCTGATCCTCCTCGACGAGACATGTCCTCTACCGACGGACAACACCAGACTGGACCACCGTCTTCCCGGATGGGAAGTCGTCCCATTGCGTGGACACGAAGTGACCGCGCCCACCCGACGAGGGGCTTCGGCGCGGCGCGACGGGTCAGCGCGGCGCGACGGGGAAGGCGTTCGGGGAGCAGACCTTGCCGTCCGCCGGCACCCGGCCCCGGTTGGAGGCGTCCACCTCGTTCAGGCGGGCCACGTAGTCGTTCGCGACGCCGAAGGTCTGCTGCATCATCACCGGCGCGGGCTGGCCGGTCTCCTTGCAGCCCTCGTGCGGGTTCTCCAGGACGTGGCCGACCTCGTGGTTGATCGCGTACGCCCGGTAGAACGCCAGGTCCGTGCTGAACGCCTTCGCGCCCCGCACCCACCGCGCCGCGTTGATCACCACGCGCTCGGACGGCGGGTGCCAGCACGACGTCTCGTACTGGATCTGGAACCCGCACAGCCCGTGCGTGGTGTTCGTCGTGGTCAGGCTGATGGTGAAGTCCACCGGGCCGCTGTCCACGCGCTGCATGGCCACCCGGCCGGTGCCGATCCAGCTGCGCTGGTCGGCCAGGATGCCGTCGATGGTCCGGGCGAAGGCGTCCCGGTCGCCGCCGAAGTCCGCCGCGTCCACGCCGTCCTCGATGGCGATCGCGTACTTGTAGAGCCGGCCGGTGCCGGCCTGCGCGGTCCCGCCCGGCACGACCTGCCACGTCCCCGCGCCCTGCTCGGAGTACTTGGGCCCGTCGGGCAGCTCGGCGGTCGGGATGTTGACCAGGTCCACCTTGGCGGGCGGCGTCTCGGTGGCCACCGGCGGACCCGACGACGTGCTGGTCCCGGGCGCGCCGCCGGCGTTGTCGGCGCCGGTCTGGCCGGCCTCGCCGATCTTGGTCGGCGCGGCCGTGTCGAGCACCACCAGGGCGGTCAGGACGAGCAGCACGGGGACGGCGTAGATGCGCCAGCCGTAGTTCGCGACCAGGCCCTTCAGGCCGCGCCTGCGCTTGCGGCGGTGGCGGCCCGCCGGTTCCCAGGACGCGGTCAGCGGCTCGGCGGTGGTGCGTCGGGCGCCGCGGCGGTAGCGGTCCTCGGAAGGCGGGGACGGTGCCGCCGCACGCCCAGCCTCCGACGTCCGGTTCACGGCGACCAGAGTGCCACAACCGGGGGGACCTCGTGGTAGCCGGTGGCCCCGCGCAGGTCACGGCGCTGAACCGATCTACCAGTCCCCACCGCGCTCCCACATCCCGAGCACGGCCCGCGCGACCGTCGCCGGCCGCTCCATCTGCGCCACGTGCCCGGTGCGGGGCAGCACCAGCAGCCGCCCGCGCGGCAGCAACCGGGCCACCCGGGGCGCCTTGCGGGCGCTGACCAGCTTGTCCTGCGCACCCCACACGACCAGCGCGGGCGCGGTGACCTTCGGCGGCAGGAGCCACATCGACTTCGACCGCGGCACCAGCCACGTCCGGATCAGCTCGGCCGTGCTGCGGCCCAGCGCGTCCGGCGCCCACGGCTGCGAGGACCGCTCGGTGTACTCCTCCACCGACTGCCGGAACCGCTTGTCGGGCACCTGGGACGGGTCGGCGAAGCACAGGTCGAGCATCTGCCGGGCCCGCTCCTCCGGGGTGACCCGCGCCAACTGCCGCCGCACCCGCGGACCGAGGATCGGCAGGAACGCGAGCGGCATCCGCCGGTCGGACACCCGGCTCAGCCGGGGCCGCAGGTCCGGCACCGCGGGCGAGATCAGGGTCAGCGTCTTCACCAGGTCGGGCCGCGTCGAGGCCACGATCAGCGCGATCGCCCCGCCCATCGAGTTGCCGAACAGGTGCACCGGCCCGACGCCGAGCCCGTCGACGAACCCGGCCACGACCTCGGCGTGCGTCGCCATGCTGAACGTGTAGCCCGGGATCGGCTCGGACCGCCCGAACCCCGGCAGGTCCAGCGCGTGCCCGGAGACGTGCTCGGACAACTGGCCCGCGAGGTCGGTCCAGTTCGTCGACGAACCGCCCAGGCCGTGCACGTAGACGGCGGTCTCGCCGGCCCTTCCGGGCGTGCGCCGGACGTGCACGCGGTGCCCCGCCACCTCGACGTAGTCACCAGGCCAGGGGGCGCTCGTTGAGTCCAGCGGAGGTAGCGGTGCGGAGGACAGGGGCACGTGGGTGATGGCGGGTCTGCTCGCCTCCAGGGTCTCGGTCACCTCCCCAGGATGCCTGCTCGGACGTCCTACGAAACGAGAAGCTTTCCCGCAACGCTGCTACCAGCGAGTAAGGTTGCTCCCGACGAACCGGGGAGGCCACCCCCCGCCCGGTTCCGCGATGTGAAGGTTGGCTGGAGGCACCATGACGGAGACGGCCCAGACCACGGTCGGGCACAACGGCGGCGCGGGTCGAGGGGTCCGCCTCCCACGCACCGCCCGGCGTGCCCAGTTGCTGGCCGCGGCGCAGGACGTGTTCGTGACCAACGGCTACCACGCCGCCGCGATGGACGAGATCGCCGAGCGCGCGGGCGTGAGCAAGCCGGTGCTCTACCAGCACTTCCCGGGCAAGCTTGAGCTGTACATGGCGTTGCTGGAGTCCCACGTGGACGAGCTGGTCAACCGCGTGCGCGGTGCGCTGGCGTCCACGACGGACAACAAGCAGCGCGTGAAGGCGACGGTCGCGGCGTTCTACGACTTCGTGGACGGCGAGGGCCAGGCGTTCCGGATGGTGTTCGAGTCCGACCTGCGCGGCGAGCCCGCGGTGGCCCAGGCGGTGGAGCGCGCGACGACCGACAGCGTGGACGCGATCACCGAGACGATCACCGCCGACACCGGCCTGGACCAGGACCGCGCGCGCCTGCTCGCGGTGGGCCTGGTGGGTCTGTCGCAGGTGACCGCCCGGTCGTGGCTCGCCGACGACCGGAAGGTCCCCAAGGAGGACGCGGTCGCGCTCATCTCGAACCTCGCGTGGCGTGGCATCGGCGGCGGCTTCCCGCTCCAGCATTGAGCAGCGAAGAGGGCCGGTCCCCCGGGAACCGGCCCTCTCCTCGTTCACAGCAGCGCGGTGATGTGTGCTGTGACCTCGGCTGATCTCTCCAGCGGCAGCATGTGCCCCGCTCCCGGGTAGATCACCAACTCCGTGCCCGGCAGCTCGTCCGCGATGGTCCGGGCGTGGCGCAGCGGCGTGAGCTTGTCCGCACCACCCGCCAGGACCACGCTCGGGACGCCGGCGAACTCCTTGAGCGCGGCCTTGCGGTCGTGGTCGTTGAGCGACTCGCGGAACGCGACCATGGCCACCGGGTTGCACCGGCCGACCATCGCCGCCGTCGACGCCACGTCCGCCCACGACGGCCGCTTGCCGAACAGCAGCCAGCGCAGGCCCGGTCGCAGCACCTCCGTGCGCTGGAGCAGCTGCGCCCGCTTCAGCTTCGCGAGCTGCCGGTTCGACGCGGCCTCGCCGGCGAGGAACACCCGGCCCAGCACGCCCGGCAGCCCGAGCGTCGAACCGGACAGCTCACCGCACGAGGTCGCGACGAACACGGCCCCGGCGACGCGGTCGAGCAGCTTGGGGTGCCGCTCGGCCAGCGCCATGAGCGTCATGCCGCCCATCGAGTGCCCGGCGAACACGATGCGCCCCTTGGGCACCCGTGCCGCGAGCAGCTCGGCCAGGTCGTCCGCGCACTGCGCGATGGTCGCGTCCCGGGCCGTGGCCGCCGCGGATCCGCCATGTCCGCGGTGGTCGTAGCGCAAGACCCGACCGGGCAGCGCGGGGGCGACGTGGTCCCACGACGTGTGGTCCAGCGTCCACCCGTGCACCAGCACGGTGGTCACGTCGGCGTCGCGCGGACCGGTGTCCACCACGTGCAGGGCGGTGCCGTCCGCGGTCACGAACCGGTGGTCCGGTTCCCAGGGGGCGCTCATCCGATGAGGAACGACCGGCGCCACGCGCGCATCCCCGGGTTGCCGACGAGCCCGTTGTCGTCGAGGAACTTCATGATCCCCTTGCCCGCCCACTGGATCGTCTCGTGCCAGTGCGGGTTGGACAGGGCCGCCTTGTGGGCCTCGTCCTTGTCCAGGCCGACCGCCGCGTACACCTCGGGGTTGATGATCGACCGGGTCACGAACATCGACGTCGTCGCGAGCAGCCACCGCTGGAAGGGCAGCTCCTTCTTGGTGAGCGTCTGCATCCCGCGCACGACCTCCTCGCGGGCGAACCGCACGTGCCGCGCCTCCTCCAGCACGTGGATGCGGTTGACCATGCGCACCAGCGGCTGGACGGTCTCGTCGGCCATCGTCTCGCGCTGGAGCTTGTCGAGGATCTCCTCCGCGACCAGGATCGAGCCGTACAGCGCGGGGCCGTAGCCGATCACCGGCAGCAGCTTGGCCAGGTGGTAGGTGTAGCGGCGGGGCCCGTAGGGCGGGCACCCGATGCGCTCGACCATGCGCGCGAACATCGTGGAGTGCCGGCACTCGTCGGCGACCTCGGTCAGCGCGTACTGCGCGTGCTTGGTCGTCGGGTCGGACCGGTAGACCTCCTTGAGCAGCATCTGCATGAGCAGGATCTCGAACCACAGCCCGACGCTGGCGACGCTGGCCACCTCGTGGCGCGACAGGTCGATCCGCTGCTCCTCGGACATGCGGTCCCACAGCGCGGTGCCGTAGAGGGAGCACCGGTGCTCGGGGGTGTAGCGCAGGCCTTCGACCAGCGGCGCGTTCCAGTCGATGTCCACCTCGGGGTCGTAGAACTTGTCAGCCGAGGAGTTGAGCAGCCGCTCGGCGGTCTTCTCGCGATCGGCGACCTTCAAGGTCCTCGTCATCGGGCCCCTCCCCGGTTGGTTTATCTGTGACTTGAGGTAACAGTTACTTCTGGTAGCGTGCGTCACATGGCTCGAACTGTCAAGGGCGGAACGGACGCACGCCGGGAGCGCTGGAAGGGGCACCGCGAGGCGCGCCGGGCCGAGTTCGTCGAGGCGACCATCCGCGCGGTCGCCCAGCACGGCCCCGACGTGGGGATGGACGAGATCGCCGCGGAGGCGGGCGTCAGCAAGCCCGTGCTGTACCGGCACTTCACCGACAAGTCCGACCTGTACCTGGCGGTCGGGCGGCGGGGCACCGAGCTGCTGATGGAGTCGATGGTCCCGGCGATCGCCGAGGACGGCCCGATCCGCACCCGCATCCGGCGGATCGTGGACTCCTACCTGACGGTCATCGGGGACAACCCGAACCTGTACCGGTTCGTGGTGCGCAAGTCCTTCGCCGACCGGCCCGTCGAGCAGGACGTCGTGCAGGAGGACAAGGAGCTGATCGCCGCGGCCCTCGCCCGGCTGCTCGGCGACTACCTGCGCGCCTTCGACATGGACTCCGGCGGCGCGGAACCGTGGGCGCACGCCCTGGTCGGCATGGTGCAGAACGCGGGCGACTGGTGGCTGGAGCGCCAGTCGATGACGCGGGCGAGCCTGAGCGACTACCTGACCACCATCATCTGGCACGCGATCGACGGACTGCTCCGCTCCGCGGGCGTCGAACTGGACCCGGACGCGCCGCTGACCACCGATTTCTCCACCGAGCCCGCCCGGCTGCGGCTCGTCAACGGCGAGGAGGCGTGATGTCCGCGCAGCACGAAGCGCACGAGGAGCACGACGAGGACGGCTACACCGGGTCCGCGGTGCTGGTGTTCGACCAGCGCGAGGTGCCGGTCGAGGTGCAGCTGCGCGGGTACTTCCAGCCCATCGACGGGCGGTACCACTGGTACGGCCGGGTCGCGGCGAACGAGCAGGTCACCGAGCTGGTGGAGGGCGGTGCGCGGACCGCGCTGCTGCGCACCCCGGACGGTTCGGCGACCGGCCAGCTCACCGACCCGGACCCCTGGTCGCGCTACCGGGTGGCGGGCATTTCAACGCCGCCGTTCGGTGTCTGATTGCGCCGCCTCCGGCGTCGCGGCGAGGCCGCCTGGAAGTCAGCCCATCGCGCCGCGTTTCCCACCGATCGGAAGAGCTGATCGGCGGGAAACGCGGCGCGACAGGCCGACGCGGCCTCGCTCCCCGGGCCTGGGACGGGTAGCGCCGACCTGCATGAACGACGAGAGGGGCACCCGCGGCGGGTGCCCCTCTCGTCGTACGGCTGCTGTTCTCAGTCCGCCACGAAGCCCACGCGACGGCTGTCGCTCGGACCGATCTCGACGTACGCGATGCGCGCCGCGGGCACCACGTAGCGGGCGCCCTTCTGGTCGACCAGCGTGAGGTGACCGCTGCCCGCCTTCAGCGCGTCCGCGACCTGGGACTCCACCTCGTCGGGGGAAAGAGCGCTCGACACCACCAGCTCACGCGGGCTGTCCGCGACGCCGACCCTGACCTCCACGCTGACCTCCGTACACGCGTGGACCACCGGCTTGCGGCGGCGGTCCGACAACTGTCGAAACCAACCCTAGCCGAGGCCGAGGGCCGTCATGCGGCGCGTGTGGCTCTGCTGGAGCCGCCGGAACAGCGCCGCGATGCCCGCGAGGTCCCCGGAGCCGCGCACGATCAGCTCGGCCAGCGGGTCGCGTTCGGCCACCACGTACTGGGCCTGCGTCAACGCCTCCCCGAGCAGCCGGCGACCCCACAGCGTGAGCCGGTCCTTCACCTTCGGGTCGTTCGCGCAGACCGCCCGGACTTCGCGCTCGGCGAACGCGGAGTGCCCCGTGTCGGCCAGCACGGCGAGCACCAGCTCCTTGGCCGGCTCGTCGTCGAGCCACTGGGCGACCTCGCGGTAGAAGTCGGCGGCCAGCCCGTCGCCGACGTAGGCCTTGACCAGCGACTCGTGCCACGACTTGGGCGCGGTGGAGGCGTGGAAGGCGTCGAAGCCCGCCACGAACGGGCGCATCGCGTCCTCGATCGAGTGACCGTGGGCGGCGAGGTACTTCTCGATCTGCGCGTAGTGGCCGATCTCGGCCGCCGCCATCGCCGACAGGTCGGCGCGCCCGGCCAGCGTGGGCGCGGTCCGCGCGTCCTCGGCCAACCGGTCGAACGCCGACAGCTCGCCGTACGCGAGCGCGCCGAGGAGGTCGACCACACCCTCCGCCACCTGCCCGGACACCACCGTCTGACCCGCCTCCGCCTCACCCATGCCGAGCAGCCTAGTAGGGGGACACCGCACTGCCGCCGACCTTCGTCCCGCAGGACGTCCACAGTGGGTTTGGCCATAGTCCACGCGTGGGAAGCCGCAGGTACTCCACCTCTTCCACCCCGATCGGCCTAGTAGCCGGGTAGACTCGCACCTTGACGCCCGGCGCGGCGCGGCCCAGAAGGGGCTCGCAGCGGTGCCGCCGGCGGAAACTACGGCGGCACCGTGCCGCCCGGAGAGGGTGCGCGCATACCTCGCAGGCCCTCCCGCGCCACTGCCCGGCCGCTCCCCACGGCCGAGAGGCGGCAGGCGTGGTCGAGCGGCCCGTACAGGCCGTGCGCGCTGGTACGAGAGAGGCGATCACCCTGACCGCGACGAACGAACGAACGCACCTTGATCCGGTGGCCCTGGAGCACTCCGAGGCCGGAGTCCCCGACGAGGACACCTCCCACCCGCTGGTCGCGAACGCGCCGGTCCGCAACGACTCCCCCACGTTCACCGAAATGGGTGTACGCGAGGAGATCGTCCGGGCGCTCGCCGAGGCCGGCATCGAACGGGCCTTCGCCATCCAGGAGCTGACGCTGCCGCTGGCCCTGGCCGGTGACGACGTCATCGGGCAGGCCCGCACCGGCACCGGCAAGACCCTGGGCTTCGGCATCCCGCTGCTCCAGCGCATCACCGTTCCGGGGGACGGCACCCCGCAGGCGCTGGTGGTCGTGCCGACCCGCGAGCTGTGCCTCCAGGTCACCCACGACCTGACCGACGCCGCCAAGCACCTGGGCGTGCGCGTGCTGGCCATCTACGGCGGCCGGCCCTACGAGCCGCAGATCGCGGCCCTGCGCAAGGGCGTGGACGTGGTCGTCGGCACCCCGGGCCGCCTGCTGGACCTGGCCGAGCAGCGCCACCTGGTGCTGGGCAAGGTCCGCGGCCTGGTGCTGGACGAGGCCGACGAGATGCTCGACCTGGGCTTCCTGCCCGACATCGAGCGCATCCTGCGCATGGTGCCCGACCAGCGGCAGACCATGCTGTTCTCGGCGACCATGCCCGGCCCGATCATCACGCTGGCCCGCACGTTCCTCAACCAGCCCACGCACGTCCGGGCCGAGGAGAACGACGCCGGCGCGATCCACGAGCGCACCGAGCAGTTCGTCTACCGCGCGCACGCGCTGGACAAGAGCGAGCTGCTGGCCCGCGCCCTCCAGGCCCGCGAGCGCGGCCTGTCCATGATCTTCGCCCGCACCAAGCGCACCGTGCAGAAGGTCGCCGACGAGCTGGTGGAACGCGGGTTCGCCGCCGCCGCCGTGCACGGCGACCTGGGCCAGGGCGCGCGGGAGCAGGCGCTGCGGGCGTTCCGCAGCGGCAAGATCGACGTGCTGGTGGCCACCGACGTGGCCGCGCGCGGCATCGACGTCGAGGGCGTCACGCACGTCATCAACTACCAGTGCCCCGAGGACGAGAAGACCTACGTGCACCGCATCGGCCGCACCGGCCGCGCGGGCCGCACGGGTGTCGCCGTCACGCTGGTGGACTGGGACGAGATCCCCCGCTGGAAGTCGATCAGCGACGCGCTGAACCTCGGCAAGCCGGAGCCGGTGGAGACGTACTCGACGTCGGACCACCTGTTCGCCGACCTGGACATCCCGGCCGGCTCGACCGGCCGCCTGCCGCTGGGCCTGCGCACCCGCGCCGGCCTGGACGCGGAGGTCGAGGAGGACCTGAGCGGCGGCAAGGGCAAGTCCCGCAAGCGCCGCCGCCGCGGCTCGGGCTCCGGCTCGGGTTCCGCCGAAACCACCCCGCAGGCGGAGGAGCAGGCGGAGGGCACCACCCGCCCGCGCCGCAGCCGCCGCCGCAGCCGGGCCGGGGTCGTCGTGAACGGCGAGAACACCGCCGAGACCCCGTCGCCGGAGGCGAAGCCCGCCGAAGCGCAGACCACCGAAGGTTCCGCCGAACGGCCGCGTCGCCGCCGTCGCCGCCGCTCGGGTGTGGAGACCAGCGGTTCCGCCGACGCCACCACGTCGGCAGACTGACGCCTTACACGGATCACCGGCCACGTGCGGCAGCATGTGGCCGGACAGATCACCCCACCGAAACGCAGCGGGAGCCGGGCAGTGGGTCAGCCGGAGCAGGCGGAGTCGAACGGTCCGGTCGTCGTGGACGCGGCGACCGACGACGCACCCGCGGACGTCGCCGAGCACCAGACCGGGCACGACACCGGGCACGACACCGGGCACGACGCGGTCCGGGAGACCGAACAGGTGCCCGGTGAGGACGTGCTGGACGACGGGCCGGTCCCGCCGGTGGACGACGAACCCGTGCTGCCCGCCCGGTCGTGGCGGCGGCGCGGGGACTACATCGCGTTGACGCTGGTCGTCGTGGGCGTCCTGGCCGCCGGCCTGCTCGTGTGGGCGACCAGCGACGCCCGCAACACGGTGTCGCAGACCGGCCCGAGCCAGGTCACGCCGCTGCCGCCGGTGACGGTGCTGCCGCCGTCGCTGGGCGAGATGTGGCGCGCTCCCAGCGCCGCCACCCAGCAGCCGGTCAGCCTGGACTCGGTGGTCGTCACCGGCGACGGCGGCGAGGTCGTCGGCCGGGACGCCCTGACCGGCGACGTCCGCTGGCGGTACAGCCGCGACTGGCCGCTGTGCACGGTGAGCACCGCGTGGGGCCGCGTGTTCGCGCTCTACCGCAAGGACACCAACTGCTCGGAGCTGACCACGCTCGACGCCGCGTCGGGCAAGCGCGGCCCGCAGCGCAACGGCGACGCCGCCCTGGACACCCGCCTGCTCAACGAGGGCTCCCACGTCACCACCACCGGCGAGACGTACTTCGAGGTCTACCGCCGCGACGACCTGGTCCGCTCGCTGGAGTACGGCGCCCTGCGGGCCATCGTGAACCCCGGCAAGCAGCCCCGGCCGGGCTGCCAGTACGGCTCGTTCGCGGTGACCGGCGGCAAGCTCGCGGTCATCGAGCGCTGCTACGCCCAGGACCCGTCGGACCGCCTCACCGTGCTCAAGCCCAACCCGGAGAAGTCCGACGAGCCGCAGGTCCTGAGCACCACCATCATCGGGGCCAAGGGCGCGCGGGTGATCGCGGTGAGCGGCAACCGGGTGGCCGTGGCGGTGCCGGGCAAGGTGCAGGTGTTCGACGGCGACTCGGGCAGCCTGGTCGCGGACCACCCGGTCGAGGTCGGCGAGGCCGAACTGGCGGGCGACCCGCCCGGCCGCGTGGTGCCGACCATGACCAGCACGGCGAACGTGTACTGGTTCACCGGGTCGCGCACGGTCGCGTTGTCGCTGGTCGACCTGAAGCCGGTGTGGTCCATGCCGTCCAAGGGCCCGGGGACGACGCTCGCGGGCCGCGTCCTGGTGCCGGTGCCGGGCGCGCTGGCCGTGGTGGACCAGGTCAGCGGCCAGGAGGTGGGCCGCTTCCCGGTCGACCGCGGCGGCTACGACGGCCCGGTGCAGCTGGCCACCGAGGGTCCCGTGGTCCTGGAGCAGCGCGGCGACACCCTGGTCGCTCTGCGCTGACGCCCGGGGACGCACCGGAGCGCACCCGTCCGGCCCAGCGGTTCGGGCACGCGCGAGTCCACGCGGTGCGGCACACTTCGAAGGGTGTACTCGCAGCTCAGCCCCCACCGCGCGCACCGGGTCGACCTGCCGGGCCGCTACGGCCCCGTGGCCGCGCTGCGCGCTCCCGCCGCGGGCGTCGACCTCGGTGCGACGGCGCTGCTGGTGCCGGGCTACACGGGGTCCAAAGAGGACTTCGCGCCGATGATCGACCCGATCGCCGACGCGGGCCTGGAAGTGGTCGCCATCGACCTGCCGGGCCAGTACGAGTCGGCCGGTCCCGCCGCCGAGGCCGACTACCGCCCGGGCCCCCTGGGCGCGGCCCTGGCGGAGCTGGTGGGCAAGCTGAGCGCGGAGGGCCGGAAGGTCCTCCTGCTGGGCCACTCCTACGGCGGCCTGGTGGCGCGCGGGGCCGTGCTGGCCGGCGCCCCGATCGCGGGCCTGACCCTGCTGTCGTCCGGCCCGTCGGAACTGCCGCCGGGCGAACGCCGCACCGCCCTCGACTACGGCGAGGTCACCCTCCGCGAGCAGGGCATCGAGGCCTCCCAGCGGCTCAACGAGGTCCGGGCCGCCCTGCACCCGAGGTGGTCGCTGATGCCGCAGGAGCTGAAGGACTTCTACCGCGAACGCTTCCTGCGCTCCACGCCCGCCGGCCTGCTGGGCATGGGCGACTCCCTGCGCACCGAACCGGACCTGGTCGCCAAGCTGGCCCGGACCCTGCGCGCGACGTGCGTCCCGTGCCTGGTGCTGTGCGGCGAGCTGGACGACGCCTGGTCGGCGGCGGGCCAGCGGGACATGGCCGAACGCCTGGACGCGGACTTCGCCGTCCTGAAGGGCGTGATGCACTCGCCCAACACGGAAGCGCCGAAGGAGGTGCTGGCCACCCTCCTCCCGACGTGGCGCGCCTGGCTCTCCGCCTGACCTAGAGGGCGATCGCCACCAGCGCGCCGACCAGCATGAACGGGCCGAAGGCCAGCGCGTCCCGCAGGGTGATCCGCCGGGCCGCGAGCAGCACCGCGCTCGTCAGGCCGAGCAGCACGAAGGCCAGCGCGCCGCCGACCACCAGCTCCGGCCACCCCAGCCAGCCCAGCGCGAGCCCGAGGACGCCCGCCAGCTTCACGTCCCCCGGCCCCAGCCCGCCCGGCCGGGCCAACCCCAGCACCAGGTAGGCCCCGCCCAGCGCCAGGCAGCCCAGCCCGGCCCGCCCCAGCGCCGCCCAGTCGCCCGCCGCCGCCAGGAGCGCCACCAGCACCGGGTAGGCGGGCAGGGTCAACCGGTCCGGCAGGCGTTCCACCGCCACGTCGATCAGCGCCAGCACCACGCCCAGCACGCCGAGGAACGCGAACGCCACCACCTCCGGCCGCCCGGCGAACCGCACCGCGGCCGACGCCACCACCGCGGCCGTGACCAGCTCCAGCCGCGGCCCCAGGACGCGCCCGCAACAGCGGCTGGTCCAGCCGACCGGTCCGCCGCACCGCGGGCAGCCCCGGTCGGGGGCGCCACCCGGCACGGCCAGCCGGTGCACCAGGCCGCGGCCGACGACACCGGCGAGCAAGCCGGCCACCGCCCCCGAAAGGGCCCACACGACGGTCATGCGCGGGACGGTAGGCCGCCGCACGCCCTGAGCGGAACGTGACGGCGGAAGGTCTGACCGGTCGGCCCCCGGATGTCGGCCGATCGACCGACATGTCCCCCGGACCAGCGGTTCGTTACAGCTCTTCGCCCGATACCCCGGGCCCGGCCCGTCACGGAGAGTTCCCACCATCACGACCCGACCGGCGGTCTCTCCGCCGGCACGACCCCAGGAGACCGCCATGCTCACGGTGTTGCTCTTCATGCGGAACTTCCTCGACGACCGGCTGCGCGGGTCCGACCGCGGCGCCACCGCGGTCGAGTACGGGCTGATGGTCGCCCTCATCGCGGTGGCGATCATCGGGATGGTCATGGCCGTGGGCGACGAGCTGAACGGGCTCTTCGCCGACGTCGTCGACGGCCTCAACGGCCCCTGACCCCCGACCCGAGCCCGCCCGGACGACCCCACCGGGCGGGCTCGCCCCATCCCAAGACCCGCGAAAGGCAAGCGCATGCGCACCGACGACCGGGGCGCGGCGGCCGTCGAGTTCGCGCTGCTGCTCCCGATCCTGCTCGTCCTGGTCCTGGGCCTGGTCGACTTCGGCCGTGCGCTCAACGCCCAGGTCACGCTCACCCAGGCGGCCCGCGAGGGCGCCCGGGTGGCCGCGTTGAAGAAACCGAACGTCGTCACCCGCACCCAGGACGCCGCCACCAACCTCGACGGGGTCGCCGTGACGGTCGTCGCGTGCCCGACGACCCCGTCCCCGACCGCCGACGCGAGCGTCACGGCCACCTACACGTTCGAGTTCATCACGCCCGTCGGGGCCATCGCCGGGATCTTCGGCGACGGCGGCTTCGGCGACCCGCTCACCTTGTCCGCCCAGGGGGTCATGCCATGCGAAGCCTGAACCGCGACCGGGGCGCGATCGGCGTCCTGGTGGGCGTCCTCCTCGGCGGCGGGGCGCTGCTCGGCGTCGGCGCGCTGGTCATCGACGCCGGCCGGATCTACCAGGAGCGCGCGGAACTCCAGAGCGGCGCGGACGCCGGAGCGCTGGCCGTCGCACGGAGCTGCGCCCAAGGCGCCTGCGACCCGGCGAAAGCCGACACCTACGCGGACGCCAACGCCAAGGACGGCCTGTCCGCGGTGGACGCCGTCTGCGGTTCGGGTGGCACGCTCCCGTCCTGCTCCGCGTCCACCGGCGACATCACCGACTGCCCGCCCGCGCCGGCGTCGGGCAAGTACGTGGACGTCCACACCGCCACCGAGACCGACACCGGGACCCTGCTGCCGCCGGACTTCTCCCGCACGCTGCTGGGCAACGAGTCCTTCGACGGCGCCGGGTCCAAGGCCTGCGCCCGCGCCGCGTGGGGACCGCCGTCGTCGGCCACCACGGTCGCCATGACCATCTCGTACTGCGAGTGGCGGGACGCGACGGCCAACGGCACCGCCTTCGCCCCGCCGCCGCCCGCCGTGCCGCCGGTGAGCGCCGACCAGGTGCTCAAGCTGCACGACCCGAGCAAGCCGACGACCTGCCCCGACGGGCCGGCGGGCAGCGACGGGCCGGGCATGTTCGGCTGGGTCGACGACGGCGACGGCGACTGCGAGGCGTTCATCAGCGGCGGCAGCTACAGCGCGGACACCGGCGTGTCGGCGGGCAAGTCGTGCCAGGCCGCGCTCGCCGCCGCCCAGGCCGACCGGACCGTCGTCTACGTCCCCGTCTACACGTCCGTGAGCGGCAGCGGCACCGGCGGCACGTACGCGCTGAAGGGTTTCGCCGCGTTCGTCGTCACCGGCTACCACCTGCCCGGCTTCACCGCGTCGGACTGGCTCAACCCCAAGAACGACTGCAAGGGCGCGGACAAGTGCGTCAACGGCTACTTCACCCAGGGCCTGCTGCCCGCCGCCGGGACCATCGGCGGCCCCGACCTGGGCGTGGACATCGTGCAGCTCACCGGCTGAGGAGAGGGAAATGAAACGTCGTCTGCTCGTCATCGGCCTGGCCGTGCTGCTCGCGGTCGTCGGCACGGTCGGGGTGCTGCTCTACGTCCGCGCCGCCGACGACCGGGCGCTGGCCGGCCGCGAGGCGGTCACCGTGCTGGTGGCCGGGAAGCGCATCCCCGCCGGCACGTCGGCCAGGTCCGCCCAGGAAGCGGGGTTGCTGCGCAGCGAGCGGATGCCCGCCGGGACGGTGCCCGCCGACGCGCTCAAGTCCGCCGCCGACGTGGACGAGCTGGTCGTGTCCTCGGACGTGTCCGAAGGCCAGCTCCTGGTGCGCCCCATGTTCGTCACGGCCGCGCGGCTCACCGACGGCATCGAGATCCCCGAGGGCAAGATCGCCGTCACCGTGCCCGCCGAGGCCTGGCAGCGCGTCGGCGGCCTGGCCAAGCCGGGCGCGAAGGTCGCGGTGTTCGACAGCTTCAACGTGCTGGAGTCCAAGCCCGGCAACACCCCCGCGGGCGACGGGCTGCAGAACCAGCACGACTACAACAAGGCCACCCGCCTGCTGCTCACCGACGTGGAGGTCCTCGCGGTGCAGCAGGAGAAGGCGGTCGAGGAGGGCACGGTCGGCAAGGCGCTGGTGACCGTCGCCGTGGACCAGGCGGGCGCGGAGAAGCTCATCCACGCCCAGCAGACCGGCGCGCTCTACCTGGCGCTGCTGGGCGAGAACCCCGACGTCAAGCCCGGCGCGGGTGTGGACAACCGTTCGGTGTTCGGAGGCTGAGGACATGGCCATCCTGTGCGAGCGGCCCGAGCGGGTCGCGGAAGTGGTCGCCGGCATCGGCGGCGAGGTCCGGGCCGCGGGCGACCTGGCCGAGGCGAACCGCCTGCTGCACGCCGACGGCGCGGAGACCCTCGTCGTGGTCGGCCCGGAGACCGACGCGGAGGAGGCGCTGGCCTTCGCCGCCCGGCTGCGCGTGGAACGGCCCGCCGTGGGCGTGGTCCTGGTGCGGCGCAACGTGGACGTGGCGCTGCTGACCCGGGCGTTGCAGGCCGGGGTGCGCGAGGTCGTGCCGGCCGGGGACGTGGCGGCGCTGTCCGTGGCGTGCGCCCGGTCGCGGGAGCTGTCCTGGCGGTTCGCCGGCGGCCCGGCCGAACCGGTCCGCGAGGGCCGCGTGGTGACCGTGTTCTCCGCCAAGGGCGGCTGCGGCAAGACCACGCTCGCGGTGAACCTCAGCGCGGTGCTGGCGGCGGGCGGGCAGCGGCGGGTGTGCCTGGTGGACCTGGACCTCGCGTTCGGCGACGTCGGCATCAGCCTGCAACTGGACCCGGTGCGCACCATCGTGGACGGCCTGGGCATGGTCGGGCACCTGGACGAGCGCGGCGCGGCGTCGCTGCTCACCGAGGCCGGGCCGGGGTTCGCGGCGCTGCTCGCGCCGGTCGAGCCGGGTGACGCCGAGCGCGTCCCGGCGCAGCTGGTCGCCGAACTGCTGGTGGTGCTGCGCGGCATGTTCGACCACGTCGTGGTGGACACGCCCTCGCAGTTCAGCGAGCACGTGCTGGCCGCGATGGACGCCTCCGCCCACCACGTCCTGCTCACCACGCCGGACGTGCCCGCGCTGAAGAACCTCCGGGTCACGCTGGACATGCTGGACCTGCTGTCCTACCGGCGGGACGTGCGCTCGGTGGTGCTCAACCGGTCCGACGCGAAGGTGGGGCTGTCCGAGCAGGACGTCGAACGGGTGGTGCGGGCGCCGATCACCGCGCGCGTCCCGTCCAGCCGGGACGTGCCGATCTCGACCAACCGGGGCGTGCCGATCACCGTGGCCACCCCGGCGCACCCGGTCAGCACGGCCATCGCCCGGTTCGCGCGGGCCGGCGTGCTGGGTGAACCGGCGGCGCCGGCGCGGCGGTCGTGGCGCAGGCGGGGTGCGGCATGAGCCTCACCGACCGCCTGGCGCAGAGCAGGCCCGCGCCCGGCGCGCCCGCGACCCCGCGCCGCACCGCCCGGCACGCCGACCCGTTCGGCGCGATCAAGCGCAGCGTCCACCTGGGACTGGTCGAGGCGCTCGGCCCGTCGCTCTACGACGTGCACCTGGACCAGGGCGAGCTGGAGCGGAAGGTCCGCCAGACCCTCCAGGCCGTGCTGGAGCGCGACGAGACGCCGCTGACCGGCGGCGACCGCACCCGCATCGCGCAGGAGGTGGCCGACGAGATCCTCGGCCACGGCCCGCTGGAGCCCTACCTGCGCGACCCGGACGTCTCCGAGATCATGGTCAACGGGCACGACCAGGTGTACGTGGAGCGCGCGGGCCGGCTGGAACCGGTGGACGCCGCGTTCACCGACGAGAGCCACCTGCGGCGCACCATCGACAAGATCGTCGCCGGCGTCGGGCGTCGCGTGGACGAGGCGAGCCCCATGGTGGACGCCCGCCTGCGCGACGGCAGCCGGGTCAACGCCGTGGTACCGCCGATCGCCCTGGACGGCTCGCTGCTGACCATCCGCAAGTTCGCCACCGACCCGTTCACCGTCACCGACCTGATCGGGTTCGGCACGCTGTCGCCGCAGGTCGCGGCCGTGCTGGAGGCGTGCGTGCGGGGCCGGCTGAACGTGCTGATCGGCGGCGGCACCGGTTCGGGCAAGACCACCAGCCTCAACGTGCTGTCGTCGTTCGTGCCGGCCGACGAGCGGATCGTCACCATCGAGGACGCCGCCGAGCTGCAACTGCGGCAGGACCACGTGCTGCGCCTGGAGGCCCGGCCGCCGAACGTGGAGAGCCGCGGCGAGGTCGCCGTGCGGGACCTGGTGCGCAACGCCCTGCGCATGCGGCCGGACCGGATCATCATCGGCGAGGTCCGCGACGGCGCGGCGCTGGACATGTTGCAGGCCATGAACACCGGCCACGACGGCTCGATCACCACCGTGCACAGCAATTCGCCGCGCGACTCGCTGGCCCGCCTGGAGACCATGGTGCTGATGGCGGGCGTGGACCTGCCGCAGCGGGCGGTCCGCGAGCAGATGGCGTCGGCGATCGACCTGATCGTGCACCAGTCGCGGCTCAAGGACGGCACCCGGCGGATCACGCACGTGACCGAGGTCGTCGGCATGGAGGGCGAGGTCGTCACCCTCCAGGACCTGTTCCTGTTCGACTTCCACGCCGGGGTGGACGAGCGCGGCGTCTACCGGGGCGCGTTGCGCGGCACGGGGTTGCGGCCCGGGTTCGCCGAGCGGCTGGCCGACCGGGGCGTGCACCTGCCGCCCGGGGTGTTCGCCGGTGGGGAGTTCCCGCGATGAGCGTGCTGGTGCGACTGGCCCTGGGCGTGCTGCTGGCCACCGCGGGCCTGGTGTTCTGGGGCGTGGCCGACGCCGACGACGTGACCGTGTCGTCGGTCGAGACCGCGCCCGGCCGGGTGGGTCTGGTGCTCACCACGCCCGACCTGGCCGCCGACCGGGTCGAGGTGCGGGCCGGGGACGTGCCGCTGACCGCCCGGGTCACCGCCGCGGACCGCCTGGAGGCCGACGCGCCGGACCGCGGTGTGGTGCTGGTCGTGGACACCAGCGGGTCGATGGCCGGCGAGCGCATCGCGACCGCCCGGCGGGCGGCGTCGGGGTACGCGGCGAGCGTGCCGGCCGACGTGCGGGTGGGACTGGTCGCGTTCGCCGACACCCCCGCCCTGCTGGTGTCGCCGACGACCGATCGCGCGGCCCTGGCGGCGGCGTTGGAGTCGTTGCGCGCCAACGGGAACACCGCCCTGTACGACGCGCTGCCGGTGGCCGTGGCCGCGTTGGACGGCGTCTCCGCGCCCCGCTTGGTGGTGCTGTCCGACGGACAGGACACCTCCAGCCGCGCCGGGCTCGACGCCGTGACGGGGCTGCTCGCGCAGCGGTCCGTGCCCGCCGACGTCGTGGCGCTGGCCTCGGACGACCCGGCGCTGGGCCGGATCGCGGCGGCCGGCGGCGGACGCGTGCTGCCCGCCGCCGAGGTCTCCGACCTGGCCGGCGCGTTCGCCGCCGCCGCGCGCACGTTCACCCACCGCACCGCGGTGGAGGTGGAAGTCCCGGACGCGTTGGCGGGCAGGACCGCCGACCTGACCGTGGTCGCCTCGGCCGGGTCGAGGTCCGTCACCGCCACCGTCCCGGTGACCTTCGCCGCCCTGCCCGCGCCACCAGCCCCGCTCCCGCCGACCTGGTCGCTGGAACTGTGGCTCCTGGTCATCGGCACGTTCAGCGCGTTCCTGGTGGCCGCCGTGCTGCTGTTCGGCCTGGTGGGGCGCAAGGAGCCGGTGCCCTTGGAGGACCGGATCGAGCGGTACGGCCCCCGCCGCACGCGGCCCGTCGCGCCCGAGCAGGGCCAGGTGGCCCGCGGCGCGCTGAGCGTGACCGACACCCTCCTGGGCGGCAGGGCCGACGCCATCGCCGCCCGGTTGGACCTCGCGGGCATGACCGTCGGCGCGTCCGAGTGGGCGTTGCTGCGGCTGTGCGGGGCGGTCGTGCTCGGCGTGGTGGCGGCGTTGGCGGTGGGCAACCCGTGGATCGGCGGCCCGGCGGGCGCGTTGGCGGCCGTGCTCGGGACGCACCTGTACGTGGGCTTCCGGATCGGCCGGCGGCGGTCGGCGTTCCAGGACCAGCTGCCGGACGTGCTGCAACTGGTCGCCGGGTCGTTGCAGTCCGGGTTCTCGCTGGCCCAGGCCCTGGACGCGGTCGTGCGGGACAACACCCAGCCGGCGGCCGGCGAGGTGGCGCGGGCGTTGGCGGAGACCCGCGTCGGCGTGGACCTGACCGACGCGCTGGACCGGGTCGCCGACCGGATGGCCTGCGCGGACCTGCGGTGGATCGTCATGGCGGTGCGGATCCAGCGGTCGGTCGGCGGCAACCTCGCCGAGGTGCTGCTGACCACGGTGACGACCATGCGGGACCGGGCGCAGACCCGCCGCCAGGTCCGGGCGCTCAGCGCGGAGGGCCGGCTGTCGGCGTACATCCTGGTGGCGCTGCCGGTCGTGCTGGCGGGCTGGCTGCTGCTGACCCGCTACGACTACATGCGACCGCTGTTCACCACGGCCATCGGCTGGGTGCTGGTGGTCGCCGCGACCGTGATGGTGGGCCTGGGGGCCCTGTGGATGCGTGCGCTCGTGCGCGTGGAGGTGTGACATGGTGCTGCTCCTCGGCGCGCTGGGTGCGCTGACCCTCGCGATCGTCCTGGCCGTGGTCGCGTTGGCCGGCGGCTCGTCCTCCGGCGGCGGCGTGGCCGGCGCGCTGGCCGTCATCGAACACGGCTACTCCCGCACCACCCCCGACCAGCCACCCGCGAGACGCTCGTTCGAGACCGCTCCCGGCTGGCTGCGGTCGTTGGTGCTGCGCTTGTCCCCAGACGGCGTCGAGGCCCGCCTCCAGCGCCGTTTGGACCTGGCCGGCAACCCGCCCGCGTGGACCCCGGACCGGGTCCTCGCGGTGAAGGGCTTCGCGTTGTTCGCGGTGGCCGGCGTCGGCGTCCTGCTGGGTTCCGGCGCCCTGCTCACGGTCGTCCTGTACGGGGCGGCCGGCGCGGCGGCGGGCTTCTTCCTGCCGGACCTGCTGCTGCTCAACGCGGGCCAGAAACGCCAGGCGAAGATCCGCGACGCCCTCCCCGACGCCCTCGACATGCTCACCGTGTGCGTGGAAGCGGGCCTGGGCTTCGACGCGGCGCTCGCCCAGGTGGCCCGCAACACCCGCGGCCCCCTGGCCGCCGAGTTCGCCCGCGTGCTCCAGGAGACCCAACTGGGCACGTCCCGCACCCAGGCCCTGCGCGCCACCGCCGAGCGGACCACCGTGGCCGAGCTGCGCACGTTCGTGTCAGCCCTCGTCCAAGCCGGCGAACTGGGCGTGCCCATCGGCCGGGTCCTGCGCGAACAGGCGAAGGGCATGCGCGTCCGCCGGCGGCAACGCGCCGAGGAACGCGCCCAGAAGGTCCCGGTGAAGATCCTGTTCCCGCTGGTCATCTGCCTGTTCCCGGCCATCTTCGTGGTCATCCTCGGGCCAGGGGCGATCAGCATCGCGCGGTCGCTGTTCTAACCCGGTCCAGCGAGGACTTTGGACCCCAATCGGGGCAGAGGTGTAACTCCGACCCGTACTCCGATCGACGTAGCGGTTGAACCTTCACATGGCGCGCTGTCACAGCGGCGACAGGAGGCATCATGACGATCCGCGTCGTCGTAGTAGACGGACACACCCTCTTCCGCTACGGCCTGACCACCCTCACCGCCACCGCGCCGGACATCAAGATCGTCGCCGAAGCGAAGACAGCAGCCACCGCGCCCGCCATCGTGGCCTCCTACAGCCCGGACGTGGTCACCATCGACGTGGCCCTCCCCGACGGCGACGGCCTGCGCCTGGCCCGGGAACTCCGCGATCGCCACGACGACCTGGGCATAGTCATGCTCACGTCCCTGGGCGAGGACGACGTCCTCTTCAGAGCCCTCGAAACAGGCACCTCGGCGTTCGTGGCCAAAACCGCCCCGGCCGACGAGGTCCTGGCGGCGATCCGCCACGCCTCGGTAGCCGCCGGCTCCTTCACGGCGGCCGGCCTGGCCGGCGCCCTGGCCCGCAAGCGCACGACGGCCGACCGCCTGGCCCTGAGCCCACGGGAACGCGAGGTCCTGCTGCTCCTGCGCGAGGGCACGTCGATCCCGTCGATCGCAAGATCCCTCTACGTGAGCCAGTCCACGGCCAAGACCTACGTCTCCCGCCTCTACGAGAAGCTGGGCGCCTCCAACCGAGCCCAAGCCCTGATGGCAGCCCTACGAGCCGGCCTGATCCGAACCGAACAAACCCACGCCTCCTAACCCCCACGCTTCGCTTTCGGCGCGCAGCGCCGGCAGGCAGTCCACCGGAGGGGACACAACCCAAGCCGGGCTTCTTGCTTGTGTCATCTCCGTATGGCCCGCCCGAAGGGCTACCACAGATTTCCCGGGTGCGGCCGAATTTTTTGTGAGGAACGAGCAAAAAATTTAGCGGCACCCGGGAAATCTGTGGTTGGCTTTGCCGGGTCATGCGGAGATGACACAAGCAAGAAGCCCCCGCTTTGGCAGTTGTGTCCATCTTCGGTGGCTCGCCCGCCGGCGAGGCTCTTTTACGCTTTGAACCGGCGCTTCGCTGCTCAAGCCCACGCTTCGCGGGTCCTAACAGGACGCGCTCCGCTCTCTTGACCTCGAACGCGCTTCGCGCTTGAGAGCGCTTCGCGCTTGAACGCGCTGGCGCGCTCTCAAGATCAAAAGCTCTAAAGCGAAAAGCGGCCGGGAGGCCTCCAGTGGGGGGAAGGGCCTGCGTGTTCCCCACCGCATGACCTGGCGGAGCCGACCACAGATTGCCGGGGTCGGTCGAAAAACTTTGCTCGTTCCTCGCAAACTTTTTGGCCCGACCCCGGCAATCTGTGGTAGCCCTTCGGGCAGGTCATACGGTGGGGAACACGAAGGCCCCTTGTGGCTGGGAGCCCAACCAAAAACACGCCGCTGCGCGGCGAAGAGCGCGCCGGCTCACGCCCACCAATAGACCCACAACACGACGGCCCCCACCACCAACACCCCGGCCCCAGCCGCCACGGCGGCCCACCGCCGGGCCCGGTCCGCCACGACCTGCCCCACCACGGCGACCACCCCGGCCACCACGTGCCCGATCACCATGTCCACCCCGGGCCCGGGCAGGTCGCGCGTTCCCGCGTACACCTGCACGCCGAGCAGCGCCAGGGCTAGCAGCACGAGACCCACGGCCACCGCGCCGCTGATGCCGCGCCACACCCTCAGCAGCCGCGGCTCGGTCTCCACCTGTGTCACGGGTCTCCTCTACGGCGCGAGCAGCGCCCACGGGTCCAAGGTCGGTGCCGCCTGCCGGCCTTCCGGGCAGCTGCGGCGGAAGTCGCACCAGGTGCACTGGTTTCCGGTCCGGGGTGGGAAGAGGATCTCCGGGTCGCCGCCCGCCGCGAGGGTGTCGCTCGCGAGGCCCAGCTCGTCCGCGGCTTCCTCGGCTCGGGAGACGTGCCGGGCGAGGCTCTCCTCCGTGTGCTCCCACACCGCCACCGTGCCGGTGGGCAGGTGGTGCAGCTCCACCCGTCGGCACGGCTTGCGCAAGGTACGTCGTGCGGCGAGCGCGTACAAGGCCAGGGCCTGCGAGCCTCGCGCGTCGTCGACCGTCAGCGCGTGCCGGCCGGTCTTGTAGTCGACGATCACCAACTCGCCGTCGCGCAGGTCGATCCGGTCGACCCGGCCCTCGGCGACGATCCGCTGCGTGGGCGTGGACACCCAGCGCTCGATCCCCACCGGCTCGATCGACGTGTCCAGCTCCGCCACGTAGTTCCGCACCCAGCCCTCGGCGCGCGTCCGGTAGACGGCGGCCTGCTCGGCGTCGCGGAAGCCCTCGTCCTTCCACTGCCGGTGCAGCAGGGCCACGGCCTGCTCCGGGGAGCGCTTCTCCACCGGCAGGTCGAACAGGGCCTTCAGGGCGTTGTGGACGACCGCGCCGAGCGTGTTGTGCGCCCAGGCGCCGCCGCGCGGCGGTGTGGGGCGGTCGAGGTAGGCCATGCGGAACCGGCGCGGGCAGTCGGCCCACGTGGCGAGCTTCGCCGGCGTCACCTTCACCAGCCGCTTCGGCATGACGCCGAAGTCGAACCCCAACTGATCCACGCCCCCAACGCTACCGAGGACCCCCGACACTCCCGGCACGGCATCACAGGCCCGGCCCAGCCGCCGACTCCACCGGACCCCGGGGGACGGTCAGCCGACCAGGACCTTGCACCCCGTGGCGCGGTCGGCCAGCGCGTCGAGGACCTCGGGCGAGGTCGTCTCCGCGCCGAGCCGCACCGTCTTGTTGGTGCCGTGGTAGTCCGACGACCCGGTCACCAGCAGCCCGAGTTCGCCCGCCAGGCCGCGCAACCGCGCCCGCGTCGCCGGGTCGTGGTCCGGGTGGTCCACCTCGACGCCGGCCAACCCCAGCGCCGCCAGGTCGGCCACCACCGCCTCGGACACGATCGGACCGCGCGACGCCGCGAAGGGGTGCGCCAGCACGGTCACCCCGCCCGCCTCGGCGATCATCTCGATCGCCCGCGCGACGGGCGTGTCCGTCCGCGGCACGTAGTAGCGCCCGCCGGTCAGGTAGCGGGCGAAGGCCTCGTCCACCGACGTCACCACCCCGGCCCGGATGAGCGCCATCGCGAGGTGCGGTCGCCCCGCCGGCGCGTCGGCCGGCATGGCCGCCATCAGCTCGTCCGGGTCGATGGGGAACCCGTCCTCCACCATGCGCAGGGCCATCTTGCGCAGCCGCTGCCGCCGTTCGAAGCGCAGCCGCAGCTGCTCCTCGACCAGGGCCCGGGAGGTCGGGTCGTACAGGTAGGCCAGCAGGTGGACGGTGATCGTCCGCCCGGAACCGTCGTCGGACGCGCAGGACAGCTCCGCGCCCCGCACCAGCTTCAGGCCCGGTGGCAGCGCGCCGGCCGCCTCGGTCCAGCCGGCCGCGGTGTCGTGGTCGGTCAGCGCCACCGCGGACAGGCCGGCCGCCGCCGCGGCGGCCACCAGCTGCGCGGGCGTGTCGGTCCCGTCGGACTCGGTCGAGTGGGTGTGCAGGTCGATGCGCACCCACCCAGTCTGACCTACGGGACCATCTTCTTCCCGCGCGCCGCCCGCTGAGCCTTGATCATCGAGAACCGCTCGGCCTGAGCCTTCTTGTCGCCGAAGGTCAGCTCCGAGATGGCGTCGTAGACCTCCTCGGGGTTCGGCAGGTACTCGATCCGGTTCAACGCCTGGATCTGACCGGCCGACTCCACGATCAGGGTGCCGAAGCCGAACATGCGCCCGAGCACCGAACGCTCGTAGGTGAGGTCGGTGACCTTGCTGATCGGCATCATGGCCACCTTGGTCTCGAAGACCCCCGAGGAGATCATGAACCGCTTGTCGGTGACGACGATGCGCTCCACCCACCACTCCATGACGAAGTAGGTCAGCCTGAGCAGCACGAACAGCGCCGCGTACCACAGGATGTTCTGCACCACGCCCAGGTTCTGGGGCAGCAGGTAGGAGATCATCATGCAGCCGGCGAGCAGCGCCGCCGCCTCCAGGAGATCCCAGAGCAGGCTGCTCCAGTGCCTGCGGACCCGGATGACCCGCCGCTCCGTGGGGAGCAGGTACTCGTCGGGGTCACGTGGTGCGAACATGCCTGTGGACCCTTCGCCGTGGGTGGAGGTGCCGGGCGCCTACCTCAGAACAATTGTTTCACGAAGGTGATGAGCGCCTCAGCGGCTTCCCGCAGCGTGCCCAGGATGTTCTGCACCAGCTGAGCCGCCTGGTTGGGCTCCGCGATGAGGAAGAACAGGAGCAAGCCGACCCCGGCGAAGGTGAGAATCTTCTTCAGATTCACGGTGATCAACCCCGTTCGCTACCGCACCCGTTTGGCGCCAGTGAAAACCGTTGTACCGCACCGCGCGGCACCTTGGGAGTTTTGTACCGCACTTGGGTCAGCGCTCTGCACCGCCGTTGAGGGGTGACTACACTGAGTCACCGTGACGGCCGATGGAGCCCCCTTGATCCGCTGTGTCGGCGGGATCGTGCATGACTCGAACGGGCGACTGCTACTCGTTCGAAGGGCCAATCCCCCAGGTGAGGGACTATGGTCGATACCGGGTGGACGAGTCGAGCCGGGCGAGGACGACCGGGCCGCCGTGATCCGCGAGATCCGCGAGGAGACGGGACTCTCCGTGACGGTCGGCGAGTTGATCGGCAGCGTCACCCGACCGGCCGTGCACGGGCTGTACGACATCCACGACTACGCCTGCCAGGTCCGATCGGGTGTGCTCCGAGCGGGGGACGACGCGGCCGAGGTGCGGTGGGTGACCGGTGCGATCTTGGACACACTTCCGCTTTCCGAAGGCCTGCACGAGACGCTCCAGGCCTGGGGACAGCTCCCCCGAGCCTGATCGACTTCGCCCGTTCGAGGGAAGTCGTCGCAGGTCGTCACGGCAACCAGGTCAGGCGCTGACCGTGCGGGGCGGTCTTGGCCAGGGCTTTTGCCGAGCGAACCTCACCTTCGTCGATCCGCACGAGCCCGAGCACCCCGAAGGCCGACTCCTCGGCCCGGAGGTCGTCCCGGCCGGGCAGCACGTGCTCCAGGCCGGCGGCGTAGCCCTCGTGGCTGACCCACCACGCGGGCCGGTCCAGGCCGCGCAGCGCCGCGACGAACTCCCCGCCCGGCACGTACGGCAGGACGTTGCTGGTGATCACCACCAGCGGCAGGTCGGCGGGCACCAGCGCGGCGGCCTTCCCGAGGTCCGCGACGGCGTCCCCGGCGACCAGGGTCGGCGGGGACTTGCGCTGCGCGGTGGCCGCCACGCCGAACATCCGCAGCCGCTCGGGCTGGTCCGCCCAGACGCACGCCTCCAGCCACGCGTAGGTGTCCTCGTCGGCCAGGTCGGCGGGCGCGCGGTCGAGGCCGACCTTCGCCCCCACCTTCACCGTCTTGGGGATCTTCGGCAACGCGGCCCCGGGCGCCAGTTCCAGCGCGCAGTGCACGCCCACGGTCGCCTTGGCCGGACCCGCGACGAGCTGGCCCGCCTCCCGCGTCTGGTACCGGTAGCCGTACTGGTCCAGGCCCAGCAGCAGGCCCGCGGAGCAGCCCACCTCCAGCAGCCCGACCGGCCCCTTGACCATCGCGACCGCCGGGTAGAGCAGCGCCGCGCGGCGGACCTCGTTGGTCTGGGTGGAGCGGGTGGAGATCAGCTCGCGCATCTTCTCGGCCCGGTCCAGCACGAAGGACCGGAACAGCGGCCACGTGCCCTCGTCGGGCCCGTACGTGCCGCCCAGCGACGGGTAGTAGTTCGACAGCTCGTGGAACGGCTCGGCCTGCACCAACCGGTGCGCCGCCGCCAGGAGCAGGGTCGCGTGGGCGAAGTGCTCCGGGGCGGCGGTCAGCAGGCCGGCGACCTCCGGGTCCTCGGCGGCACGCGTGGCCAGGTGCTCGTAGAGCGGCGAGACGCCGTGCGCCTCCCGCTGGGCGAACCGGGCCAGCCGCTGCCGCGCGAGGTCCACGGAGGTCATCTCACTCCTTCGGTTCGGGCCTGCCCGGCTGCTCGCCACCGCGGGCGTCGCCGTAGGACCGCTTGGGCACCATCACCTTGCGCCGGAACACGCAGACGACCGTGCCGTCCTGCTTGTACCCGCGCGTCTCCACGTAGACCACGCCGCGGTCGTCCTTGGACTTCGACGGGGTCTTGTCGAGCACCTCCGTCTCACCGTAGATGGTGTCGCCGTGGAAGGTCGGCTTGATGTGCCGCAGCGACTCGACCTCCAGGTTCGCGATCGCCTTGCCCGACACGTCCGGCACGGACATGCCCAGCAGCAGCGAGTAGATGTAGTTGCCGACCACGACGTTCTTGCCGAAGTCGGTGGTCTCCGCCGCGTAGTGCGCGTCCATGTGCAGCGGGTGGTGGTTCATGGTGAGCAGGCAGAACAGGTGGTCGTCGTACTCGGTGACCGTCTTGCCAGGCCAGTGCTTGTAGACCGCGCCGACCTCGAACTCCTCGTAGTAACGCCCGAACTGCACCGCTTGCCTCCGTTGGCTCTTGGGGCTTGTGATCGAGAACCCTCACGACCGGGACGACAGTGTGGACTTGGGAGGAGTACCCTCGGCAACTGGTCTGTGAGCGACTCCACCGCCGCGGACGACCGACCCGAGGAGGTGAGGGCTACCGATGAGTAACGACCCCCATCCTGCGAGTACCTCGCGCGTCCTCACCGAAGGGTCGATCTTCTAGGCCCGCAGCAGTGCCCGGTCGGGGACGTGCCGTCGCGTTTCGTCGTGCAGCCGACGCCCCCACCGGAGGACTCCGTGCCCAGCTTGCCCTCGCTCGGCGGCCTGAGAGGCCGCGTGCCCGCCCACGTCCGCCCTGCGGTGCCGATCCCGGTGCCGCTGTCGGCGTACGTCGTGGACTGCGGGGTCTACGTGGACGGCGAACGGCTGCCCGGCCGGTGGTCGCACACCGACGCCGTGGAAGAGGTGCGCAAGCGCGGCGACGGCTTCGTGTGGATCGGCCTGCACGAGCCCGACGAGGAGCAGATCCAGGGCGTGGCCGAGACCTTCGGCCTGCACGAGCTGGCCGTCGAGGACGCGGTGCACGCCCACCAGCGCCCGAAGCTGGAGCGCTACGACAACACGCTGTTCATGGTCCTCAAGACCGTTCGGTACGTGCAGAACGCGTCGCCCGACTCGGCCAACGAGATCGTGGAGAGCGGCGAGGTCATGGTCTTCCTGGGCCGCGACTTCGTGGTGACGGTCCGCCACGGCAACCACTCGGGCCTGGCCGTGGTGCGGCGCCAGCTGGAGGCGGAGCCGGAGCGGCTCAAGGTCGGGCCGGCGGCGGTCCTGTACTCGATCGCCGACCACGTGGTCGACAACTACCTCGACGTGACCGACCACATCGAGGACGACATCGACCAGATGGAGGCGCTGGTCTTCGCGCCGCGCAGCCGGGTCAGCGCCGACCAGATCTACCTGATGAAGCGCGAGGTCCTGGAGCTGCGCCGGGCGGTCATGCCGCTGGCGGTGCCGCTGCGGCGGCTGGCCGAGGGCTACACGCCGCTGATCCCCGAGCAGGTCCGGTCGTACTTCCGGGACGTGGACGACCACCTCACCGAGGTGTCGGAGCGCGTGATCAACTTCGACGAGCTGCTCACCACGCTGGTGAACGCGACGCTGGCGAAGATCACGCTCCAGCAGAACTCGGACATGCGCAAGATCTCGGCGTGGGTCGCGATCATCTCGGTCCCCACGATGGTGGTCGGCGTGTACGGCATGAACTTCGACTTCATGCCGGAACTGCATTGGAAGTACGGCTACCCCATGGTGATCGCCGTGATCCTGGTCGCCTGCCTCACGTTGTACCGAATATTCCGTCGGAACCGCTGGCTGTAGCCCCCGCCCACCCCGACCCCGACGGGATCCTCCGACATGACCCGGATGTTCACGAACCTGCGCTTTTGGATCGTCGCGTTCCTCATCGGCTGGCTGACCACGGTCACCGTGCTGATCGCCACCGGCCACTGACGCGCCCCCGGCCGGACGGGCCGCCGAGGTGGCACGTGCTCGTGCCACCTCGGAGCCTCCCGCCGGGGCGTTCCCCGACCTTCGGCCCGCGTGCGGGCGGTCACGTCCACGGTCGGGTGTGCCACTCGAACGGGATGCCGTGACCCGCTCCCGCGCCCAGCCGCAACGACACCCCGCCCGGCCACAGCTTGAGCAGCAGTTGGAACTCGTACTTCTCCGGCGCGTGCGTGCGGCGGGGTTCGAAGACGAGCAGGGCGAGCGGGGCCATCGGGGTGGCGCGGGCGGCGGCGTCGGCGAGGACCGCGCGGCCCATCGCGCGGTCGGACGGGGACGCGTACTGCCACACCACCGAGTGCCACACGACGGTCAGCACGTCGCGCTCCGGTCGGGCGAGGTGGTCGGCCAGCCACTCCGGGCCCGCCGCGCGCCGCACCGGCACCGGGTCCAGGGCGGCCAGGTCCAGGGCGGCTTGGAGGCGTTCCCAGCGCCACAGCTGGTCGGCCCACACGAACGACGACAGGTGCAGGCGACCGTCCCGCGTGGACACGTCGACCGGGTTGAGGTCGCAGCCCGCGCGGCCGACCAGGCGCAGGCCGGGCGCGAGGTCCACCGGCGGGCGGCCGGTCCAGCGGGTGTCCAGGACCAGCGGGCTGCCCGGGTCGCCCAGGACGGTGTCGCCGACGCGGTAGGCCACGCGGTGCGGGCGCAGGTTCAGGCCGCCGGACGCGCCCACCTCCAGCAGCTTCACGCAGAACGGCGTCCGCCTGCCCGCGTTCTCGGCGGCCAGCCGGGTGGCGGTGTGCAGGCCGCCGAAAAGGGGCGCGCTGCGGCCCGGCTCGTTGGTCTGCACGACGGTCGACGCGATCAGCGCGCGCAGCTCGTCGGTGTGCTCGTCGAGCACCGGCAGCGCGTCCTCCCACAGCGTCGGCGGGTGCGGCCGGCCGCCGGCGGTCGGGTAGTGCTTGGCCAGGGTCGGCGCGCGGCCCTCCAGGACCAGCCGGTGCAGCGCGCCCGCGAACCGCAGCCCCGGCACGGTCCCGCCGCGGTCGCACTCGCTGCCCGCCATGACCTTCGCCGTGACCCCGCCGCGCGTCAGGTCGTCCGCCGCCGACACCAGCAGGGTGTGGGTGAGCGGGCTGCGGTCGCGGCAGGAGGCGGCGGCGTCGAGGAACAGCTCGGCGAGCACGTCTCGAACGGTAGACCGGATTACCCCGTGCGGCACCGGGGGAAGCACCGGTTCGTCGGGACGCCGGTGCGCGCTTAGGCTCGACGGGTGCCGAAGGTGCTCGCGGTGGCGGACGAGGTGGTCGAGCGGCTGTGGACCGACCAGGTGCGGCGGCACGACGTCGACCTGGTCGTGGCGGCCGGCGACCTGCCGTTCGACTACCTGGAGTTCCTGTCCTCGGCGCTGGACCGGCCGTGCGTGTTCGTGCCGGGCAACCACGACGTGGACCTGTCCGGGTACGCCAACGTGCGGGGCCTGTGGACGCGGGCGGGGCTGCCGGCGCGCTGGCCCGGCCCGGCGGGCGGGGTGAACGCCGACGGCGCGGTGGTGGACGTGGCGGGCCTGCGGATCGCCGGCCTCGGCGGGTCCATCCGGTACAACGACGGGCCCAACCAGTGGACCGAGCGGCAGCAGGCCCGGCGGCTGCGGCGGGTGACCCGCCTCGCGGCGTGGCGCAGGCTGCGCGACGGGCGGGACGTCGACGTGCTGCTCACCCACTCCCCGCCGCTGGACTGCGGCGACGAGCCCGACGCCCCGCACCGCGGCTTCGCGTGCCTGCACGACGGCGTCCGCCGGCTGCGCCCGAAACTGCTCCTGCACGGCCACATCCACCCCCACGGGTCGCCGAAGCCGGACCGGGTGCTCGGCCGGACCCGGGTGGTGAACGTGGTGGGGTACAAGGTGGTGGAGGTTCCCTGATGCGCCGGGACACCGGTTTCCCGCAAGCCGACGCCGAGAACGACTTCCTGCGCGCCCGGCGGCGGCAGGTGCTGTCCCGCCTGGCGGCGTGGCTGCGCCGCGAACCCGACGACGTGAACATCATGCTGCCGTTCCACGAGGTCGTGGAGGCGTTGGGCGTGGTCAGCGAGCGCCGGTTGGGGGTGCAGACGATCCGGCTGGACTCGATCGTCGGCAGCGTGGACCGGACCCGCGACTTCGACCGCCGCTTCCGCCCCACCTCGGCCCGCACCCGGGAGCGCTGGCAGCGCCTGGCCCTGGCGACGCGGCGGGGCGAGGCCGTGCCGCCGATCGAGGTCTACCGGGTGGGCGACCTGCACTTCGTCCAGGACGGCCACCACCGCGTGTCGGTCGCGCACGCCCTGGGTCTGGAGACGATCGACGCGTACGTGACGGAGGTGGTGACCCGCATCGCGGCCCACGGCATCCGCCACCGGGGCGACCTGATCGTCAAGGACTACCGGCGGCTGTTCCTCGAACGGGTGCCGCTATCCGGCCAGGCCAGGGCGGAGGTCCTGCTCTCGGACCCGTGGGACTACGCCGAACTGGGCGAACACGTGGAGGCGTGGGGCTTCCGCCTGATGCAGGACGAGGGCGCGTTCCTGGACCGGGCGACGGTGGCGATGCGCTGGTACCGCGAGGAGTACGTGCCGGTGGTGGAGATGCTGCGCCAGGCCCACCTGGTGGGCGACCGGACGGAGACGGAGGCCTACATGTGGGTGGCGGCGGAACGCTACCGCCTCATTCGCACCCACCGCTGGGACCAGGACGTGATCGACGCCCTGCGGTCGCGGCGAGGCTAGCGCCGGCCGGCGAGAGGTCGCCCTCGGCACCAGGCCCGGCGCAGCGGTGCGCCAACGGTTCCTCGGCCTCGATCGCGCGGCCGGCCTGAGCGGTCGGTTGCGGGGTCAGCGTTGGCCTTCCAGTTTCGGCAGGGGGCGGGCCTGGTCCATGACGCGGTCGGTGTAGCTGTCGAGGAGGCGGGTCGCGATCTGTTGTGAGTAGCCCAGGATCACGGCCCACAGCAGCAACGCCGCCTGGGACGCCACGCCGATCAGGCCCGTCGTCACGCCGGCGCCCAGGGCCAGGATGCCGATCACCGCCAGCGCCGCCCCGAGCAGGATCTTGATCGTCGCCTGGTACCCGATCATCACGTACGGCGACAGGCTGGGCCGCCGCCGCAACAGCAGCACCACCGCCGACAGGATCGCCCCGAACGCACCGAGCACCTGGATCAGCCACACGTCCGCGCCCGCCGCCGTCCGCCCCGACGGGCACACCGTCGGCAGCCGCTCCGACCCCACGCACATCGGGATCAGCCCCGGGTTCACCAACCCGATGACGCCCAGCAACGTGTTCACGACGAACAACACGAGGGACGCCGCGATCAGCTTGTTCCGCAGCGCCCGCGAGCCGGCGTGCGCGAAGTCGGACTTGTCGAACGCCGCCCGCAACGCGTCCACCACGATCTCGCGCTCGATGGACAACGGGAACTCGCCCGGCCGCAGCTCCTCCAACGCGACCCGCCGGGGGTCGTCCTCGTCCAGGTTCTCCGCCACCCGGGCCCGCAACCCGGGCAGCCGCCCCAGGAACCCGTCCCCCGCCGCGACGACCGCGATCTCCGCCTCGTGCAACGACCGCCAGGCGCGCTCGATGTGCCACCCGGACCACCACGACGCCACGATCCGCAGCCGCGACTCCTCGCGGTTGATCATGTCCTCGACGACGGCCGCCTCCTGCTGGGCGACCTGCCGCCACTGCGAGCTCTCCGGGTCGAGCGGGTCCGGCGGGCCCAGTGCGGCGAGGTCGGCGCGCACGCGGTCCAACCGCGACTGGACCACCAGTCGCCAGTCCGTCACGCGTGGCTTGCGCGTCCCCACACCTCGATGGTGACACCGGCCGGTTGGCGTTTTGATCAGCCGTCCGAGTGATCAGCCGAACAGAGCACCGGCGCGGGCGTCCGACCGCACCCCCTGCAGGCGGTCGGCGCGCCCGTCGCCGGCCGGACCGGGCCACCGCGCGGTCCCGTCCGGAAGGGGTTCAGGCCGTGCGGCTCGGTTCGACCAGTTCGCGCAGGCGCGGGGGCATGCGCTTCTCCAGGCCGAACGGTTCGAGGTGGGCCTGGAGGACGCCGTCGAACGCGCGCTTCACCGAGGTCGTGTCCCAGGTGTCGCTCTCCAGGATCGGCTGCTTGAAGTACGGGTGGCCGACCAGGTGCAGCTGGCGGCCGTTGCAGCGCACGATCTGGCCCGTGATGCCCTCCGCCGCGTCGCTGAGCAGGAACAGCACCAGCGGCGCGACCTTGCCCGGGGTGCGGTCGGCCGGGATGGCCCGCAGGGACCGCTCGGACTTCCACACCATGCGCGTGTGGGCCACGGGGCACACGGCGTTCACGCGCACGCCCTCGCCTTCCAGGTCCAGCGCCCACGACCAGCTCAGCGAGGCGACCGCGCCCTTCGTCGCCGCGTACGTGGCGAGTTTGCGCTGACCGAAGAACGCGCCGGAGGAAATGTTCACGATGGAACCGCTGCCCTGTTCGCGCATCACGCGCATGGCGGCGATACCGGTGTATATGACACCCAGCAAGTTCACCTCGACCGTCCGGCGCACCGTTTCCGGGTCGTCATCCCACGGCTGGGTCTCGTAGTTCAGCCCGGCGTTGTTCACCAGGCCGTCGAGCCGACCGAACTCGGTGACGCACATTCCGACGATCTTCTCGGCCTCAGTCGGGTCGGTCACCGTGTGCGTGCTCGCCACCGCCCGCCCGCCGTAACCGCGGATGTGCTCCGCGACCTGTTCGGCCAGGTCGCTGTCCACGTCGTTGACCACGACCGCGGCGCCCGCCTGCGCGGCGTGCATCGCGTACGCTTCGCCCAGCCCCCGACCCGCACCGGTGACCACGACCGCTTTTCCGTCAAGAATCCCCATCGCGCGCTCTTCTCTGTGCTCGGCGGTCTCCCCTACCCCGACGCCCGTCGATCGGGGTTATCCCCGCCTTCGACCAGGGTGGTGACCGACAAGAGCGAAAGCCGCGCGAAAGCGGCGAGATGCGGTTTTGCTGCGCTGAATGGCCCACGGAGTTCGTCCCGACCGATGGTCTTGGCTGGTCAGTAACTCCCCGTGACAAGCGGCAAAAGGGGGCCACCCGCGCACGTCGGATGGCCCCCTCGCCCGATCACTGCCCGGAATACGTGAGGTTGCGCCCGGTGTCCGGGTCGAACAGCTGCACCTTGTCCGCGTCGAACCAGATCTCCGCCTGCTCACCCTCGGTGGCCGTGGAGGCCGCCGAGATGCGGGTGACCAGCGAGACGCCGCCGCCCGGCACGTCCGCCGACCCGGCGTCGGCGGCCAGCTCGGCCAGCTCCTGCGAGGTGGCCTGCTCGCCGGACAGGCTGAAGTAGGCGAACTTGTCCGAGCCCATCGACTCCAGCACGTCCACGTGGTCGGTGAAGGTCACCCCGCTGCCGCGCAGGTGCTCCTCGACCAGCCGCGCGTCCTCGAAGTGCTCGGGCCGCAGGCCCACGATCACCTCGCGGGGCACGTCGGCGCCCGCGAGCAGCCCGCGGACCCGGTCGGTGAGCGGGATGTCGCCCAGCGCCGAGCGCAGCGTGCCGTTCTCCAGTCCGGCGGGCACGAAGTTCATCGACGGCGAGCCGATGAACCCCGCGACGAACAGGTTCGCCGGGTGGTCGTAGAGGTACTGCGGCGCGCCGACCTGCTGCACGGCCCCGCCGCGCATCACCACGACCCGGTCGCCGAGGGTCATCGCCTCGGTCTGGTCGTGCGTGACGTACACGGTGGTGGTGCCCAGCTGCTTCTGCAGCCGCGACACCGACGTCCGCATCTGCACGCGCAGCTTGGCGTCCAGGTTGGACAGCGGCTCGTCCATGAGGAACGCCTTGGGGTTGCGCACGATCGCGCGCCCCATCGCCACGCGCTGCCGCTGGCCGCCGGACAGGTTCGACGGCTTGCGGTCCAGGTGCTGGGTCAGGTCCAGGATCTCGGCGGCGTCCCGGACCTTCTTCTCGACGGTCGCGTTGTCCACCTTCGCCAGCCGCAGCGGGAAGGCCATGTTCTCCTTCACCGTCATGTGCGGGTAGAGCGCGTAGGACTGGAACACCATCGCGATGTCCCGGTCCTTGGGCGCGCGCTCGTTGACCCGCTCGCCGCCGATGCGCAGCTCGCCGGACGTGATGTCCTCCAGCCCGGCGATCATGTTCAGGGTCGTGGACTTCCCGCAGCCCGACGGGCCGACCAGGATGATGAACTCGCCGTCGGCGATCTCGATGTCCACGTCCTTCACGGCCACGGCGCCGTCCGGGTACTGCTTGGTCACCTTGTCGAGCACGATCTCGGCCATTGCTTCACCCCTTGACGGCGCCGGAGGTCAGACCGGCGACGATCCGACGCTGGAAGAACAACACGAACAGGATGATCGGGATGGTGATGACCACCGCGGCGGCGGCGATCGACCCGGTCGGGTCCTCGAACTGGGAGCTGCCGGTGAAGAACGACAGCGCCACCGGGACCGTGCGCGAGCGCTCGGTGGAGGTCAGCGAGATCGCGAACAGGAAGTCGTTCCAGCAGAAGATGAACACCAGGATGGCCGTGGTGAACACGCCCGGCGCGGCCAGCGGCGCGATGACCCGGCGGAACGCCTGCCCGGGGGTCGCGCCGTCCATCTTCGCGGCCTTCTCCAGCTCCCACGGGATCTCGCGGAAGAACGCCGACAGCGTGTAGATCGCCAGCGGCAGCGCGAAGGTGATGTAGGGCAGGATCAGGCCGGGCCAGGTGTCGAACAGGCCCAGCGACCGCTCGATCTGGAACAGCGGCGAGATCAGCGAGATCTGCGGGAACATCGACACCAGCAGCGAGACGCCCACCAGGACCCGCTTGCCCGGGAAGTCCAGGCGCGCGATCGCGTAGGCGGCCATGGTGCCGAACACGACGGCGATGGCGGTGGCGATCAGCGCGATGCCGATCGAGTTCACCAGCGCCCGCACGAACTCCGTGGTGGAGAAGATCGACGCGTAGTTGTCCAGGGTCCACTCGCGCGGGATGAAGTTGCCGTCCGCGAGGGTGGCCTTGGTCTTGAACGACAGCGACACGATCCACAGCACGGGGAACAGCGCGTAGGCCACGACGAGGATGTTGAGCACCGCCCAGCGGGCCTTGCGGCCCGTGGTCTCGGCGCCGCCGATGCCGGCCATCAGCGCCTCCCGTTGTCGCTGCCCGGCGCCGCGGTGCCGAACAGCTTGATGAAGATGAACGCGATGATCGCCACGGCGATGAAGATCAGCACCGACATGGTCGAGCCGATGCCGAGGTTCAGGCCCTTGATCAGGTTGTTGTAGGTGATCATCGAGACCGACGACGTGCCCTGCGAACCGCCGGTGAGCACGAACAGGTTGTCGAAGATGCGGAACGCGTCCAGGGTGCGGAACAGCAGCGCGACCAGGATCGCGGGCTTCATCACCGGCACCATCACCTTGGTGAACCGCTGCCACGCGTTCGCGCCGTCCATCGCGGCGGCCTTGAGCAGGTCGTCGGGCACCAGGGCCAGGCCCGCCATCAGCAGCAGCGCCATGAACGGCGTGGTCTTCCAGATCTCGGCCAGGATCACGACCATGACCGCCGGGATCTTCTCGGTCAGCACGGGTTCGCCGCCGGCCACGATCTCGGCGAGGTAGCCGGTGCCCGGCGTCCACGCGTACCGCCACGAGAACGCGGCGACGACGGTGACGATGCCGTACGGGATGAGCGAGGACGTGCGGACGATGCCGCGCCCGACCAGCGTGCGGTGCATGATCAACGCCAGCGCCATGCCCAGCACCAGCTCGATCACGACGGACACCACGGTGATCACGATCGTGATCCACATGGCGTTCCACCAGTACGAGTTGGACAGGACGGTGACGTAGTTGTCCAGGCCGACGAACTCCACCCGGTCGGGGAACTTCAGGTCGTAGCGCTGGAGGGACAGCCAGACCGAGTAGATGATCGGCCACCCGGCGACCGCCGCCATGACGACGATCGCGGGTGCGCAGAGCAGGAGCCCGAGGCGGCGCTCGGCCTTCTTGCCCTCGGACAGCGCGGCCTTCGCCCCGGGCGAGGGCCGCGGCTGGTCCTTGGTCTCCGTGGTGAGTGCGTGGCTCACGGCAGCACCCCCTTCGAGTCGAGCGCGTCCTGCAACTCCTGCCGCAGCCGGTCCGCGGTCGCCTTCGGGTCGATGCTCGCGGGCGGCGACAGGATGGTGGAGATGACGGTCGAGACGTTCTGGTAGGCCGGGGTGCGCGGGCGGACGCTCGCGCCCTTCAGCGTCTCCAGGATCGCTTCCTTCATGGGGTAGGGCTTGGCCATCTCCGGGTCGTCGTAGACCGACTCGATGGTCGGCGGGACGCCGTCGTTGATGGCCGCGAACTTCTGGTTCTCCGCGCTGCGCAGGCACATGACCGCGTCGAAGGACTGCTCGGAGTGCCGGGTGAACGCGCTGACGGCGTAGTTGATGCCGCCGACGGTCACCTTGGCCGCGTCCCCGTTGACCGACGGGTACGGGGCCCACTTGAAGTTCGCCGCGAAATCGGGCTTCTTCTGCGCCGCGGCGTAGACGTAGGGCCAGTTGAGCATGAAGGCGGCCTTGCCGTTCTCCATGGCCAGGCGGGCGTCGTCCTCGGCGAAGTTGGAGAAGGACGGGTCGACGACCGGCGACGTGGCGAAGGTCTTGAGGACCTCCAGCGCCTTGACAGCGTTGTCGTCGACGATGGCCTTGGTGCCGTTCTCGTCCAGGATCTGCCCGCCGGCGGAGTTGACGAGCGTGTTGAACAGGACGACCAGGCCCTCGTACTGCTTGCCCTGGGCCTCGACCAGGCCGGGTTTGCCCTGGTTCTTGAGTTCGGTGCCCATCTTGATCATCTCGTCCCACGTCTTGGGCGGGGTGGGGACGAGGTCGCTGCGGTACCAGAGGAGCTGGACGTTGGTGTTGTCCGGAGCGCCGTAGAGGCGGCCCTCGTAACGGGCCGTGTTCAGCGGGGTCTCCAGCGTGCCGTTCTCGACCTGGGACTTCGCGGAGCCGGTGAACTCCTTGATCCAGCCGGCCTTGGCCAGTTCGGCGGTCCACGTGACGTCGAGGGCGAGGACGTCCATGCCGGTGTCCTCGGCGGCGAGCCGGCGGACCATCTGCTCGCGCTGGCCGTCGGCCTCGCGGGGCAGCTTGTGGTAGACGATCTCGTAGCCGTCGGCCTGCTCGTTGCAGCGGTCGACGATCTTCTGGAAGTTCTCCTGCGGGTACTTGTAGACGTTGATGGTGATCCCGCCGTCACCCGAGCCGCACCCCGCCAGCGCGGACGCCGCGACCAGCGCGGCACTCCCGGCGGCGGCCAACCGATGACGCCTCATCGGGCCTGCCTCCTTCCCGACAACTTCAAGGAGCCAGACCGCACTGCCCGGCACCTCGTCGTGCCCCACCCACCGGACCGCGGCACGGTGCGGCAGGTGGAACGAACGTAGGCCCGGTGATCAGGTGCCGCAACCACCGGAGCCCGGAACGGCACTACCCGGTGATCACGAGTGCCAAACCTGTGGTTCGCCGAGTGGCCGCGCGGTGGGGGCGCGGTGGGCGCGCGGTGGGCGCGCGGTGGGGGCCGAGTGGGTGGCCGCGGCGGTGGGCAACGGGCGGGTCGTCGCTCGCCGAACCCGCCGCGGTGGGCGCGGGGCCGGGTGGGCACCCGCCGAGCCGGCCGCAGCGGGCGTCGAGCGGGCCGGCCGCGGTGGTCCGGAATTGTCGGTGCCTCGTGCGACGATCGAGACGGGGGCCGGAGGCCGCGCCCGGTCAGTCCGGGTGGCCGGTCAGTCCACGTGACCGGTCAGTCCTTGTGGTTGGCGTCGGTGGGGCGCATGGCGAGCTTGGCCAGCAGGTCCCGGCCGCGCTCGGCGGACCGCGGTTGGCACAGCACGTCGTAGCGCCCGGCGACCAGCTGGCTGGCCGACTGGAAGTCCCGCTTGCCGCGCGCCGACCCGTACCCGACGGCGGCGAAGATGATGCCGAACGCGACACCCACGGTGAGCCCGACCAGGATCGGCCCGAACCCGGCGCTGGCGGTCGTGTTGAACAGCGACAGCAGCACACCCACGAACAGGCCGAACCACGCGCCCGACGCCGCACCCGTGCCCAGCACCCGTCCCCAGGTGAGGCGCCCGGTGACGCGCTCGACGAGCATCAGGTCCACCCCCACGATCGTGACCTCCTGGACGGGGAAGTCCCCGTCGGCGAGGAAGTCGACCGCCCGCTGCGCCTCCTCGTAGGTGGCGTAGGAGCCGATCGGCCACCCGGTGGGCGGCGTGGGCAGGCGCGGCGGCACACCCGGTCGGTTCTGGCCCTGGCCGGAGAACGAACTCGTCACGGTGACCACCTCTTCGCGGTGCTGATCACCCCATCCTGCCAACAGGGGGCGAACAGCGCGAAACGGGTGCGGCGGAACTCAACGCTACCGTGACCTGAGTGCCGATGCGTCCACCCACGGCCAACCCCGAGCTGCACCCGACCGACTGCGGCGGAGGTGCCCGGCTCGCTCACCGCGAACCGGGCACCCGACCCGTCACCCGCGCGACTGGTAGTCCCGCAGCAACCCGCGGCTGATGATCGTCTTCTGGATCTCGCTCGTCCCCTCGCCGATGAGCAGGAACGGCGCCTCCCGCATCAGCCGCTCGATCTCGTACTCCTTCGAGTACCCGTACCCGCCGTGGATCCGGAACGCCTCCTGCGTCACCTCGGCGCAGTACTCCGACGCGATCAGCTTCGCCATGCCCGCCTCGACGTCGTTGCGCGCGCCCGAGTCCTTCAGGCGGGCCGCGTTGACCATCATCAGGTGGGCCGCCTCGACCTTCGTCGCCATCTCGGCCAGCTTGAACGCGATGGCCTGGTGCTCGACGATCGGCTTGCCGAAGGTCTTGCGCTGCTGCGCGTACTCGATGGCCAGCTCGAACGACCGGATCGCGATGCCGCACGCCCGCGCCGCCACGTTCACCCGGCCGACCTCGACGCCGTCCATCATGTGCCGGAAGCCCTGGCCCGTGACACCGCCGAGCACCTGCTCCGGCGAGATGCGGAAGCCGTCGAAGACCATCTCGGTCGTGTCGACGCCCTTGTAGCCCATCTTGTCGATCTTGCCGGGGATGGTCAGGCCGGGACGGACCTCGCCGTAGCCCTCCGGCTTCTCGACCAGGAACGTCGTCAGGTTCTGGTGCGGCTTCTCGGCGCCCTCGTCGGTGCGCACGAGCACCGCGGTCAGGTTGGACGTGCCGCCGTTGGTCAGCCACATCTTCTGGCCGTTGACGACGTACTCGTCACCCTCGCGCACCGCCCGCGTGCGGATGGCGGCGACGTCGGAGCCCAGTTCCGGCTCGGACATGGAGAACGACCCGCGCACCTCGCCGGTGGCCATGCGCGGCAGGTAGCGGGCCTTCTGCTCGTCGGTGCCGTGCTGCTTGAGCATGTGCGCGACGATGAAGTGGGTGTTGATCACGCCGGACACCGACATCCAGCCGCGCGCGATCTGCTCCACCACGAGCGCGTAGGTCAGCAGCGACTCGCCGAGCCCGCCGAACTCCTCGGGGATGGTGAGCCCGAACAGGCCCATCTCCTTCATGCCCTCGACGATGTCCGCGGGGTAGGTGTCGCCGTGCTCCAGCGCCTGCGCGTGGGGGATGATCTCCTTGTCCACGAAGGTGCGGACCGTGGCGAGGATCTCCTCCTGGATGTCGGTCAGTCCAGCGGTCTGGGCCAGGCGCGCCATCGCACGTTTCCCTTCGTAGCTCCGGGGTTACCGGCGAGTATGGACCGGTTAACGCACGTTCGCGTCACGAAGGTGCTCATCGCCACGCGCTGAACCGAAACAGCGGCTACCCTTCCCCACCACCGCGGAACCCAGGAGCGCCCGATGACCTACTACCAGCAGCCCGGCTACTACGCGCCGCCGCCCAGGGGCACCAACGGCATGGCCATCGCGGCGTTGATCTGCGCGTTCGTCTTCGCGCCCGCGGGCATCGTGCTGGGGATCGTCGCGAAGAACCAGATCAAGCGGACCGGCGAGGACGGCCGCGGCCTGGCCACCGCGGGCATCGTGCTGGGCAGCGTTTTCACGGTCCTGGGCATCATCGCGATCATCCTGTGGGTGGTCGCGGTCTACTGGATCGTGCGCGAGGGCGGCGAGATCATCAGCACGCTCACCGTCACCCGCTGAGCCGGTTCAGGACGCGAACAGCTCCAGCTCGCCGCCGCAGTGCCGGCACACCTCGGCGAACACGTGCACGTCGGCCGCGCAGCCGGGGCAGGTGCGGAAGCTGCGCTCCAACAGGTCGTCGGCCGGGCGGCGGCGGAACAGGCGTAGCCGGGGCCTCGCGTTACGGGTCCGTGACATGGCAGCCACCATGCACACGCACCACCCCTTGATCGCCAATCAGGCGCGGGGTTTGTGGGAATGCTCACCGGTGGGACCAGCGCATCGTGGTCCCACCGGCACGCAAAGTCACTCCTCCGGCGGGGACCACACGTCGGTGCGGGACATGCCGGCGGCGCGGCCCTTGGACGAGATCACCAGGGCCATCTTGCGGGACGCCTCGTCGATCATCTCGTCGCCGAGCATGACCGCGCCGCGCTTGCCGCCCTTCTCCGAGGTGAAGTAGTCGTACGCGTCGAGGATGTTCTCGGCGTGGTCGTAGTCCTCCTGCTTGGGGCTGAAGACCTCGTTCGCCGCGTCGATCTGGCCGGGGTGCAGCACCCACTTGCCGTCGAAGCCCAGCGCCGCCGAGCGGCCGGCGACGCGCTTGAAGCCGTCCACGTCGCGGATCTGCAGGTACGGGCCGTCGATGGCCTGCTTGTCGTGGGCGCGGGCGGCCATCAGGATCTGCATGAGGATGTAGTGGTAGGCGTCGCCGACGTCGTAGCCGGGCGGCTGCTCGCCGACCACCAGGGACTTCATGTTGATCGACGCCATGAAGTCGGCCGGGCCGAAGATGATCGTCTCCACGCGCGGGGACGCGGTGGCGATCGCGTTGACGTTGATCAGGCCGAGGGCGTTCTCGATCTGGGCCTCGATGCCGATCCTGCCGACCTCGTAGCCCATGGTCTTCTCGATCTGGGTGAGCAGCAGGTCCAGCGCGTGCACCTGCTCCGCGGTCTGCACCTTGGGCAGCATGATGCAGTCCAGGTTCGCGCCCGCGCCCTCGACGACCTCGGTGACGTCGCGGTAGGTCCACTCGGTGGTCCAGTCGTTCACGCGGACCACGCGGGCCTTGTCGCCCCAGCCGCCCTCGTTGAGGGAGGCGACGATCGTCTTGCGCGCGTCCGGCTTGGCCAGCGGGGCGCAGGCGTCCTCCAGGTCGAGGAAGACCTGGTCCGCGGGCAGCGTGCGGGCCTTGTCGATCATCTTCTGGCTCGACCCGGGCACGGCCAGACACGAGCGACGGGGACGCTGCTGGTCGACCACTGGGGTACCTCCTCGTACCGGCCGGTAACTACCTTGTCGTGCGAAGGGTGGCACGCACGCCGGACGGCCGCTATTTCGTGAGTCCCGATTCACAGGTGTCTGGCAGGCTGAACCGGTGGAGATCACCCGGGTGCTGGACAACGCGCTGCGCAAGGCCGCCGCCGTGTGGGTCGCGCCGGACGGGCGCCCCGCCCGGCTGGTGTGGGCGCTGTGGCGGGACGAGTCGGTGCTGGTGGCCGTCGGCGGGACCGAGCAGCGGGTGCCGGGGCTGGCCGACGGGGTCGCGTGCGTGCTCACCGTGCGGTCCCCCTCGACCCACTCGCACCTGGTGGACGTCCCGGTGACCGCCCGCCTGGTGGACGTGGACGAGGAGACCGCCGCGGCCCTGCGGACGGCCCGCCTGAACACCACGCCGGCGTGGGAGTCGGTCTACCGCCTGGAGGTCTCGTGATCACGGTGCCGCCGGACTTCGCGTCCTGGCTGGGCGAGGAGGGCGCGGCGTGGAAGGCGTCGCTGCCCGCGCTGGCCACGCGGTTCTGCGCCCGCTGGGACCTCACGCCCGACGGGGACCTCATGCACGGCCACGTCGCCGTCGTGCTGCCCGTGCGGCGGGCCGACGGGCACCCGGCCGTGCTCAAGCTGACCTGGCTGGACGAGGAGACCCGCCAGGAACCCCTGGCGCTCAAGGCCTGGGACGGCGACGGCGTCGTCCGGCTGCTCGACCACGACGACGAGCACGGCGCGCTGCTGCTGGAACGCCTCGACCACACCCGCTCGCTGCTGGACACGTCGATGGAGGAGGCCCTCCAGGTCGCCGGCGGCCTGTTGCGCCGGCTGCGCCGGCCCGCCGGCCCCGGGTTCCGCCCGACCGAGACCGACGACCTGGTCGAGGAGAACGAGGACCTCGTCCCCGCGCGCTTCGCCGAACTGGCCACCGAACTGGGCGTCGAGCTGGCCCGGACCGCCGGGAACACGCTGGTCAACGAGGACCTGCACTACGAGAACGTGCTGCGCGGCACCCGCGAGCCGTGGCTGATGATCGACCCCAAGCCGCTGGCCGGCGACCGCGAGTACGGCGTCATCCCGCTGCTGTGGAACCGATGGTCGGAGGTGGACGGCGAACGCGGCCTGCGGGACCGGTTCGCGGCGCTGTGCGACATCGCCGAGCTGGACGTGGACCGGGCGCGGCGCTGGACGGTGTACCGGGCGGTGGACAACTGGCTGTGGTGCACCGACGAGGGCGAGGCGGAGCTGGCGGCCAAGTGCGAGGCGATCGCGCGGGCGTTCAGCCCGGGACTCTGATCTTCCCGTGCGCCACCGGCACCACCTTCCCACCCACCCGGACGTGCGTGGCCACACCGCCCACCGCGGTCACGTGAAGCTCCACAGTGGACGGTCTCCCGACTTCTTGCCCCTGCCGCACCACGACGAAGTGCTCACCCTCGGGCGCCAGCAACCCCCGGTCGACCAGCCACACCCCCAGGGCCAGCGCCGCCGCCCCGGTCGCCGCGTCCTCACCGCCGGCGGCCCGGAACATCCGGACGTGCGCCTCGCCACCGGCGAAGCACACCGGCACCAGCCCGCGCCCGACCACGTGGTCCGCGAACCCGACCTGCGGCCTGGCCCGCCCGATCGCGCCGTCGCGCACCGGCAGGAAGGTGAAGTCCATGCCCGCCCCCGCCACCCCGGCCTCGGCGTGGGGGTCCACATCGGACAGGAACAGCCCCAGCGCACCGGCCAGCGGCGCCGCGTCGAGGTAGTCGCCGACGACCGGCCGGTCCCCCGCCAGCGTCGCCCCGTCCTCCCGCACCACCACCTCGTGCAGCCCCTTCACGGTCTCCTGCACGCACCGCCCCGTCCCGAGCTTCCCGGCGGTCCGGAGCACCCAGGCGGTCCCCAGGCTGGGCAGCCCGGCGAAGGGCAGCTCGGACGACGGTGTGAAGATGCGCAGCCGGTAGTCCGCGCCCGAGCGCGTCGGCGGCAGCGGGAACGCCGTCTCGGACAGCCCGAACTCGCTCGCGATCGCCTGCAACTGCCCGTCGGACAGCTCCTCCGCCCCGTGGACGACCGCCAGCGGGTTCCCGGCGAAGGCCCGGTCGGTGAACACGTCGACCACGTCGTAGCTCAGCACGCACCCGACCTTAACCGTGATCGGCAAGCGCGCCCGGGCACGGCTAGCCTGGCGGCGTGGTCGCCGTGAACCGGGTTTTCGCCGCGCAGCTCGCCGGGCTGCCCGTCTTCGGGCCGGACGGCGAGTCGATCGGCAAGGTCCGCGACCTGGTCATCGGGTTGCGGGTGGACCGGCAGCCGCCGCGGGTGCTCGGGCTGGTCCTCGAACTGGCCACGCGGCGGCGGATCTTCGTGCCCATGCTGCGGGTCACCTCCATCGAGCCCAACGCCGTGACGCTGGCCACCGGGTCGGTCAACCTGCGCCAGTTCCACCAGCGCACCAACGAGGTCCTGGTGGTCGGCGAACTGCTCGACGCCCGCGTCCGCCTCGGCTCCGGCGCGTCCGCCGTCCTGGTCGACGCCGCCATGGAACCCACCCGCACCCGCGACTGGCGGATGAGCCGGGTCGCGGTCCGCGAGCGCACCGGCCGCCTGGCCCGCCGCGGACCGGTGCAGGTGCTGCGCTGGGAGGAGATCTCCGGCCTGTCGGTAACCGAGCTGGCGGGCCAGCCGCAGGGCGCGCAGCACCTGGTGGCGGTGTTCGAGACGATGCGCGCCGCCGACGTGGCGCTCGCCCTGCACAGCCTGCCCAGCAAGCGCCGGTACGAGGTGGCCGAGGCGCTGGACGACGAGCGGCTCGCCGACGTGATCGAGGAGCTGCCCGAGGAGGACCAGAAGGACCTGCTGGCCCACCTCGACGAGGAACGCGCCGCCGACGTGCTGGAGGCGATGAACCCCGACGACGCGGCCGACCTGCTGGGCGAGCTGCCCGAGACGGAGAAGGAGCGGCTCCTGGAACTGATGGAGCCCGAGGAGTCCGCCCCGGTCAAACGCCTGCTGGAGTACAGCTACGACACCGCGGGCGGCCTGATGACGCCCGAACCCGTCGTGCTCGCCCCGGACGCCACGGTCGCCGAGGCCCTGGCCCACGTGCGCAACCCGGACCTGACGCCCGCGCTGGCCAGCATGGTGTTCGTGTGCCGCCCGCCCACCGCCACCCCGACCGGCCGGTACCTGGGCTGCGTGCACATCCAGCGGCTGCTCCGGGAGCCGCCGTCCGACCTGGTCGCGGGCGTCCTGGACACCGACCTGACCACGCTCACCCCGCGCGCCACGCTCAGCGACGTCACCCGCTACTTCGCCACCTACAACCTGGTGTGCGGACCGGTCGTGGACGAGGACGACCACCTGCTCGGCGCGGTCACCGTGGACGACGTGCTGGACCACCTGCTGCCGGACAACTGGCGGGAAACGGGGCTCACCCATGCCTGAACTGCTGCCGCGCCGCCGGCTGGACCAGCCCCGCCGCCCCGGCTTCCGATTCGAGCTGGACCCCGAGGCGTTCGGCCGCTTCTCCGAGCGGCTGGCCCGGTTCCTCGGCACCGGGAAGTTCCTGTTCTGGCAGACCCTGATCGTGCTCGTGTGGATCACGCTGAACCTGGTCGCGGTCAACCTGCGCTGGGACCCGTACCCGTTCATCCTGCTCAACCTGGCGTTCTCCACCCAGGCCGCCTACGCCGCGCCGCTCATCCTGCTCGCCCAGAACCGGCAGGACGACCGCGACCGCGTGTCGCTGGAGGAGGACCGGGCCCGCGCCGCCCAGACCAAGGCCGACACCGAGTACCTCGCCCGCGAGCTGGCGGCGTTGCGCATCGCGATCGGCGAGGTGGCGACCCGCGACTACCTGCGCAGCGAACTGGACCGCGTCTTCCGCGAACGCAAGCGCCCGAACCTCAAGGACGACCCGCGCTGGGACGACGTCCCGTCCTAGGGCGTTCCCCCGCTAGGGCGTCCCGTCGGGGTCGGTCGCCAGGCGGTCGCAGGAGCGGCCGAACGCGTCCAGCTCCGCCCGGTCGAACACTTCGGCGAAATGGCGCACGACACCCGCGAGATGGGTGCCCGACGCTGTTCGGAGGCGCTCCAACCCCAACGGGGTCAGCACCGCCACCACGCCGCGGCCGTCGCCGTCGGCACGTTCGCGCAGCACCAGGCCCGCGCGCTCCAACCGGTCCACGAGCCTGGTCACCCCGGAGCGGGACAGCAGGACGGCGTCCGCCAGCTCCGTCATCCGCAGTCGGTACTGCGGCGCCTCGGCCAACTGCACGAGGACGTCGTAAGCCGCGAGCGAGAGTCGCTGCTCGGCGATCAGTTCGGCTTCCAGGATCCGAGTGAGCCGCGCATGGGCCCGGAGGAAGGATCGCCACACGCCGAGCTCGGATCGGGTGGGCAACCGGGCACTTCCGGTTTCCGGCACGGATAGCAATGTTACGGAAAGCACGCAACCGGCTGCGCCCAGCCCCGTTGAAGCAGGTGACCAACCGGTAGCTTGGAGGGACGCGGCCCCGCCGTAGCATGGCGTTCTACCCCGATCGAAGGCGATCCAGTGACGACGCAGACCCTCCCCACCGTTGACGACGTGCACAAGGCGCTGGCCGGCGTGCAGGACCCGGAGATCCGGCGACCCATCACCGAACTGGGCATGGTGAAGTCGGTCACCATCACCGACGGGGTCGTCGACGTCGCCGTGTACCTGACCGTCGCCGGCTGCCCGCTGCGCGACAAGATCACCGCCGACGTGACCACCGCCGTCTCGGCGCTGGAGGGCGTCCGCCAGGTCCGCGTGGAGCTGGACGTGATGAGCGACGCCCAGCGCACCGAGCTGCGCAAGACGCTGCGCGGCGGCGTCGAGGAGCCGGTCATCCCGTTCGCCCAGCCGGGTTCGCTGACCCGCGTCTACTGCGTGGCGTCGGGCAAGGGCGGCGTCGGCAAGTCCAGCGTCACGGTGAACCTCGCCGTGGCGATGGCCCAGCGCGGTCTCTCGGTCGGCGTGGTCGACGCCGACATCTACGGCCACTCGATCCCCCGCATGCTGGGCACCGAGGCCCGCCCGACCCAGGTCGAGAAGATGATCATGCCGCCGCAGTCGCACGGCGTGAAGCTCATCTCCATCGGCATGTTCACGCCCGGCAACACCCCGGTCGTGTGGCGCGGCCCGATGCTGCACCGTGCGTTGCAGCAGTTCCTGGCGGACGTGTTCTGGGGCGACCTGGACGTGCTGCTGATGGACCTGCCCCCCGGCACCGGCGATGTCGCCATCTCGGTGGCACAGCTGGTCCCGAACGCGGAGATCCTGGTCGTGACGACGCCCCAGCAGGCGGCGGCCGAGGTGGCCGAGCGCGCGGGGTCGATCGCCCTCCAGACGCGGCAGCGCGTGGCGGGCGTCATCGAGAACATGTCGTGGCTGGAACTCCCGGACGGGACGCGCATGGACGTGTTCGGCGAGGGTGGCGGCCAGGCGGTGGCGGAGTCGCTGACCCAGGCCGTCGGCGCCGAGGTGCCACTGTTGGGCCAGGTGCCGTTGGACCCGCGCTTGCGGGAGCAGGGCGACGCCGGCACCCCGATCGTGCTCGCCGAGCCTTCTTCCACCGCCGCTCAGGTTTTGACTTCTGTCGCCGGCAAGCTTTCTGTCCGTTCTCGTGGTTTGGCCGGCCGTTTGCTCAACGTTTCTCCCGCTGGTCGCTGACCTCTTTCACGCGCTTCTCGCTGGATCTTGGGACGCGCTTCGCGCTCTCGGGATTTCGCGCTGGCGCGCTCTCAAGCGTGGTCGCGCTGGCGCGCTCTCAGGATTAAAAGCGCCTCGCCGGCGGGCAGGCCCCCGGGGGTGGAAGGGCGTCGGTTCGTCCCCCGCACGACCTGCCGGAGGCAACCACCCTTTGGTCTATTCCGCAACCGGAAAAGCTGGTTGCGGAATAGACCAAAGCGCGGTTGGGCTGCGCCCAGGCCGTACGGGGGACGAACCGAGGCCCTTCCTGTGGCTAAATAGCCAAAAAGGGCGCCTTCGGCGCCGAAGGGCCGGGTCGCTGTGCCCACCACCGGCGGTCCCCCGGCCTCCGTGCCCACCTCGCACACCCAGGCGCTCCGCGCGAAGCGCGGCTTTCCTTTGGGCTATTTAGCCAGAGAAAGGGCCTCGGTTCGTTCCCCGTACGGCCTGGGCGCAGCCCAACCGCGCTTCAGCCTCCTTTGCAACCACGCTTCACCGGTTGCAAAGGAGGCTGAAGGGTGGTTGCCTCCGGCAGGTCGTGCGGGGGACGAACCGACGCCCTTCCACCCCCGGGGGCCTGCCCGCCGGCGAGGCGCCTTTATCCTGAGAGCGCGCCAGCGCGTCACGCTTGAGAGCGCGCCAGCGCGAAAGCCCGAGAGCGCAAAGCGCGTGGAAGAAGCGAAGCGTGAAAGAGACTAAGTAGCGTCAGGGTCAAAAGGAGGACGCTCCCCGTGCTGCAAAGGCCGCTCCTGAGCAACAGAAGGCCCCTGCCCGGCAGCGGGATACCCGTTCGGCTTGGAACCGCCTGACCCGCCACCAAGAGAACCGTTGATGGGCACGTCGTCCCACAGGTGCTTGGTGATGGCCCGCTTCGGGTCGAAGTTGCGGAGTTCGCGCAAGTCCTCCAAGGGCTTGCGCAGCGACTCGAACTCCGGCCCCATCTCCTGCTTGAGCTGGTCCCGCGCGCCGGTCGCGTACTCGCGGACCTGGCGGATGGTGCGGCCGACCCAGGCCGCCGCCGACGGGAGTCGTTCCGGGCCCAGGATGAACAGGCCCGCGACGATGATGATGAGCAGCTCAACCCAGCCGATGCTGTCAAACACAGTGCCCGCCTTCGCTCCGCACCACCCACGCCGACGCCCACGAATGAGCCACCAGCCAGCCTAGCCGTCAGTCGGACCGCAGCGTCACCTGCACGGTCAGCTCCCGGCCCTGCCTGGCCAGCACGACCGGAACCGTTTCCCCGATTTCGTGGTCCCGTACCGCGACCGTCAACTCCGCGGCGTTGCGCACCAGGCGGTCGCCGACGCGGGTGATCACGTCGCCCTCCTCGATGCCGGCCGCGTCCGCCGCGCCGCCGTCGGGGACGTTCTGCACCCGCGCGCCTTCCGCGGTCTCGGCGGCCACCGAGCTGACGTTGATGTTCATGTCCGCGTGCTTCACCTGGCCGTCGCGGATGAGGGCCTGGGCGATCTTGCGCGCGTAGTTGCCGGTGATCGCGAAGCCGAGGCCCACGGAACCGCCGGTCTCCGTCCGGATGGACGAGTTGATGCCGACCAGCGCGCCGGACGAGTCGACCAGCGCGCCGCCGGAGTTGCCGGGGTTGATCGCCGCGTCGGTCTGGATGGCGTCGTAGGTGACCTGGGGGCCGCCGTTCTCGCCGGCCGCGGTCACGGGGCGGTGCAGGGCGCTGACGATGCCCTCGGTCACGGTGTTGGACAGCGACAGCGGCGAGCCGATGGCCAGCACCGTGTCGCCCACCGCCAGGTCGTCGGAGTTGCCGAACTGGAGCACGGTCGCGCCGTCCACCTGGACCTTGATCACCGCGAGGTCGGTCTTGGAGTCGCGCCCGACGATCTGGGCCACGGCCCGCTTGCCGTCGGTGAACACCACGGTCAGCTTGGCCGACGTGTCCTGCACGGCCGGCGCGACCACGTGGTCGTTGGTGAGCACGTACCCGGCGCCGTCGATGACGACGCCCGAGCCGACGCCCGCCACGTTCGCGCCCTTGAACTCGATCGACACCACGCTCGGGGTCACGCGCTTGGCGATGTCGGCGACCGACCCGACGGGCCGCTCCTTGCCCGGCTGGACCTCGGCCAGCGTCACCCCGCTGTCGGTCAACGGGTTGCCCGCGCGCCCGAACAGCCAGCCGACGACGCCACCGGCCGCGCCCACCAGCAGCGCCACCACCAGCAGCAACCCCAGCGCGGTCGGCTTCACGCGCCGGCCGAACAGCAGCTCCGGGACGCTCAGCTGCGGCCCCGGCTCGGCGACGGCCTTCTTCTCGACCTCGGGCTCCTCGGTCACCGCGGGCGGTCCGATGACCGCGCTGGCGCCGGGATCGCGCCACGAGTCGCCCGCCGGCTTGCCCTCCCAGAACACGGGCTCGACCTCGGGCTCGCCGTTCAGGTCCACGGGAGGCCGCTGGAGCAGCTCCTCCGTCCCGCGCGGGCGGCCGAACGCGGTGCTCAACGCCTCGGGCGGCGGCGGAGCGAGCTGGACGCCGCCGTTCAACACGGGCCGGTCGGCGGAGAACGCGCCGTCCACACCCTGGGGACGGCCGAAGACGAACGCCTGACCGGGGTCGACGGCCGGCCGCTGGAGGGGACGCGGCGCGAGCCTGCGGTGCGCCCCGTCGTCCACGCCGGACCTGGGGGTCCCGTTGCCCTGCTCCGGCCCGGCCTGTTGTGGCTCGCTCATCGCTCCCCGCACGTCGGTGATGCCCGGTGTTGCGGGGCCCATCGTGCCCGGTGACCGGTGAAGTTGTCGTCAGCGAGCCGGCAGGTGGTCCGCGGCGGGACCGGTGCCGCTCAGCAGCCCCACGCGCTCCTCCACGAGCGGCGCCACGGCGGGCGGCGGGGGCGGGTTGCCGGCGGCGGGTGAGGGCGAGGGCTCCTCACTGCCCGGCACGACCAGTGCCAGAGCGCCGAGCATCAGGCCCGACACGACCACGCCGGCGCCTTGCCGGGCCCGCCGGCTGCCGAACCGGCTGCCCGTGCCGAAAGGGCGGCTCGACCCCAGCACGGGTCCGCTGCCGAACGCCACGCGGTCGGGCCGCTGCACGGCGACCAACTGGCCGTCCTCGGTGACCGCGAGGCCGTCGGGCGCGCTGGGCAGCTCGACCTCCTGCGGGATCGCGCCCAGGCGGGCCAACAGGCCCTCGGGCGCGCACGGGGTCGCCGCGGCGCGCACGGCGGAGCGCGCCTGCTGCTGCGAGTAGGCCTCCGCGGCGCAGAACGGGCAGCGCGCCAGGTGCGCCGCCGCGCGGCTGTGGGCCGAGGACGACAGCTCGCCGTCGACGAAGGCGACGACCGCGTCGGGCAGCAGGTGCTGCTCGGGCAGTCCCCAACCTCGCAGGTCGGTCATGCAGAGTCCTCCCGAACGAGACCCCGACGGCGTTCCAGTGCGGCACGCAGGGCCTGGCGGCCCCGGTGGATCCTGCTCCTCACCGTACCCAGTTTCACGCCGAGGGTGGCGCCGATCTCCTCGTAGGACAGCCCTTCGACGTCGCACAGCACCACGGCGGCCCGGAAGTCCGGCGGCAGCTCGTCCAGCGCCGCCTGCAGGTCGGGGTCGAGGTGGGTGTCGTGGTAGACCTGCTCGGGGCTCGGGTCGTCGCCCGCGAGCCGGTCGGTGTCCTCGGGCAGGCCCTCCATGCGGAACTTGGAGCGGCGGCGGGCCATGTCGAGGAACAGGTTCGTGGTGATGCGGTGCAGCCAGCCTTCGAACGTGCCCGGCTGGTAGGACGCGAGGGACCGGAAGACGCGGATGAACGTCTCCTGGGTCAGGTCCTCGGCGTCGTGCTGGTTGCCGGTCAGGCGGTAGGCCAGCCGGTAGACCCGGTCGGCGTGGTCACGGACGACCTGGTCCCACGTCGGCACGATCCATTCCGTGTCGTCGATGGGCGCGGTGGCGGTGTACGGCTGCGTTGGCATCGTGCGGTGAAGCACCTCCAGTGGGCCGGGCTGCCCTGCTGCACGGTTCAACGCTTCCTGCGGCGAGCGTGTTCCCGTGTGTCCTGCTCTGCGAGGGCCGGGCCAACACCCGCCCTCGCGTGCCCCAAGCATGCTGGGCTCGCTTATAACCATCGTGAGAGTCGCCTGAGAGCACGCTGAGAATTCCGGTTCACGGGACATTCACCCGCTCAGCCGCGTCCGGCGTTAACCTCCGTGCTGTGGATGCGCCGCTGCGCGAGTACGTGGAGCGTTACCTGCCCGAGGACGCCGTCGTCACGGCCGCCCGGGCGCGTGGCGAACAGCTGGGTTGCGTGCCCATCGGCGCCGGTGGCGGCGCGGCGCTGCGGTTCCTGGCGACCGCCTTGCGGGCGAAGGCCGTGGTCGAGGTCGGCACGGGTGCCGGCGTGGGCGCGTTGTACCTGCTCAGCGGCATGCCCGCGGCGGGGGTCCTGACGTCGATCGACGTGGAGCCCGAGCACCAGCGGGCGGCGCGCAAGGCGTTCGCCGAGGCCGGTGTGGGCGCGTCCCGGACTCGGTTGATCATGGGCCAGGCGCTGGACGTGCTGCCGCGGCTCACCGACGGCGCGTACGACCTGGTGTTCGTGGACGCGGCGAAGACCGAGTACCCGAAGTACCTGGAAGAGGCCGTGCGGCTGCTGCGGCCGGGCGGGGTCGTGGCGTTCGACAACATCCTGTGGAGCGGGCGGGTGGCCGATCCGTCGCACCGCGACCCGGACACGGTGGCCCTGCGGGAGGTGGCCCGGTCGGTGCGCGAGGACGACCGCCTGGTGCCGGTCATCCTGCCGCTGGGTGACGGCCTGCTGGTCGCGGCGAAGGCCTAGCCGCCGAACCGCGCCCGGTACTCCGACGGGCTCAGCCCGGTCCGCCGCCGCACCTGCGCCCGCAGGTTGGACGGCGACCCCAGCCCGGACCGCCGCGCGACCACGTCCAGCCGGGTCTCGCCGCGTTCGAGCAGGGCGCAGGCGAGGTCCACCCGGGCGGCGGTCAGCCAGGCGAGTGGTGTCGTGCCGACCTCCTGCTGGAACCTCCGGTGCAGGGTGGCCGGGCTGAGCGCGGCCCGGCCGGCCAGCGCCGCGACGGTCAGCGGCTCGGCCAGGCGCTCGCGCGCCCAGTCCAGCAGGGGTGTCAGCGACGTGTCCGGGACGGCCGGCACCGGCTGCTTGACGAACTGCCGCTGCCCGCCGTCGCGGTGGGCGGCGAACACCAGCCGCCGCGCCACGGTGTTGACGACCTCCGCGCCGTGGTCGATGCGGATGAGGTGCAGGCCGAGGTCCAGCGCCGCCGCGCTGCCGGCGGCCGTGTACACGCGCCCGTCCTCCACGTACAGCACGTCCGGCACGAGCGTGACCTGCGGGAACAGCGATTCGAAGACGTCCGCCCACCGCCAGTGCGTGGTCGCCGACCGCCCGTCGAGCACCCCCGCGTAGGCCAGGGTGAACGCGCCGGTGCAGAAGCTGACCATCCGAGCGCCGCGCAGCGCCGCCGCCCGCACGGCCTCCAGCACCACCTCGGGCGGCCGGACCTCGGGGTCCGGCCGGTTCGGCACGATCACCGTGTCGGCGGTCTCCACGGCCTCCAGCCCCGGCACCCCGGCCAGCGTGAAGAACCCGTTGTGCATGGTCACGGGCCCGGGGGCGCACAGCGTGAACGAGTACCAGGGCCGGCCGCCCAGCTCCGGCCGGTCCAGGCCGAACAGCTCCGTCGCCACGCCCATCTCGAACGGGTTCGAACCGGCGTCGACGACCATCACCACGCGGTGCGAGGAACCAGGCGACATGTGCGATTCCTAGCACTCACACCGCCGCGCGCACCACCACGAGCATGAACGGCATGAACATCGACAAGGCCCTGGCGAGCTTCGAGGAGCTGTGGAGCCCCCGCATCCTGGCCACCGTCAACGACTACGACGTCCGCGTGGCGAAGGTGAAGGGCGAGCACGTGTGGCACGCGCACGCCGACACGGACGAGTTCTTCCTCGTCCTGGCCGGTGAACTCGACATCGCCCTGCGCGACCGGACCGTGCACCTGGGGAAGGGCGACACGTTCGTCGTGCCGAAGGACGTCGAGCACAAGCCGTCGTCGGCGGAGGGCGCGCACATCCTGGTGATCGAACCGTCCGGGACGGTGAGCGTCGGGGACCGCCACGAGGAGGTCCCCGACCACGTCGACGTGACCACCGGTCACGCGCTCACGACGCCGTGACGCCCTTGCCCAGCACGGTCACCCCGCCCGCCGACACGGTGTAGCGCTGCCGGTCGGTGGCGTGGTCCACGCCGATCAACGCGCCGTCCGGCACGACCACGTTCTTGTCCAGGATCGCCCGCCGCACCACCGCGCCGCGCCCGATCCGAACGCCCGGAAGCAGCACGCTGCCCTGCACCACCGAACCGCTCTCCACCACCACGTCCGACGACACCACGGACCCGTGGATGGTGCCGGAGATGATCGACCCGGGACCCACCATGGAGTCCTCCGCGCTGCCGCCCGCGATGAACTTCGCCGGCGGCAGCGGCGGGGTCGCGGTCCGGATCGGCCAGGCCTGGTTGTAGAGGTTGAACACCGGCCGCACCGACACCAGGTCCATGTGCGCCTCGTAGTAGGCGTCGATGGTCCCCACGTCGCGCCAGTAGCCGCGGTCGCGCTCGGTCTCGCCGGGCACGACGTTGTCGGAGAAGTCGTAGACGTGCGCCTGTCCCTGGTCGACCAGCATGGGGATGATGTCGCCGCCCATGTCGTGGTCGGAGTCGGGGTTGGCCGCGTCCGCGCGCAACGCCTCGATCAGGGCCTCCGTGGTGAACACGTAATTGCCCATCGAGGCGAAGGTGACCTCCGGGTCGCCGGGCACGTGCGGCGGCTCGGCGGGCTTCTCCAGGAACCGGGTGATCTGCCCGAACTCGTCGGAATCGATGCACCCGAACGCCTTGGCCTCCGCGCGCGGCACCCGGATGCCCGCGACCGTCACGCCCGCGCCGGACTGGACGTGCTGGTCCACCATCTGGCCCGGGTCCATCCGGTACACGTGGTCCGCGCCGAAGATGACGACGTGGTCGGGCTTCTCGTCGTTGACGAGGTTCAGGCTCTGGAAGATCGCGTCGGCCGAGCCGGTGTACCAGCGGGGGCCCAGGCGCTGCTGGGCGGGCACCGGCGTCACGTACTGGCCGAGCACATTGGACAGCCGCCACGTGGTCGAGATGTGGCGGTCCAGTGAATGGGATTTGTACTGGGTGAGCACGCACAGCCGGACGAAACCGGCGTTGACGAGGTTGGACAGCACGAAGTCGACGAGCCGGTAGTTACCGCCGAAGGGCACCGCGGGCTTTGCCCGGTCGGCGGTCAACGGCCACAACCGTTTGCCTTCGCCACCGGCGAGGACAATTCCTAGTACATGCGGTTGCCCTTTCACGACAACGACCCTAACCGGGCGGGCACCGGGCCACCACGGCGAAGCGACGGAGACCCGCGCTGTTCACCCGGACGTCCGGCGGGCCGGGGTTACGGTGGGCGGCGTGCGAATTGGACTGCTGACACGGGAGTACCCGCCGGAGGTCTACGGCGGCGCCGGGGTGCACGTCGGTTTCCTCGTGCCGAGGTTGCGGGAGCTGGTGGAGGTGGACGTGCACGCGTTCGGCGCGCCGCGCCCGGACGCGTTCGCCCACAACCCGGCGGCGTCGCTGGCGGGCGCGAACGCGGCCCTGGGCGTGCTGTCGGCGGACCTGGAGATCGCCGCCGCGCTGGGTGGCGTGCAGGTGGCGCACTCGCACACCTGGTACGCCAACATGGCCGGTCACCTGGCGAAGTTGCTGCACGGCGTCCCGCACGTGGTCACCGCGCACTCGCTGGAGCCGCGCCGGCCGTGGAAGGCCGAGCAGCTCGGGGGCGGGTACCGGATCTCGTCGTGGGTGGAGCGCACGGCGTACGAGGCGGCGGACGCGATCATCGCGGTCAGCGACGGGATGCGCGCGGACGTGCTGGACTGCTACCCGGCGCTGGACCCGGCGCGGGTGCACGTGGTCCGCAACGGCATCGACACCGCCGAGTACCACCCGGTGAGCGAGACGGACGCGTTGGCGCGGCACGGGATCGACCCCGCCAAGCCGATCGTCGCGTTCGTCGGGCGGATCACGCGGCAGAAGGGCGTCGGGCACCTCGTGGCGGCGGCGCACCGGATCTCGCCGGAGGCCCAGGTCGTGCTGTGCGCGGGCGCGCCGGACACGCCGGAGATCGCCGAGGAGACCCGGCTCGCGGTGGCCGAGCTGGCGGCGGCGCGGCCGGGCGTGGTGTGGATCCAGCAGATGCTGCCGCAGGCGGACGTGCGGCAGATCCTGAGCCACGCGGCGGTGTTCGTGTGCCCGTCGGTGTACGAGCCGCTGGGGATCGTGAACCTGGAGGCGATGGCGTGCGGCACCGCCGTGGTGGCCTCCGACGTCGGTGGCATCCCCGAGGTGGTGGACCACGGCCGGACCGGGCTGCTGGTGCACTACTCGGCCGACGACGAGCCGGCGTTCCGGACCGGGCTGGCGGACGCGGTCAACGCGTTGTTGGCGGACCCGGCGAAGGCTCGGGCGTTCGGCGCGGCCGGGCGGGAGCGGGCGGTGCGGGAGTTCTCCTGGTCGACGGTGGCCGAGGAGACCGTGGCGGTGTACGAGGCAGCCCTGTCACATCCCATGTGATGTGGGTCACAGCAACAAAACGCAACCTGCGAGCGTTCCGACCACCTTTAACCAGTAGGGGATCGACTACTGGGGGTCATCATGAGGTGGGTCGTGCTCGCCTGCCTTCTTCTGGCGGGCTGCGGCGCCGCGCCGGCGCGGACGACGGCGTCGCAGGTGCCGCTCACCATCGGCGGCAAGCCGGTGGTGGACGCGCAGGGGTTGCAGATGCAGGCCGAGGCGGAGCTGAGCTACACGCTCAGCTTCGGCTACGTGGCGCGCGCCGGTGACGCGGTGAGCTGCTGGTTCGCCCGCACCGGGGCGCAGGCGGAGGTGGACCGGCGGCTGTGGTGCGGGCCGGTCCAGGTGCCCGGCACGGCCGCGGCCACGGACTGGGTGCCGGTGCCGTTGAAGGAGGTCGAGCAGAACGACGGCGGCGTGCGGCTGGAGGTCCAGCCGCCGCAGGTGCCCGACCCGGGCAGCCGCAGCACACCGGTGGGCAAGCTCGTGCGCACCGACGGGCGTGAGGCGGACGCGGACCAGGGCGGGAAGCTCGCGGGGCCGGACTTCCTGGCCGTGCAGCCCGACGACGGCCGGGCGCTGCCCGAGGCGGCGGGCCTGGTCCGGGACGACCAGTTGGCGCTGAGGATCACCGGGTACGGCAGCCCGGAGGCGTGGTCCACCGAGAAGGGCGAGCTGCGCGCCGAGCACGGGGTCCGGCTGCGGGTGCTGCGGCTGTCGGTGGAGCGCCTGCGCGAGACGGACACGGCGTTCCGCCAGGCGCCGTGGAGCGGGTGGCTGCCGCAACCGCCGGAGGCGGCGCTACAGGTGCCGGGCAAGCGGCACCCGCTGCCGATGGACCGGTTGCCGGAGACAGGGTCGGTGTTCGTGGTCTACACCGTGCCCGACGCCGGCGGTCAGGAGGCGCTGGCGCTGTCCACGGTGGGCGCGAAGTCGTTGGAGCAGCGGGTGGAGGTGCCCTCGGGGGTCGCGCTGGGCGAGGTGTTCCCGGCGCTGCGCCGCCCGCCGGGTCCGGCGTCGCCGACACCCGTGGCGCACAAGCTGAAGGTCGGCGGCGCGGAGGGCGCGCTGGAGGTGCAGCGGGTGCGCCTGGGCAGGCAGCGGCCGGTGAACGTGGACGGCCAGCAGTACGGCCTGGCCACCGCGTCCGCACCGGACAGGGCCCTGCTCGAACTGCGCCTTCAAGGCCGGGACCTGCCCCAGACGGCGGGGGCGGCGCTGACCAAGGACCTGGTGGCGGTGACCCTGCCGGACGGCTCCCGCGCGCCGCTGGTGGGGGCGCGCTACGGCGGTGACACGTTCCCGGTGGCCGTGGTGGTGGAGGTGCCGGCGGACGCGCGGTCGGTGTCCGTGGCGGTGACGGCGGGCACGGTGGACCTGCCGATCCTGGGCGCGACACCGATCGAACCCGGCGACCCGGTGGCGGTGCCGCTGGACTTCTGACCGACGGACCCCCGGCCGGCAGGCTCGCGGCCGGCGCTTTCCCGGCCGGCGCGCTCCGGATCGGCGGATTCACGGCCGGCGCGCTCCTGGCCCGCAGAGCCACGCGCGGCAGGCTCGCGGCGCGCAGGACCACGCCCGGCGGGCTCATGGCCCGCAGAACCACGCCCGGCGGGCTCATGGCCCGCAGAACCACGCCCGGCGGGCTCATGGCGCGCAGGGCCACGCCCGGCGGGCTCGCCGCCCGCAGGACCACGCGCGGCGGGCTCCTGGCCCGCAGAACCATGCGCGCCTGGCTCGCGGCGGGCGGAGCCACGGCCGGCCGACACCACCGCCACCGCCGCGAGGGCGAGCCAGCCGACCACCAGCACCACCAAGCCGGTCCACCCCCACCCCTGGTACGCGGTGCTGCCCGCCGTACCACCGGCGCTGCTCCCCAGGTAGAAGGCGAACAGGTACGCGCCCGACGCCGGCCCCTTCGCGGTCGCCCGCGCGCCCACCCACGCGCTGGCCACCGCGTGCACCGCGAAGAACCCGCCGGTGAACACGGCCAGCCCCAGCCCCACCGCCACGAGGCTGTCCGGCACGGTCACCAACGCCCCCGAGGCGGTGACCGCCAGCGCGGCCAAGGCGATCACCGCCCGGCCGTGCCGGTCGGCCAACCGGCCCGCCACCGCCGAGCACGCACCGCCCGCCGCGTACGCCAGGAACACCAGGGAGGCCAGGCCCGGTGGCAGCGCCAGCCGGAACGCGACCACGTTGAACAGCGAGACGAACGCCGACACCCCCAGCACCGCCACGGCGTACAGCGCGAGCAACACCGGGTCGGTCAACGCCGAGCGCAAGCCGGCCTCGCGGCGCGACGTCGGCTTGCCCGCCGGCAGGTACGCGGCCGTCACCAGGGCGCAGGCCAGCGCGAACCCCGCCACCACGGCCAGCGCGCCGCGCCAACCGATCCAGTCCGTCCCGATCCCCGCGACCAGCCGCCCGATCATGCCGCCCGCGCTGTTGCCCGCGATCAACGCGCCGATCGCCGCACCGATCGCGGCGGCCTCGTCGGCGAGGAACGCCATGGCCACCGCCGGGATGCCGGCCGTCGCCACGCCCTGCAGCACCCGCAGCCCGAGGAACGCCGGGTAGCTGGGCGCGAGCGGCAGGACCAGGCCGATCACGGCCGCGAGCAGCACCGACCACACGATCACCCGCCGCCGCCCGACCCGTTCCGCCAGCACCGCGCACGGCACCACGGCCAGCGCCAACGCGCCCGTCGCCGCGCTCACCGCCAACGACGCCGTGCCCGGCCGCAACCCGAACTCGGCCGCGATCTGCGGCAGGACCGGCTGCGGCGCGTACAGGACCGCGAACGTCGCCAAGCCGGTCGAAACGGTGGCCACGGTGAGACGACTGGGCATGTTTCCGACGCTAAGCCATGCGTCCAATACGAGATTTGAGCACAATCAATACCGTGATGGATGAATTGGCCCCGAAACTCGCCGTGCTGCGCGCCCTCGCCGAGGACGAGCACGTGACGCGCGCGGCGGCGGCCGTCGGGGTGCCGCAGCCCACGGTCAGCCGGTGGCTGGCGGCGATGGGCGAGTCGCTCGGGGCGCCGCTGGTCGTGCGCAGCGGCCGGCGGGTGCGGCTCACGCGGGCCGGGCGGCTGCTCGCGTCGGCGGCGGACCGGGCGCTCGCGGTGTTCGAGGCCGGGCACCGGGCGGCGGTCGAGGAGGTGGACCCGTCGCGCGGCCTGGTCGCGCTGGGGTTCCTGCACCTGCTCGGGCGGTCGCTGGTGCCGGAGTTCGTGCGCGGGTTCCGGGAGGAGCACCCGCACGTGCGGTTCCGGCTGGTGCAGGACTCGCGGCAGGTCCTGCTGTCCCACCTGGAGGACGGGGTGGTCGACCTCGCCCTGGTCGCGCCGCCGCCGCACGACGCCGCCCACGAGCACGCCGTCGTGCGCACCCAGGAACTGGTCCTGGTGCTGCCGCCCGGCCACCGGCTGGCCGGCCGGGACGCCGTCGAGGTCGCCGAACTGGCCGACGAGGAGTTCGTCGGGCTGGAACGCGGCTACGGGCTGCGCCAGATCACCGACGACCTGTGCGCGGCGGCCGGGTTCGCGCCCCGGCTGGCCTTCGAGGGCCAGGAGACGGACACCGTCCGGGGGCTGGTCGCCGCCGGCCTGGGCGTCGCGCTGCTGCCGCACGCGGAGGGCCCGACCGGGCTGGTCGAGCTGCCGCTGGCGCCCGGCGCGCGCCGGGAGATCGCCCTGGTGTGGCTCGCGGGCGTGCCGCTGCCACCGGCCGTGCGGGCGTTCCGGGACCACGTCCGGAACGCCTGAACGGGGTGCGCGAACGCGCGGCGTGAATTCGACAACCAGTAAATTCTCCCGATCGAGGGATACGCGACACGATCGCGTGCAGCCGAATGCGGCGCTCTTCGCGCCGGGCCACGATGGGCGGGCAGGTCCGAATCCACGAGGAGGAATCCGTGCGCAACCTCGTCCGCCTGGTCGCGGCCACAGCGTTGTCCCTGCCCGTCGTCGTCGGCGCCGCCGGCCTCGCGTCCGCGGAATCCGCGGGCTACCACGGCGACCACGTCGGCGTCGGCCCGCTGGGTTTCCACGTCGACTACACGGACGCCCACTCCGGCGACGGCGAAGCCTTCTACCACAACGAACACCTGTACGCGGGCGACCTCGGGTTCCACTACCACCACATCGCGTCGTTCGCCGACGACGGCAGCGACCACCACGACGACGGCGCCGAGGCGGGCCACGCCCACGAATCGGTCGACGTGCACCCGCTCGGCTTCGCCTACGATTCCGGCGCGAGTTACGCCGAGAACGACTGAGAATCCACTCGTTCGGGCGGAATCGGCGTCGCCCGCGCCGATTCCGCTCAGCGGCCGTGGTGTTCCGCGAACTCCACGAGAGTGCGCGCGGCGAATCCGGTGGCGCCCGCCACCACTTCGTCGTAGTTCTTGTCCGACCGCGCCGGGCCCGCGATGTCCAGGTGCGCCCACGGCAGCCCGCCGGTGAACTCGCGCAGGAACAGCGCCGCCGTGATGCCGCCCGGACCGGGCGGGCACTGCCGCAGGTCGGCGATGTCGCTCTTGACGTCCTCGGCGTGGTCCTCCAGCAGCGGCATCCGCCACCAGGCCTCGCCGACCCGCGCGCCGGCGTCCGCGATCGCCGCCGCCACCGCGTCGTCGGAGGCGAACAGGCCGCCGGTCCGCACGCCCAGGCTGACCTTCATCGCGCCGGTCAGGGTGGCGACGTCCACCAGGACGTCCGCGCCCAGCTCGTCCACCGCGTAGGCGAGGGCGTCGGCCATCACCATCCGGCCCTCGGCGTCGGTGTTGCTCACCTCGGTGGTCAGGCCGCCGAAGTGCCGCACGACGTCGCCGGGCCGGTAGGAGTCGCCGGACACGTGGTTCTCCGCGCACGGCACCAGACCGGTCACCCGGACGGGGAGGCTGCGCCGGGCGATGGCGATCATGGCGGCGATGACGGCCGCGCCGCCGGCCATGTCCGTGCGCATCAGGTGCATGCCCTCGGCGGGCTTGACGGAGATGCCGCCGGTGTCGAACGTGATGCCCTTGCCGACCAGCGCGAGGTGCGGTCCGGTCGTCGCGCCCTCCCAGGTCAGGTGCACCATCCGGGGCGGGCGGGACGAGCCCGCGCCGACCGCCAGCACGCCGCCGAACCCGTTGTTCGCCAGCCACTTCTCGTCGCGCACCCGCACGCCCAGGCCGGGCACCGCGCCGGCCAGCCTGGCGGCGGTCGCGGCCAGCCACGCCGGGTCCTTGACGTTGGACGGGGCGTTCGCGAGGTCCCGGGTCAGGGCGGTGGCGGCGGCCAGGTCCGCGGCGACCCGCACCTCGTCGGCGTCCGCGCCCACCAGGCGCAGCGACTTGACGCGCTTGGGCGCGTCCTGCCCGGTCACCTTGAACCGGTAGCCGCCCAGCACCAGGCCGAGCACGAGGGACCGCACGTCGGCGTCGGGCGTGAGCAGCACGTCGAACGTGGTCGCGCCGCCGGCCTCGACGTCGCTGTTCAGGGCGCGGACCAGGCCCGCGCCCGCCGTGCGCCAGTCGGCCGGGGTGCCCGAGCCGACGCCCAGCACCCAGCGGCCGGACAGCTTCGCGGTGCTGCCCGCCTTGCCGGTGACCTCGGAGGTCACCTCGACGTCGGCGCCGCCCGGACCCAGGACGACGGGCTCGCCGGGCGTCGCCAGCACGACCGCGCCCACGCCGCGGCGGACCGTTTCGGCCGCCTCGACGGCGACCAGGGGGGTGGGCAGGGGCAGGCGCACGGCAGGGTCCTCCAGGGCTTCGGGTCGGGGTCACGACGTAGCGATGCCCCGGTTCCACTGTGGAACCGGGGCGTCGACGATTCTCGCTCCGGCTAGGGTCAGCCAGCGGCTGCCTTGAGGGCTTCACCCAGGGCGTTGGCCTCGTCCGCCGACATCTCGACGACGAGGCGCCCCCCACCCTCCAGTGGAACGCGCATCACGATGCCACGCCCCTCCTTGGTGACCTCAAGGGGACCGTCGCCGGTCCGGGGCTTCATGGCCGCCATCGCGTGCTCCCTCCGTCAACTTCTTCCCCGTCCGACCAGGGCCGGATACCGACCCATTCTCCCCTATGCGGACTCGGCGGCGAAACCGAACCGATCTTCTCGGGGTGGCGGAGAGTGGTTGACGATCTTGGTCAACGCCCAGTTCAGCGCCAGGATCGCCGTGCCACAACGATTTTCGGCGTGCTTTTTCCGCTGTCACCTGGTTGTGACCAATTCGCGGGCTGTGGCGTGTCGCGGGGTCGCCCTGACAGACTCGGAACCCGTGCGGGCACGTTCGGCGCTCTTCGACGTCTACGGCGGCCACCTGCGGGAGCGGGGTGGCGCCGCGACCATCGCCGCCCTCGTCCGGCTGCTCGAACCGCTGGACTTCGCGGCGCCCGCCGTGCGCACCGCCGTGTCCCGGACCGTGCGGCAGGGCTGGCTGGAGCCGGTCCGCCTGCCGTCGGGCCCCGGCTACGCGATGACCCCCCGGGCGGAACGCCGGCTCGACGAGGCCGCCGCCCGCATCTACCGGACCCGGCCGTCCACGTGGGACGGACGCTGGCACGTGGTCGTGCTGGAGGAGCTGCCCGCGCGGGAGGCGCGCGACCGGCTGGCGTCCCCGCTGCAACTGCTCGGCTACGGCGCGCTGGGCCCGGTGACCTGGATCGCACCGCGCCCCTCCCCCGAGCTGGCCGACGTGCTGGCGGCGGAGGGTGTGGCGGCGAGCACGTTCCACGGGGAGCACGAGGGCTCGCCGGCGGCGCTGGCGGCGCGGGCGTGGGACCTGGAGACGCTGGGCCGCGACTACACCCGGTTCGTCGCCGAGTGGGAGCCGGTGGTGTCCGCAGTGGACGGTTCGTCGCCGGCCGAGGCGTTCGCGGCGTCCCAGCGCTTCCTGCACGCGTGGCGGAAGTTCCTGTTCCGCGACCCCGGACTGCCCCGCGACCTGCTGCCGGAGGACTGGCCGGGCACCGCGGCGGCCGAGTTCTTCGACAAGCACACCGCACGGCTCGCGCCCGCGGTGCGCAAGTTCGTGGACGACAGCCTCGACTAGCCCGCATGGAGGTCCCACCAGTGTCCGAACTCCTCGTCGACGACGCCGACGGCGTTCGCACCTTCACCCTGAACCGGCCCGAGTCGTACAACTCGTTCACGGTCGCCCTGAAGGAGCGCCTGCTGGCGGCCGTCCAGGAGACCGCCGAGGACGAGGCGGTCCGAGCGGTGGTCATCACCGGGGCCGGCAAGGCGTTCTGCGCGGGCCAGGACCTGAAGGAGCACGTCGCCCTGCTGGAAGCGGGTGACCCGGCCCCGCTGCACACGGTCGAGCAGCACTACAACCCGCTGGTCAAGGCCATCGTGGCGATGCCGAAGCCGGTGATCGCGGCGGTCAACGGCATGGCGGCGGGGGCCGGCGCGTCCCTGGCGTACGCGTCGGACCTGCGGGTGGCGGCGGCGTCGGCGAAGTTCCTGATGGCGTTCGCGAACGTGGGACTGACGGCGGACTCCGGGGCGTCGTGGACCCTGCCGAGGCTGATCGGGCACGGGCGGGCGATGGAGATGATGCTGCTGGCCCAGCCGGTGGACGCGGAGGAGGCGCTGCGCATCGGCATGGTGAACCAGGTCGTGCCGGACGGCGAGGCCCTGTCGACGGCCCAGGCGCTGGCGCGGAAGCTGGCGGCCGGGCCGACGGTGGCCTACGCCAAGATCAAGGAGGCGATGGCCTTCTCGGGCGAGCTGGCGGCGGCGCTGGAGGTGGAGGCGCGGACGCAGGCGGAGGCCGGGGCGACGGCCGACCACCGGGAGGCGGTGGCGGCTTTCGTGGAGAAGCGGCAGGCCCACTTCAAGGGCCGCTGACGGGCGCGGGCTGGGCAGCACGGGGTCGGCGGCGCGCGCTCAGCGGCGCAGG